>NZ_VDEZ01000003.1:0-300000 GCF_017922435.1 Thalassospira sp. ER-Se-21-Dark | reverse complement strand
ATCATCGGGCCGAACGGGGCGGGTAAAACCACGCTTTTGAACATCATCAGCGGGTTCTACAAACCGACCGAAGGGACCGTTCGCATCGGGGATCAGGACATCGCTGGCAAGCCCACCGATTTTGCTGCGCGTAATGGCATTGCGCGCACCTATCAGGCGACCCGTCTGTTTGAAAACATGTCGGTGATCGACAACGTCATTGCCGGTATCCCCGTCGGCCGATTTGGCAAACCGTTTAGTGCGATTGCGTCCGATGCCAACCGCAACCATGCCGCAGGGCTTCTGGCCTTTTGTGGCTATCATGGCGATATCGATGCGCGTGCCGGTGACCTGCCGCATGTAGATCGCAGGCTGGTTGAAATTGCCCGGTCGCTGGCGACCAAACCCGGTGTGTTGTTGCTCGATGAACCGGCTGCTGGCCTGATGCATGCCGATAAGGTGTCGCTGGCCAAATTGCTGCGCCAACTGGCCGATGCCGGAATTACGGTGGTGCTGGTCGAACATGACATGGAAATGGTCATGGGCATTTCCGATCAGATTTTGGCGGTTGATGCCGGAACCCCGATCATCTTTGACACCCCGCAGGCGGTGCAAAACGACCCGCAGGTTATCGCGGCCTATCTTGGCGACGGTGAAATGAAGGCCCGCCCGCGCCCGATCCCGTTTGAGGCCGGGGACTCTCCGGTGATTGAAACCCTGCGCCTAACAGCCGGGTATGGCGCCGCACCGGTTCTTCATTCTATCGATCTTAAGGTCCGGCAGGGCGAAATGGTTGCACTTCTGGGCGCAAACGGTGCGGGCAAGTCGACCTTCCTGACCGCACTGGCCGGGTTGCTGCGCCCCGTGGATGGCAAGATCGTTCTCAACAACGAATATATCCATGACCTTGCCCCGCATCAGATCGTGGAACAGGGCTTGGTTCTGGTGCCCGAAGGCCGTCAGGTTTTCCCGGAACTGACCGTGCGCGAAAACATCGAACTGGGGGCCTATAAGCAACCCAAACCTGTCAGTTCCGATGAACTTGAAGCCATCCTGAACCGCTTCCCGCGTCTGCGCGATCGCATCAACAGCCAGGCTGGGTTGTTGTCAGGTGGGGAACAGCAAATGATGGCAATTGCGCGCGGTCTGGTCGCCAAGCCAAAGGCGCTTTTGCTCGATGAACCATCGCTTGGTCTGGCCCCGGCCATGGTCGAGGAACTTTATGCCATTCTGGGCGAACTGCGCGACGAGGGCGTTACCATCCTTCTGGTTGATCAGATGGCAACCATGGCGCTTTCGGTCGCCGATTATGCCTATGTCCTCGAACAGGGGCAGGTGGTTGCCAAGGGCAAGGCATCTGAGCTGAGAAAAGATGAACGCCTGATTGCTGCCTATCTGGGTGGCTCGGAACAAGGCGATAAGAAACCAAAACAGGAAACACACGAGAATGCTTGATTATCTGGTGAGGAACGCCTGCCTGAATGGTGAGAATGCGCTTGTCGATCTTGCCGTGGCGGATGGAAAAATTGTTGAAATTGCCCAGTCGATTACGGGTGATGCGCCAAGTTTTGATGCAGCGGGCCAACTGATCAGTTGCGGCTTTGTTGAAAGCCACATCCACCTTGATAAGGCCTGCATTCTGGACCGGGCCAAAAACGAAACCGGCACGCTTCAGGGCGCGATCAGTGCCGTCGCCAACGCCAAAAGCTGCTTTACCGAGGATGACATTTACGCCCGCGGTGCCCGCGTGATTGAAAAGGCAATCACCGAGGGCACCAATGCGGTCCGCACCCATGTCGAGATTGATCCGGGCATCGGCTTGGCGGGCTTTAACGCCCTCAAGCGGCTCAAGGCCGACTATGCCTGGGCAATGGATATCGAGATTTGCGTTTTCCCCCAGGAAGGCCTGTTTAATTATCCCGGGACCGAGGAACTGTTGCGCGAAGCATTGGATAGTGGTGCCGATCTGCTGGGCGGTTGTCCCTATATGGATACCGATCCACATGGCCAGATCCTGCGTCTGTTTGAAATGGCGCGCGACTATGATGTTGATCTCGATTTCCATCTTGATTTTGATCTGGATGCTAGCTGGCGCCATCTTGATGAAGTTGCCAAGCAATCCATCGCCTTTGGCTGGCAGGGCCGCGTGATGATCGGACATGTGACCAAGCTATCGGTGCTGCCCAAACCCGAACTTGAAGACACCATTGCCATCATGCGCGATGCCGGGATTGGTTTGACCGTATTGCCCGCGACCGACCTGTTTCTGACCGGGCGCGATCATGATCATTCAGTCCCCTGCGGCGTGGCCCCGGCGCACAAGTTGGCCGGGCACGGCCTGTGCTGCACGATTGCGACCAACAATGTGCTGAACCCGTTTACGCCCTATGGTGATTGTTCGCTCTCACGCATGGCCAACCTCTATGCCAATGTCAGTCAGCTTGCGACCGAGGCCGAGCTTGAAAACTGCTTTGCCATGGTGTCAGACGCCCCGGCAAAACTTCTGGGCCGATCCAGCAAGATCGCGGTTGGCGAAGCTGCAAGCTTCATCGTCCTGCCCGCCCAAAGCCGCGCACAAGTGGTTTCCGAAATCAGTCGCCCGATCTGGGGCATGAAGGCTGGTCGGGTAACGTTCGAACACCCGGCGGCAAAGCTGTTTCGGCCATAAGCCAGACAAATAAAAAAGGGCAGCCCATGGGCTGCCCTTTCTGTCTGATGACTGGATTTTTGGGTTATCCGTGCGCGATCATGATGTGACGGGCGGCGGTGTAATCCTCTAGCGCGTAATGCGACATATCCTTGCCATAGCCGGACTGTTTCAGACCGCCATGGGGCATTTCATTGACCAGCATGAAGTGGGTATTGATCCAGGTGCAGCCATAACGAAGGCGGGCACTTGTTTGCATGGCGCGCGAGATATCCTTGGTCCAGATCGAAGACGCCAGACCGTAATCGGAATCATTGGCCCATGCGACGGCCTCATCCACATCTGTAAAGCGGGTGATCGACGCCACCGGACCAAACACTTCGCGCCGGACGATTTCATCAGATTGAAGCGCACCGGCAATCACGGTCGGCTGATAGAAGAAGCCAGGCCCATCATGCAGCTTGCCACCGGTGGTAATTTCCATGTGTTTCTGTTCGGATGCACGCGCAACAAAACTTGCCACACGGTCTCGCTGGCGTTCGGAAATCAGCGGGCCGATTTCGTTTTCGCTGTCGTCCGCACGGGCATAGGCGATGCTGGAAACCGCAGATGACAAATCTGCCACCAGCTTGTCATGGATTTTCGGGCCGGCGTAAATCCGGCATGCCGCCGTGCAGTCCTGACCGGCGTTATAGTAACTGAATGCCCGCAATCCTTCGACAACGGCATCGACATCGGCATCATCAAAGACAATCACCGGTGCCTTGCCACCCAGTTCGAGGTGCGTGCGTTTGACTGATTTGGCCGCAGCCTGAAGAACCTTCTTACCCGTCGCGACATCACCCGTGATCGACACCATGTCGACCTTTGGATGGTTGATCAGGGCATTGCCGACCGTGGCACCGCGACCAAGAACGATATTGACCACACCTTCGGGCAGGATATCTGCCAGAATGGTCGCCATCTTAAGCGCGGTCAGTGGCGTTTGTTCAGATGGCTTGAAAACGACCGTGTTGCCACCGGCAATCGCCGGGGCCAGTTTCCAGGCCATCATCATCATCGGATAGTTCCATGGCGCGATGGAACCGACCACCCCGATCGGATCGCGGCGGATCATCGAGGTATGGCCCGCCATATATTCCCGGGCAATCGACCCCTGCATGCAGCGCACGGCACCGGCAAAGAAGCGATAGCAATCGACAATGGCCGGAATTTCATCATCGCGCACCGCATTGATCGGTTTGCCGCAATTAAGCGATTCCAGTTTGACGAACTCTTCGGCCTCGGCTTCGATCCGATCAGCGATTTTCAGAAGGTAGTTTGACCGTTCTGCCGGGGTTGTGCGCGACCATGACTGGAAGGCGTGCTCGGCCGCGCTGACCGCACGGTCGATCTGTTCCATCGATGCTTCGGGCAGCATCATGATGGTTTCGCCGGTCTTGGGATTAATGATGTTCTCTTCGGCTTCAACGCCCATTTCAAGGCTGCTGCCGATCAGCATCTTGGTATCCATAATAAGCTCTCCCGTTGGTAGCGTTATCGCGTGCTGTTATTTTCCCGATCCGGCCACCTGATCGCCATCGCGTGTCAGGTAATAGGCAGCCAGGATCGGCAGGACCGTGACCAGAACCACCACCATCGCCACCACATTGGTGACCGGGCGCTGGCGAGGTCGGACAAGTTCTTCAAGCATCCAGATCGGCAGGGTCGACTGCTGTCCGGCGGTAAAGGTCGTGACGATCACCTCGTCAAAGGACAGGGCAAAGGCCAGCATGCCGCCGGCCAGAAGCGCCGTGCCAATATTGGGCAAAATGACATGCCGGAAAGTCTGGAAATTGTTGGCCCCCAGATCCATGGATGCCTCGACCAGCGACCCTGATGTCCGTCTGAACCGCGCAACCGCGTTGTTATAGACAACCACCACACAGAACGTCGCGTGACCCAGGATGATCGTCCAGATCGAAAACGGAATGTCGGCGATGCTAAATGCCGAACGAAGCGCAATACCGGTAATGATGCCCGGAAGTGCAATCGGCAGGATCACCAGAAGCGAGATGGTTTCACGACCAAAGAATTTGGTGCGTGATACCGCCGCCGCACACAGCGTTCCCAGAACCATCGCAATCAGGGTCGAAATGGTTGCAGTCTGCAGCGACAGTTTCAACGCCTCCCAGACATCCGGGCGGTTCCACGTCACCTCAAGCCATTTCAGGGTAAAGCCGGGCGGTGGCCACTGATAGGATTTGTCTTCTGTCGTGAAGGCATAGACAAAAATCAGCGCAATCGGCAAATGCATGAAGGCAAGGCCAAGGCCGGCGGCAAGTTTCAGGCCCCAAGGAGCGCGTTGTTTCCCATCAGAGCGCATCGAAAGCCCCCATCCGTTTGGCACCCCAAAGATAGAAGCCCATGATAACAATCGGCACGACGGTAAAGGCGGCTGCCAGCGGAATGTTGCCCGCCGTACCCTGCTGGGCATAGACCGCCTGACCGATAAACAGCCGGGATGAGCCGACAATCTGCGGAATAATGTAATCACCCAGCGTCAGCGAGAAGGTAAAGATCGAGCCGGCAACAATGCCCGGCAAGGCCAGCGGGAAAATCACGTGACGGAATGTTTGGCCCGGTGTCGCACCAAGATCGCCGGATGCCTCGATAAAGCTGCCGGGGACGCGTTCAAGTGCTGCTTGCACCGGTAAAACCATGAAAGGCAGCCAGACATAGAGGAAAACAAGGAAAGTCCCAGTATAGCTGACCGAAAGCGAATAGCCGCCAATAATGGGGATCGCCAGCCAGGCTTCAAGCAGCCAGGTCAGATGCAGCTTGGTGAAAATCCAGGTCAGGATGCCTTCCTTGGCTAGGATCAGTTTCCAAGCATAGACCTTGACCAGATAGCTTGACCAAAGCGGCAGCATCACGCCGATGTAAAACAGCGCCTTCCACTTGCCCCGTGCATAGCGCGCAGCGAAATAGCCAATCGGAAATGCAACACAGGCGGCGGCAAGTGTCACGATGGCTGCCATCGAAACCGTGCGGATGATGATGTCGAGATTGGCGGGGCGGAACAGTTCACCATAGGTTTTCAGCGTCAGTTCATATTGAACCATGCCGGAAAATTCATCGATCGAGAAAAAGCTTTGCGCGAGTAAGGCAAACAATGATCCGAGATAGATGATACCAAGCCAAAGGGCAGGCGGTGTCAGCATCAGGATCAGAAGAAGTTTCGGATTGCGCCAGAACTTGTCCGACAAGGCGCCGGTGATCCCGCCCTGTCCCGGCAGAACAGCACTTTCGTTTTGAACCGTCGTAGCATTGGAGGCGCTTGTGGCGGTGGTGGCGGTCATTGCGCCCCCTCCATCAGGTGCAGGTCATTTTCCTGCCAGCTGATTTGAACCGTGGTGCCGTTCTCTGGCACGGCCTGATCGGCCGGGATCAGCGCACCGATCCGCATATCGCCAAGTGCAAGGCTGATGCGGGTGGTGCCACCAAGATAACTGCTGCCGGTGACGGTCGCGCTATGTCCATCGGCGGAAACGATGCGGATCGCTTCGGGTCGCAGGCTGGCATAGCTTTCCTTCCCGGTCAGCTGTTTGACAAAACCCGGTTCAAGCACATTCGAGGAGCCAACGAAATCGGCGACAAAGCGGCTTTGCGGGCGTTGATAGATGTCTTGCGGGCTTCCGATCTGCTGGATTTTGCCGTCGTTGAAAACCGCGACCCGATCCGCCATCGAAAGGGCCTCACCCTGATCATGGGTGACGAAAACAAAGGTGATGCCAAGTTTGCGTTGCAGGATTTTGAGTTCTTCCTGCATCTGTTCGCGCAGTTTGAGGTCCAGCGCGCCAAGCGGCTCGTCAAGCAACAGCACCTTGGGTTTGTTGACGAGCGCGCGGGCAAGCGCCACGCGCTGGCGCTGACCACCGGAAAGTTGGCCCGGGCGGCGTTCGCCGTAACTCGGCAGGGCAACCAGTTCGAGTGCCTCGTTGGCAGCCGCATGACGATCGGTTTTGTTCATGCCGCGGATCATCAGGCCATAGGCGACATTGTCGATGATGTTCATGTGCGGGAACAGGGCATAGTCCTGAAACACCGTGTTCACGTTGCGGCGATAGGGCGGCACATGTTCGACGGTGGTGCCGAAAATCTCGATATGGCCGCTGGTGGGTTGTTCAAACCCGGCAATAAGGCGCAGACAGGTGGTTTTGCCTGATCCTGACGGGCCGAGCATGGCGAAAAATTCGCCCTCGGCAATCGACAGGTCGACATTATCCACAGCGCGGACCGCGCCGAAATGTCTTGAAACCTTTGCGAAGGAAACTGCAGTCGTCATGGGTCAACCAGTTGTTTGAAACCCGCACATAAGTCGGATTTCGTTTCGTAAGGAATGGTGGCGGGTGTGATGCATTTGGCTTGGCGGTTGATCAGCGGCAATGACACCTGCCGGGTCCCCCGGAGCCCGGAAGTACCGTGACATTGCCGCCGATCAGAATGGGGTGCGCATTTCGTGCCGGGTGTGACAACTCGCCATGCGCATCCCCTTGCCCGATCAGGTTCATAAGGGTGGGGAACCTGATCGCAGGATTGCTTAGCGGCCGCCAATCACGCCGATATAGTCGGAAACCCAACGATAATAAGGCACGCATTCACCCTGGCTTTCGCATTTCGAAACCGGGGTCTGCCAGAAGCTGACACGGTCGAAATCATCAAAGCCGTTGGTGGCGCAACCTTCATCGCCCAACAGGGCATTGCCGGTGCAGGCTGCCGGAACAGCCGGGTTGGAACCAAACCATGCCGCAAGGTCGCCTTGAACTTTCGGAGACAGGGAATGCTCCATCCAGAGATAGGCACAGGTCGGGTTTTCGGCCTCGGCATGGAGCATGGTGGTATCAGCCCAGCCGGTAACCCCTTCTTCGGGGATGGTCGATGCAATCGGAAGGCCTTCGGATTTCAGAAGGTTGACCTGGAACGGCCAGGAACCGGATGCAACCACGCCTTCGTTCTTGAAATCATCCATTTGGATGAAGGCATCATGCCAATAACGTGACACCAGTTCACGCTGCCCGCGCAGCAGATCAAGGGCGGCGGCATATTGATCGGCATTCAGCTCATACGGGCTTTTGATACCAAGTTCGGGGTTGTGCGCCATCAGATATTGCGCGGCGTCGGCGATGTGGATCGGTCCGTCATAGGCCTGAACGCGACCCTTGTTCGATTTGCCATCAGCAAGGGTCATTTCCTCGAACACGACGTTCCAGCTTTTCGGTACTTCGGCGAAGGCGTCGGTATTGTACATCAAAACGTTCGGACCCCACTGATAGGGTGTGCCGTAATGTACGCCGTCAACCGTGTGCCATGGCGCGCTTTTCAGACGGTCATCGACGGTGTTCCAGCTTGGGATCAGGTCGGTATTGATCGGCTGAACGCGTTTGCCGGCAATCATGCGCAGCGACGCATCGCCCGATGCGGTGACAAGATCAAAGCCGCCTTCGTTCATCAGGGCGACCATTTCATCGGATGTATTGGCGGTTTTGACATTTACCGCACAGCCGGTTTCCTTTTCAAAGGACGTCACCCAGTCAAAATTGGCATCCGTTTCGCCACGCTCGATATAGCCCGGCCAGGCAACGATATTTACAGCCCCTTCCGGTGTGCCAAGTTCGGTCATCATGTCAGCGGCAGCCGCCTGACTGGCGGCAAAGGCAAGCACGACCATTACGGACGTGCCCGATTTCAATAGTGATTTCATTGTGATGTCTCCCAGTTGCAGGACGTCAGTTCGCGTGACTTTTATTTCCCGACGGCAAGCCTACGCCGATCTGGAGCATTCACAATTTCATTTATCAGAAATACGTTATCGGATTTTCCGATATCTGTTGCGGCGCAGCGTAACGGCCTGTTACACGACGATTTTCTTATTTCGCTGGTGATGATATCTGCGTGTTTAACGCAGGCGGGTGGCGCGATGGGCCTGTGCGAGACCGATAAAATCACGCGCCGCCTGGGACAAGGGGGAGCCTTTTCGCCAGACAACGCCAACCTGAACCATTGGAAGCGTACCCGATACATCGCGGCTTTCAATCCGGTCGCCCTCAAGCGACCAGGGGCGATAGACCAGATCAGGCAAAAGCGACAATCCGGCCCCGGTGGCAACAAGGCTTCGTACCGCCTCAACCGACCTTGTGCGGAAGGCAACACGGGGGCGGGTACCAAGCGCGCCCAGCAACTTCCCTGTTGCTTCCTCGATCTCGTCGATGGTCAGCATGATCAGCGGCTCGGATGTGACATCATCAAGCGTGATGCTTTGTGCGGTGGCAAGTTTATGTCCCAGCGGCAGCCACAGCCGATAGGGTGAAACTTCAAGAATTTCAGATTGCAATGCAAGACGATCCCGAAGGTTGGAAATCACCATGACGGCAACATCAATCTCGCCACCGATCAGAAGGTGTTCAAGGTAGTCGCCATTATCCTCGGTCGCACTTACCGTGATCTGCGGATAGGCACGGCGATAGCGTGCCAGAATATCAGACAGCACATAACCCGCGACCAGCGATGTTACGCCCAGATGCAATTCGCCCTTTTGGGTTTGTGCGGTTTCCTCAAACGCCTGTTTGGCGTCTGAGACATTGGCAAGGATGGTCGTGGCATGGCGCAGGAACTGATGGCCGTTATGGGTGATGTTAAGCCCGCGCGAATGACGATCAAACAGCGCAACACCCAGATCGGCTTCAAGTTCCTTGATCGCCTCGGTCACGGCCGATTGCGAAATCGACAGAATATGCGCCGCCCCCGATACAGTTCCCTGTTCGGCCACGGCGACGAAATACTGAAGCTGTCGAATGGTGAATGCCATGATGGCATCACGATAGGTGATAGCAAAACGCTTGTCGCGGTTTTTTCGATAACAGATTTGGCAATAACCTGTTTGTTTAGACCAGTTCGGGTTCAGGTTTAACCAATGTTGCGGCGCCCGGATCGAGGCAAACCGACATGCCGCCATTGGGCAGATGCGTAAGCGTGCAGGTCCAGTCAAGACGTTCACAAATACGCCGGACGAGTTGCAGGCCAATGCCTTCGCCCTGTGGCATCGCGCATTGACCATTGCAGGTCAGGATGGCGTTTTCAACGCAGATCTGTGTGCCGGAAAGCGTGATCTTGACCTCGCCCTTTGGCGTGTGCTGGAACGCATTTCGGATCAAGTTGGACACCACAATCATCAGTGCCGCGCGCGAGGTCGCGATCTCGGTTTCGCGGCTGTCAGGTTCAAATGTGCAGGTAACGTGCTTGCCTTCCATCAGATAGGAAAGATCACTGATTTCCTGTTCGATGAAGGCGCTGATGTTAATCGTTTCGGTTTGGCCAAGCGGTGCATTGTCACGGCCCAGCCACAACAGCGTTTCAAGCAATTGCTGCATGTTGCGGTTGGCGCGTTTGATGCGGGCCATGACGCGTGCCTGCGTTGCGTTAAGCGGGCTTTTTTCCAGAAGTTCGACATTGCCCGAAACAATGGTAACGGGCGTGCGCAGCTCGTGGCTGGCCTGACGGAGGAATTCACGTTCACGGGCAACAAATTTGTCGATCTGATCAACCGATCGATGCAGTTCGTGGGCAACGTCATTAAGCTCTTCAAACCCGAAATCCGGGATCGGTTCGCGCAGGTTATCTGCCGTCAGATTGTTGGCCCAGTTCTGAAGGTTCTCGGATGGCTTGGTCAGACGTTTGCCAATCACCCACAGGAACCAGGCAAAGATGCCGACCACCGCCATGGCAAACGGGATCGACAGCAGGGCCAGCTTGTGCAGGCGCACGAAATAGATGCTGTCTTCATCCCCGGCGTGATAGGTCTGCAGGATCAGGATGTCATCCCCATTGCGCAGCTGATAGGGGAAGACCAGAAAGACCGGGTTTTCGGGGTTTTCTTCGGCGGCATATTTGTCGGTGTTGATATAGAAAAGCTCGCCAATCTCAAGATCGTCTGGCGTTGCATGCGCGCGCAATTCTGCCGGCAGCTGATCAAACCCGGTGAAGGTTTCAATATTGAAACCCTTGGGCAAGGCGGCTTCGGGGTTTTCGGCCAGTTCATTGTCATATTGTTCGGCAATGACCTGAAGCTGGAAGGACGCCACCATCCACTTGCCATACAGCATGTAAAAATTGACGACCACCGTATAAAGCACGAGCGTAATCACCAGACCCAGCAGCACGTAATTGCGCACAAAGCGGGAAAAGGATCGGGTCTTGGGTGCGCAACATGTGCTCATAGCGGCTACTCGCGAAGGGCCACGCCCTGGCCCGGAATGGTGTGAATCAGATTTTGCTCAAACGGTTTGTCGATCCGATGACGCAATTTGTAAAGATGTGTCTTCAGCGCATTGGTATCAGGTGGATCGCCTTGCCAGAGTGCCATCGACAAACGAGAACGGGTTACAACCTGCGGACTGTTTTGCGCCAGAACTTCCAAAATGGTCCAACCCGTTGGCGATACACTGATATTCTGGCCAGCCCGCACCACGGAACGGTTTTCAAAATCAATAAGCAGGTCACCAAGCGAGAAACGCCTGACCTCGCCACTGCGTCGACGCGATAGAACGCGCGTGCGCAAAAGAAGCTCTTCAAGCTCAAACGGTTTGACCAGATAATCATCCGCCCCGGCCTGGAAACCTTCGATCTTGTCATCAAGTGTATCGCGCGCGGTCAACATAAGAACCGGGGTGTCCACCCCTTCGTCGCGCAGTGCCTTGCAGATGCTGATGCCATCACGGAATGGCAACATCAGATCAAGCAGGATGACGTCATATTCGCCGGTCAGCGCCATCTGATAGGCGGTTTCACCATCATAGGCATGGTCGCATTCAACGCCTTCAATCGTCAGATAGTCACTGACGGTGGCGGCGATATCCATATTGTCCTCGACCAAAAGGACCATGATGTGGGCGGTTGCTTTCATTCACGTCATCTCGTTTTTCAAGACATGCAAGCATGCCGCAATTCAGCTGACGGGTCAGCAGGAAACACCCCGTTGCCCTGTTTGGCACATAAGTTAGTCTGTCACTTGCTTCAGATCATCTTGGGTATCGATATCAAGTGCGGCATTTACAATTGATACGGCCATCACCTTATCGGCATGTCTGTCGATGATTTTGCGCGCGCCAATCGGCCCGGCAAGGCTTTGCAAATCATCAAAGACAGATTTTGGGAAAATGGCAGGCACGCCCAGCCCATCTTGGTGTCGGGTTGCGACAATCTGTTTGCCGTCAAAGGCTGTGATCAATCGGGTGTAATCCTCGCTGGTCAGATTGACCTGATCACACAGGGCTATCAAAACGCCATCATATCCGCCGTTGGTCGCGATTTTCGTCATGCCGCACGCAATCGAGCTTCCCATCCCCGTGGCCCAGTGTTCATTGCTGATAATCGTTACGCCACTTTTAAGACGCGGCGCGATTTCATCGCCATAGGCACCAAGAACCACAAAGGTGTCCGACTTCGGCATCCCTGACAGGGCATCAAGCGCATGTTCGATCATGGGTTTGCCATTGATATCGGCAAGCTGCTTACGCCCGCCAAAGCGCGCACTTTCCCCGGCTGCCAGAAGAAGCGTGGCCAGTTTCGGTTTCGGGATGGCTGTGCATGGCGTCATCATCAAGGTCGCATTATTCGGCGGCTTGTGCCAAAGCCGGGGCCGCTGATTGCTTGAACAGGGCGGCATGAATGCCTGACAACATCGAAAGAGCAATGCTTTCAGGAAGTTGTCCGCCGATGTCGAGACCCGCCGGACTTGAAATATCAAATGCCAGATCATTCCGCGAAATGCCAGCTTCGTTCAAAACATCGCGAAACCGATGGGGTGGACCAAGGGCGGACAGATGTTTGATCGGTGCATCACAAAGCACCGCAAGGGCCGCGGCATCAATGCTAACACTATGGGCCATCAGAATAACCGCATCGACTTTGTGATCGGTCACATAGGTCGCCAAATCACCATCAATCTTGCGCAGGATTGTGCCCGCCGTCGGGAAATGCTCAGCCCGGGCATTTGCCGGGCGTGGATCGACCAGCGTTGTTTGCCAGCCCATCTGATGGGCAATGCCAATCACCGGGCGGGCATCAAGGCCACCCCCCACCACAAGAACATGGGGTTCAGGCTGGATCGGTGTCACCAGCCAATTGCCGTCTTCACGGTTTTCGATATGGGCCGGGCATTGCCCATAAAGCACGCCAGCCTCGAAATAGCCTTCGACCGCGTCAATTTTCTGGAAATAGAGGCCGCTTTGACGTTTTTGCAGGGCTTCATACAGATCGCCCAGGCCCAGATCATTCGCGGAGCCAAGTGGCTGGAGCATGATATAGACCGTGCCGCCGCATCCCACGCCAAGTTTGAATGACAGATCATCTTCGTCAGTGCCGTCATAGGTCAACATGACAGGTTTTCCGGTCACCATGGCCCGGCGCGCATTGCGGATAATGTCGGCCTCAAGGCAGCCGCCACTTATCAGTCCAAACTGTTGCCCGTGACCGTTGATCAGCATCATGGCACCGGCCTTGCGATAAGCAGATCCCTCGGTGCGATAAACCGTTCCCAGCACCCATTCAGTGCTGTCGCGGTTTTCCTGCCAGGTGCCAAGCATTGCAGAAAGTTGATTGGTCATATTCCTCGCCCTTTCAGCAAAAGGGTAACTGCCCGGGAAACCACGGGGTGGGGGATGGGGGAAAAATGATCCCCCGAGCAGTTATCTCTTACACGAAGTCGAAACCAGCCTTGGTCATGGGAAGATCCAGGATCCGCTTGCCGGTTTGCGCAAAGATCGCATTGGCAACGGCCGGCCCGGTTGGGGGCAGACCCGGTTCGCCAACACCGGTCGGTGCACCGTTTGATGGAACGATGGCGACCTCGACTTCGGGCATTTCGGGATTACGAAGCAATTCGTAATCCGGGAAGTTGTACTGATCGACTTCACCGTCGGTCAGGGTGATCTGATTGCGCAAGATCGCTGTCAGGCCGTAGCCTGCGCCGCCTTCCATCTGTGCGCGAATGACATCGGGGTTTACAGCCACACCGCATTCAACCGCCATGAACAGCTTGTTTACATGTACGCTGGTGTCATCGACCGAGACATCCGCCACAACCGCGACACAGGTATTGAACGAGAAGTGGCAGGCAAAGCCGCGCTTGTCGCCTTCTTTCCATCCGGAAATTTCACGCACATGCTTGATGGCTTCAATCATGCGGGCCTGGTTCGGCTGTGTTGCGTCCAGCATGGCCAGACGCAGTTCGATCGGGTCCTGACCGCTTTCGGCTGCGACCATATCCATCAGGGTTTCCATGGCATAGGCGGTGTGGGTATGTCCCACCGAACGCCACCAAAGAACCGGCACCGGGTTATGGAAATCCGTCAGGCCGATGGCCTGGTTCGGGATGGCATAAAGGCTTTCGGAAACGCCTTCGACAGAGGTCGCATCAACCCCGTCACGGACCATCATGCCCTCAAAGCTTGTGCCTTTCATGATCGACTTGATCGCAAGGCGATGGTCCCATCCGACGATCTTGCCATCCGCATCCAGACCAATCTTTGCCCGGTGTGCTGACATGGCGCGGTAATAGCCGCCTTTCATGTCGTCTTCGCGGCTCCAGACCAGTTTGACCGGGACTTTCTTGCCCGACACGGCAAAGGCCATAGCGGCCTCGGCATTGTAATCCGCAGTTGGGTTGGCACGACGGCCAAACGAACCACCGGCATAAAGCGTCTTGATTTCGACCTGTTCGGGCTTAAGCCCAAGGATCGCCGCAACCGTCGGACGGGTGATGGTCGGGAACTGACAACCGTCATGGACACGCACACCAAAATCGGTTGGCTCAATCGTGCAGTTAAGCGATTCCATTGACGCATGCGCCAGATACGGGAAGGTGAAGTCAGCCTCGATGGTTTTTGACGCACCTTCGATCAAGGGTGCGACATTCTCGGTCGTGATTTCGTGGCCGATTTCGAATTCCGGCTTTTCATCAAGCAGGGCCTGATGGGCCGCGATCAGGGCATCGGTGCTGCGGGTTTCTGCAACGCTGAAGTCCCATTCAACCGAAAGCGCATCACGCGCCTGGAATGCCGACCAGGTGTTTTTGCCAAAGGCAACCACACCCGCCTTGTTTGGCAGGACCTGTGCGGCGATGAAACCACCGACATCCTTTGCCGCGCTGTCATCGAAGGAAACAACAGTGCCACCGAATTTCGGGCTGTGCATGATCGCGGCATAGATCATGCCGGGCAGATTGACATCCATGGCAAAGATCGCGGTCCCCGTGGTCTTGCCGTGATTGTCCTTGCGGTGGAGTTTTTCGTTGCCGATCAGCTTGAACTGATCCGGGGTTTTGATCGTCGGCTTTTCAACGGCGTCAAGGGTTGCTGCGATCGCAACGAATTCGCCAAAGTGACCGGAATTGTCCCCCGATGAAATGACGCCGTTCTCAACAGAGATGGCCGATGCATCTACACCCCAGCTTTGGGCTGCGGCACGGACAAGCAGATCGCGCGCGGCAGCACCAGCTTCGCGGTACTGCATGAATGAATTGGCAATCGAGGTCGAACCACCGGTCCCCTGCGCGCCAAAGAACAGGTTCTTGTAGCGGACATCATCGGCCGGTGCGAAATCGGTTTTGACATTGTCCCAGTTGGCATCGATTTCTTCGGCGACGAGGGTGGTCAGGCCGGTGGTCGTTCCCTGACCCATTTCGAAATGTTTGATGATGACCGTGACAACGCCATCGGCATCAATTTTGACAAACGGGTTCAGGTCGGTATTGGCAGTGACCGAGCTTCCGGCGGCCAGAACACCCTTGGCATTCACACCGACGAAAAGGGCTGTGGCGCCAGCGGCCGATCCCTTAAGGAAGCCGCGACGGGATACGTTGATGTTCATGGCTTAGGCCTCCAGCTTTTCAGATGCGAGCTTGATGGCTTCGTTGATGCGGACATAGGTCACACAGCGGCAGGCATTGCCGTACATGTAATCCTTGATTTCCTCATCGGTCGGATTGGGGTTTTCGGTCAGAAGGCCGATGGCCGACATGATCTGACCGGACTGGCACCAGCCGCACTGCACGACATCTTTTTCCTGCCATGCGGCCTGAACCGCCTTGGCGACCTTGTCGGTTGCACCTTCGATGGTGGTGATTTCGCTATCGACCGCATCCTCGACAAAGGTCTGGCAGGAACGGGTCGGGTAACCGTCGACATGCACGGTGCAGGCACCGCAATAGGCAACGCCGCAACCAAACTTGGTGCCGGTAAGTTGCAGTTCGTCGCGCAGAACCCAAAGCAGCGGTGTGCCCGGTTCGACATCAACGGTACGGGATTCTCCATTGATCTTAAGCTGATATTGCATGACCGCCTCATCTCTCTCTTTTGGCTTGTTATGCCTGATCATCGCGTGGGGGCAGGTAACCAAGCGGTAAACGCCCGGAATACGTTATTTGGTGCAGATGTGATGGCGATCTCCCGGCTGGCTGCGGGGCTATACAGGCAGTCTGCCAAGGGATTTAAGGACGATGGCGCGGGACGTCGGAGAGGAAAAAGTGATCAAAACAAAAAGCCTGCCAGTGCATGGGACACCGACAGGCTTTTCTAGCTGGTCCGTCAGGTGAGGCGCCTGATGACCGTTAATGAGAGAGGTCGTTATCTCGGCAGGTGGCCATGTTCGCAGACGAACGCGACGTCTTTGCGGGCAATGCCGATGTCTTCAAGCACTTCGCGCGGGGCGTTGCGAAGCATTTCCGCATCACGGGCGACCTTGTAGGCCTGTGCCCATTTGCGCGGGAAAAGGACGAGCCAGCGCCAGATGGTTACGCCTGATACCGGCGCGACATTGGTGGTGGCGACGAGGGATCCATTTGTAAACTGTGCTGGCATGATGCTGGCTCGCTAGTTTGTTTGCTAATAAGGGGACAAAGTTTCCTTCGGACCCACAAACAATTTACGTCTGGCTTATGTGAAACGGCGCGCAAACTTCGCAAATCCGTGCGAGATTTTCGCAAAGAATCTGTAAAAACGATTTTCTTTCGCGGGCTGCTTCGGTCATGTTTATCCGAAGGTTGTTACAGCGTCGTTTGGGATATTGGACCTTGGCGGAACTCGATAAATTTGACTATCGCCTGCTGGAATTGTTGCAGGAAAACAGTCGCTTAACAGGTAATGAGCTGTCCGCGAAAGTTGGTCTTTCATCGGCGGCCTGTTTGCGCCGGGTGCAGCGCCTGCGTGAAACCGGGGTGATTGAGCGCGACGTTGCGATCGTGTCGCCCAAGGTGTTTGGCAAGAAGATGATGGTGATCGTGCTTCTGACCATGGAGCGTGATCGCCCGGATCGGTATATGCTGATGCGCGAGGAATTCGGCAGAATGCCTGAGGTTGTGCAGTGTCATCATGTCACCGGAGCGCATGATTTTGTGCTGCGCATCCAGGTCAGCGACATGGAAGAATACAGCGCATTTGTCGAGCGGGTTTTTCATGAACCCTATATCAAACGCTATGAAAGTCTGGCGGTTCTGGGGTCGCTGAAATAGCGTCAAAAGCGGCTTTTGGGTTATTCGATTAAAATGAATAATCAGGCCGATTATTCAATATTAATGAAAAATCAGACAGCAGGCCAAAACCCGATATCGGGCGTCATTTTATCGTCATTTTAATTGTATGAGGATTTAAAGTGACGCCCAAATCCGAAAAACCGGCATGGCGTATTGTCATGCCGGGATGGTTTTTTCCGATGCGTCGAAAAGATGCACATCGCCGGATGCGAAATGCAGGCCGACCATGTCGCCTTCCTTGGCGTCGGAATGACCGACGATGCGCACGGTGAACAGGCCAACATCGGGGACATTGACATAGGCGAAGCTGTCGGAGCCGAGATGTTCCATGACATCGATCTGGCCGGTCAGGATGGCCTTGGTGGTATCACCCGCGTCACCGGCATTACAAAGCGCCATATGTTCGGGGCGAATGCCCATCTTGGTGGCACCTTCTGCATTGCGGGCGATATCGGATGTGTTGCCATTGCCAAAGGTGAGTTGTGTACCCGACCCGGTGCAGTCGACCACATTCATTTTCGGTGAGCCGATGAATTGCGCGACAAACAGGTTACCGGGATGGCGATACAGTTCCAGCGGCGTTCCGATCTGTTCGATCTGGCCGGCCTGCAAGACAACGATCTTGTCGGCAAGTGTCATGGCCTCGACCTGGTCGTGGGTGACATAGACCATGGTGGCGCCGAGTTTTTGATGCAGGCGGGCGATTTCAAGACGCATTTCAACGCGCAGTGCCGCATCAAGGTTGGAGAGCGGTTCGTCAAACAGGAAGGCGCGCGGTTCGCGAACAATCGCCCGGCCAATCGCCACACGCTGGCGCTGGCCACCAGACAGCGCCTTGGGTTTGCGATCAAGATAGTCTTCGAGTTTGAGCGTTGCGGCGGCTTCATCGACCTTTTGGGTGATTTCGGCCTTTGGCATGCCCGCAACGGTCAGGGCAAAGCCCATATTTTCACGCACGGATTTGTGCGGATAGAGCGCATAGGACTGAAACACCATCGAAAGTTCGCGCTCCGCCGGCGGTTTGCCGGTGACGTCATCGCCATCAATCAGGATCTGGCCATCGGATGCTTCGACAAGACCGGAAATCAGGCGCAGCAATGTCGATTTGCCACAGCCGGAGGGCCCGACGAAAATCACCAGTTCACCTTCATCGATCTGAAGATCAATACCCTTGATGACATCAATCCCGCCAAATGATTTGCGGATGCCTTTAAGTTCGATCTGGCCCATTTTATGTGTTCTCCTGATCTGCGGTGCCGGTTGGTGCGGTTGATTGGGAAAGGTGTGCGGGGATGGGCAACGTTTCGGGACGGGCCGCCCAGTAAAGCGACATCGATGCCGTCCACGAAAAATCCGTGCCCCCGCCACCACGGCCGGTCACCGGGCAGAAATATTCACGAAAATCGGATTGGTCGATAAGCGCCTGCGTGTCACGCCGGATGCGATCGGCAAGATCGGTTTCGCCATGTTCGATCAATCCGGTGGCGATCATCCAGTTGATCATGGCCCAAACCGGGCCGCGCCAATAACGGATGGAATCAAACAGTTCATGAGCGGGATCAAAACTTGGAACCCCGTGTTTGACCTGTGATAGCCAGTGGGTCAGGGTTGCCGCCATCTTGGTCGTACGCGCCGGTTCGACAGGCCCGGCAAACATTGCAAGCCAGCTTCCTGATGTCAGGCCGGTTGCACGTTCATCGCGCCTAAGATCAAGCGTGACATAGCCGCCAACCGTTTCGGACCAAAGCAACTCAAACCCGGCATCAAGACGGGCAAGGCGGGCGGTGGCGCGGGCGGCAATGTCGTCCTGCCCCAGAAGCCTTGCCATATTGATCAGGTCGCGTTCAGCCCGGCGCAGGATGGCATTCATGCCCGGTTCAGCGACCCAGAACGGGCAGGATCGCGCGATGTGGTCGGTGTTCCAGTTGCAATCGCGTCCGAATTTGACCAGCGCCATATAGTGATCATAGTCGTTGTTTTTCGGACGTTCGTCTTCGTTGACGATATCGGTATCACGGCGGTGATAGGTGCCAACCCCCGCCGTATCGATGAACGACAGCGGGCGATCCCAATCGGGCAGATTATCGCGGCCACTTTCCCACGGATGCATGATGGCAACCACACCGCGGCCATCCGGGTCACGGGCATCGAGAAACCATTGATGCCAGCGATCAAGTTTGGGCAGAAGTTTTGCCGCCCGGTCGCGATGGGCATCGATATCTTCGGCCAGAAGCCGTTCGATGACGGTTGCCGCAACGGGTGGTTGGGTAATGCCCGAGGTTGGCGGGCTTTTGGCGATGTCGGTCGTGCCCCACTGTTCCGGACCGGGGAAGTAGCTTTTTTCCTCTTTCCAGAAAATGATGTGCGGCACCATGCCGTTGTCCCATTGCGCGGAAAGCAGGCTTTCGACTTCCTGCCAGGCACGATCGGGATCAAAGACGGAAAAGCCAAGGGCAACCAACGCACTATCCCAGTTCCACTGGAACGGATAGAGCTTGGCACTTGGCACAGTATAGCCGCCGCGATCATTGCCAAGCAGGATGTCGGCCGCACGTCTGTTGGTACCCGTAAGCTGATCGAGTGAAAGGCTTGCTTGGCTCATCTGACTCATCCTTTGACACTCCCGGCGGTCAGGCCCTGCACAAGGAAGCGTTCAAACCACAGGAAGATGACCAGGATCGGCACTGTTGCGATCACCGCACCGGCCATCAGATGTTGGCGTGGGACTTCGGATGAATTGAGCGACACCACGCCGCGCGACAGGGTGAAGATGTCGGGATCATCGAGGAACATGAAGGCAAACAGGAACTCGTTCCAGGCGATCATGAAGACATAAAGCGACACCGATGCGAGGGCTGGCAAGGCGAGTGGCAGGGTGATTTTCCAGATCACGCCAAAGCGCGACAAACCATCCATCAAACCGGCTTCTTCCAGTTCGGCCGGAAGGCCGCGGAAGTATCCCTGAAGCATATAAAGGGCCACCGGGACCGTGGTGGCCGGATAGACGATCAGAAGGCCAACCACCGTATTGCGCAGGCCAAGTTGACTGAACACTGCATAAAGCGGGATGACCAGAACGATCATCGGCACGAGATAGATCAGCAGGATCGAGCTTGAAAGCACCGTCTGTCCGGGGAATTTCAAACGCGCCACCGCATAGGCCCCGGGGATCGAAAAGGCCAGCGTGATCAGAACGGTGCAAACCGACACGATGGTCGAAATCAAAAGGAAGCGGCCAAAATTGAACTTGGTGAACAGTTCGACATAGCTGTCAAACAGGCTGGCGGCACCCTGTGTCAGGTCAATCGACAGATCCAGCGGGTTCAGGAACAGATCCTGCTGGTTCTTAAGACTGGTCATCACCATCACATAGAAGGGCAGGATGACGATCACGCTAAAGAATACAAAGCCAAAGCCCTTAAGGGTTCGGACAATCACCAGATCAATCGCATACCGTTTGAGCATGCCCGACTGAATGTCGATCAGGACCGCGCGGTTGGCAAAGGTCACGGCAAGCGCGATCAGCCCGACGCCGAAGGCCTGAATAAGCGAACTTTCAGAGAAGGCCAGGCTGAACGGTGCGCCAAAGGAGACCAGCATCATGGTTATGATCACGGCAGCAAAGGCGACCAGATAAAGCCCCGGTGTGCGATCTGCGGGCGGGCGCAGCAGGATGATGGCGGCATTGACTGCCCCGCCAAGCGCACCTGCCGAAATGATCGGCGTTGCCGGAAGGCCGGTGATCAGGGTCAATGAAATGCCGGTGAGGGCAACGGCAATCGTGCCCCAAAGCAAGCCGGTCAGCAGACCGAGAAGAAGACCCGTACCGATACGCATTACGAATCCTCCCGGTGGACGAATTTGAAATAGAACACGGCAAACACCAGAAGCAGGATGAAGATGGCCACCGCCACCGCCGCCCCGGCGCCGAGGTTGGACAGGGCAAAGCCCTGTTCATAGACATCGACCGTGAGTGTGCGCGTACCTGCCGCCCCGCCGGTCAGCAGGAAGATGTCGTCGAACTTGTTAAACGTCCAAATGAAGCGCAGCAGGAAAAGGGTCGACAAAATCCCCAGAAGTTGCGGCAGGGATATGTGCCAGAACTGTTGCAAGGGCGTGGCGCCATCGACCTCGGCGGCCTCGTACATATCAGATGAAATCGACTGCATCCGGGCCAGAATGAACAGGAAGGACAGCGGGAAATAACGCCAGGCTTCAAAGGCAATCACGGTTGCCAAGGCCAGCGGGAAATCGATGGTGAGCCCGAAAACATCAATGGGAATGTCGCGTTGACCAAAGAAGTTTATGCCTTCGTCGGCAAGGTTCATGCGCTGCAAGATGGCATTGAAGGTGCCGTTGAAGGGATCAAGCAGGATGACCCAGGTGAAGGCGACCGCGATCACGGGTGCGACATAGGGAAACAGGAAAAGCCCACGAATGATCGAGCGGCCAGCAAAGGGTTTGTTGAGCATTTGTGCGGCAAACAGGCCCAAAACCAGTGCGCCCAAAGTGCCAAAGACCGTATAGGCAATCGTCACCCACAGCACCGACCAGAATTCGTGGGAATCAAATATCCGCGCGAAGTTATCGAGCGTGAATTCACTGTTGGTCAGGATGTTGTCCGACGTGCCGGTAACGGTGGGTTCGCTATCGCGCGGGGAAACCGGATTGGCGGCAAAGCTTTCATCCGACACAGCCGTCATTTTAAGACGGGTACGTTCGCCAGCCGGAAGGCCTTCAAGGGCGCAGCGGACCTCGGCCCCCGCGACCGTACAGACATCCCCCGGATCAATGACTGTAATGCCCGCGGGCAAAGTATCGGTCAGGACGACGTCGGTGATATTGCCGTCGCGCGATGAATTGCGCAGACGGTACTGGATTTCAAATTCCTGCCCGGCGATGTCAAAATCGCCCCGGACCCGTTCGGACACCACCGGAGTTGGCGGGCGCAAATCCGATAGTGTGACCGGCTTGACCGAAATCCAGAAATTGGCCAGCAACGGAAACAGGACAATGCCCATGACAATGAGAAATGTCGGGGCCAGCATCCAAAGGGCAAGCCGTGCTTCGCGCCGGGCCATCGGGCCCAGTTTGCCTTTGCGCGGCGTGGTGGTTGCCGGGGATTGAGCGGTTGAGTTGGAAGGGGCCATCGTCTTGAAATCCGTTGTGAAAATCGGAAATCCGGGGCGCGGTGATAATCTGCGCCCCGGATCAAGATCGCTTATTCGATGTTGCTGACTTCTTCGTTGATCAGATCAGCAGTTGCATCGGCATCACGTTCGCCATCGATGAATTCGCGCACACGGCGATTGATGACCTGACTGTTGATGATGCGCGATGCCTTTGCCAGCTGACCTTCGGCAACACCCCAACGGTTTGCGGTTTCAAGACCGGATACGATATCGGTGATGACGGCCGGGTCATAAAGTTCGGACAGCGGCTTTTTGCGATCCACACCAACCGGAAGCGTAGCCCATGCCTTGACAAATTCATCGGGATTGTCGGCGGTGCCATGACGGACAGGGAATTTGCCTTCGGGTGCGATGGAAAGCGTGCTGGTGTAACCTTCACCGAGCGAGAATTTGACAAATTCCTCGGCCGGGTCGGTATCGGCATCGTTGGTAATGCCGAAATAGCGAATGTCACCCCAGGCGGCCCCATTCGGGTTGGACGGGCCCATCAGGCGGGTGACAACACCGGTTTTCGAGGCGAGCTCGCCCGAGGTCGGGTCATTATTGATGGTGGGCGGGGCGCTGTCGCGAAGGCCTGCCAGTTCATCAAGGATGAAGGGCGACCAGATGATCATCGCTGCTTTGCCCGCGAAGTAAACCTCGCGCGACTGTTTCCAGTACAGATCACCGGGGGGCGATGCATCGGCGAGTTTTTTATAAAACTCAAGCGCCTCGATCAGTTTTGCCTTGTCAAAGCCGACCGAGCCATCGGCGGCCACCGGGGTTGCGCCGTTTGCCAGGAAGACGTGTTCGAGCACCTGGCTCATGAAGTTTTCGTCGATCTTGGTCGCGGCGACAAAGCCATACATTTCAGGCGGATTGTGCAGGGCTTCGATGGCCTTGACGATATTGGCGTAGGTGTTGGGGGCCTCAAGGCCGGCCTCGTCAAACAGGTCCTTGCGATAAAGCACCATCTGGGTCCAGCCATCAGAGGGGACTGCTGCAACTTCGCCGTCGAAATCAGCCATGCTGAGTGCGGCTGGGGCGAAGGTATCCTTGCCCAGCTGGTTGACGACTTCGTTGTTGGCTTCGGTATCGAGGATGCCGGCCTCGGACCAGGGCAGGACATATTGCAGGGTCAGGTAAATGACGTCTGGCAAGTCACCGGCGGCGTAGGCGGCGGTGGCACGCGTGCCAAGTTCGGTTTCAGTGACCGGAATGACTTCCACAGAGGTGCCGGTTTTGGCTTCGAATTCCTTGGCCATTTCTTCTTGCTTGGCCAGGCGTTCGGGTTGTTCTTCGGTGGTCCAGAACCGCAGTTGCGCACTGGCGATGCTGGTGGAAACCAGCAGACCAGCGGCAGCAAGCGTTAAAGCACGCGTAAACCTTGTTTTCATGAGATGCCTCCCTTGGCATTGGCGGCCAGCTTCAGTGCTGGCGGGTTGGCTGACCCACGGACGGTCAGCGATGCTTCCCACAGAATTTGGGAAAATTCGGATGCAGGCGAATTTGCCTTGTTTGACTTATTTGCCTGGGCAACAACGATCCGGCCGACTTCACGGCCGATATGATAGCTGGCCTGGCTCATGGTGGTCAGGCCGGGATGGATGGCCTCGCCCATCGGCAGGCCATCAAAACCAATCACGGACATTTCCGATCCGACATCTATACCGGCATGGGCCAGCGCATGGATGGCGCCGATGGCAACCGCATCGGTGACACACAGAATGGCGGTCGGATGATCGGGGAGTTTGAGAATTTCCAAAACGGCTTCGCGGGCGGCAAGTTCGTTGGTGATGCCGTCATGCATGTAGCCCGGCGCGATATCGCAGCCCTTGGCCTTGGTCGCGGCAAGATAGCCCGCGCGCCGTTGCCAGGCGTAATTAAGCTCGGGATCGCCGCCGAGATAGGCGATCTTGCGATGGCCGAGGCCGACCAGATAATTCACCGCATCGACAAAGGCCTTTTCATTGTCGATATCAAGCCATGCGTAATCGTCGCAGTTTTCGGTGCGACCTTGGGCGACAAACGGGATGTGGGATGTGCGCAGGAAATCGATGCGCGGATCATGGCGTTTAGTGCGGGCAACAACAAAGCCGCTGACCTTGCCCGATTGGATCAGGCGGTCCATGACTTCGACCTCGTCATGACCATCAGGGACGGCGGAAACCAGCAAATCCCAGTCAGACAGGGCCAGTTCGGTGGCAAGCCCGTCGAGAATTTCGGCCAGAAACGGATCAATCTGATGACCGTCGCGGGCGGGCAGGACAAAGCCGATGGTTTCCACCACGCCACGGGCAAGACGCCGTGCGGTGGTCGAGGGGCGATAGCCCAGCTCATCGGCGGCCTTGCGGACACGGGCGACGGTTTTTTCGGCGATGTCGGGGTAATTGTTGAGCGCGCGCGAAACAGTTCCCTCGGACAAACCAAGATGTTTGGCCAGCCGGGCAATCGACATGGTTTCGTTTTGCTTCCGAACGCGCGGCACGGAACCTCCCTGAGTCTTGTGCTTTTCACCGCCTTTTTGACGGTGTTTGGTGCTCCGAAACCGCTTTCGGAACAGGGAAACGCTATCCGAAACCGCTTTCGGTTGTCAAATAGTTGATTTTGAACGATTTATTTTGCAACGCGGCAGCGGGTTGACGCTACCCGCAAGGGTGGGGTGAAATCGCGTGTAATTCATGCACGCCAAGCCTTCTGCGCAAATTCATCAACCAAAGGTATAGAATTCGGCGCGCGCCGGATTTTGCGGCGCAAACCTTTATTTTGCCGCGCGTGGTGTGGTGTGTTTTGGCGTTTTGGGAAGTGACTCGCGCCGTTGCTTTATCCAAGACGGTGCGTGATGCCATCATCGGCGATCTGGTCAGGGACGGTTCCGTTACTGAGCGGAGCTCGATTTTATCTGCTAAGTATTGAATTTCCTTGCCTAAAACAGGGCAAATCATATCACATGGCATGATGACAGACCAAAATGCCGAGATTAATCCGAATGCCATTGCGCAAGTGAAGGTTCTGGCCCTGCTTGGGGCGGTGTTGCTTGTCGGGGCCAATTCATTTGTTTTAAGCCCGATCCTGTCAGAAGTGGCAGGCGGGCTTTCGACGCAGCCCTATCATGTGGCCTGGGCGATTTCGGCGTTCGGGGCGGCGACGGCGGTGTCGGCGCTGACCCTGGCCGGGATGATTGACCGGATGTCGGTCGGGCGTGTGTTGGGATGTGCGGCACTTCTTTTGGCGGTGGCGCAAGTTTCAAGCGGGCTCAGTCAGCATTGGGTTTGGCTGTGTCTGTCGCAGGCGCTGGCCGGGGTGGCCGTTGGTGTGTTGTTGCCGGGATCCTATGCCACGGTCACCGCCACGGCCCCCAAGGGGCGCGAGGCCGCGCGGCTTGGTGTGGTGCTGACCGGGTGGGCGTTGTCCCTGGTGGTGGCGGTGCCCGCCGCGGCGTTTGTCACCGAGCATCTGGGCTGGCGGATGGTTTATTTCCTGATGGCCGGTTTGTCGGTGCTGGTGGCTGGTATTCTGGTGATGTTGCTGTCGGATGTGCGCGGCGGGATGAGCACGCGGACATCGCCCTTGCGGGCATTCCGGCTGCCCGGTGTGTGGCAATTGCTGGCGGTGATGCTGGTTTATATGACCGCGTTTTACGGCTGTTTTGCATTTTTCGGGGTGGGTGTACGCACGGCCTTTGACCTGTCAGCACAGGGCAGCGGTATGTTTGTTATGGCCTATGGCGTGGGGTTTGGCGTCATGGGATTTGTTTTGGGTGTGATATCGCCCAAAATTACCCGTGGGTATTTGTGTCTGGTGTTGATCGCGATTGCGACAAGCTACGCCACCTGGGGATTGACCCTGCAAAGTCAGGTCGTTGCGATGGCCGGAACCGCTGTTTGGGGGATGCTTAATCAGCTTGGCCTTAACGGGCTGGTTGTTTCGTTAAACCAACAGGCCGCTGAGGCGCGCGGGGCGGTGATGGGGCTTAATAGTGCGGTGACCTATTCGGCGGTGTTTGCCGGACCGATGATCATGGGCCCGATTTATGCCGGGTTCGGCTTTGCCGCCGTGGCCGGGCTTGGATCGGTGCTGGTGATGTGCGGGGTGATCGTGCGGTGGCGAAGTGCGTGAGGCGCGGGTGTTGCGCATCGTCATTCGCGGCTGAGATCTGGAATCCATAGCGGTTCGAATGCGGGGGATTCCCGCCTTCGCGGGAATGACGACGTTATCAAAAACGCAAAATGGCGGGCAATGTGCGCCCGCCATTTCGTTTGTATTTGTGAGGTGCGCTTAGGAGAAGTCGAGCGCACGGTCGCCATTGGCGTCCTTGATGCGGGTCGGGAGACCCATGCCGTTGAGCAAATTCAGGAACGGTTTGGATGGCAGTTCTTCGACGTTTGCCATCTTTTTCACATCCCACTCACCCGTTGCGATCAGCATCGCAGCCGCGACGGGCGGAACACCAGCGGTGTAGGAAATGCCCTGACTTCCGACTTCATTGTAGGCGTCCTTATGGTCCGCCACGTTATAGATCAGGACTTCGGTTTCCTTGCCGTCCTTCGTACCCTTGACCAGATCGCCGATGCAGGTCTTGCCGGTATAGTCCGGTGCCAAGGAGCTTGGATCTGGCAGGCAGGCCTTGACGACCTTGAGCGGCACGACTTCGAGGCCCTCGGCGGTGGTGACCGGTTTTTCGGACAGAAGGCCGATGTTATTGAGGACCGTGAAGACATTGACGTAGTGATCGCCAAAGCCCATCCAGAAGCGGACGTTCGGCACGTCAAGGTTCTGGGACAGGGAATGGACCTCGTCATGGCCGGTCATGAAGGTCTGGCTTTCGCCGACAACCGGCATGTCCCAGATCTTTTTGATCTCGAACATCTTGTTGGACTGCCATTTGCTGTCCTGCCAGGAATAGACCGTGCCGGTGAATTCGCGGAAGTTGATTTCCGGGTCGAAGTTGGTGGCAAAGTATTTGCCGTGGCTGCCGGCATTGATGTCGATGATGTCGATCGAGTCAATTTTATCGAAGTAATCTTCGACCGCCAGTTTGGCATAGGCGTTCACAACACCCGGATCGAAGCCGACGCCAAGAATGGCGGTAACGCCAGCCGCCTCGCACTCGGCACGGCGTTTCCATTCATAGTTGGCATACCATGGCGGGGTTTCGCAGATTTTGTCCTGCTCTTCATGGATGGCGGTATCGAGATAGGCGACACCGGTTTTGATGCAGGCCGACATGACCGGCATGTTGATAAAGGCAGAGCCGACATTAATGACGATTTTAACGCCGGTTTTTTCGATCAGGGCCGCAGTGGCATCAACGTCGGTCGCATCCAGGGCGTGACCTTCAAGAACGCCTGGGTTCTTAAGGTTTTTCTTTTCGTGGATGCTGTCGATGATGGACTGGCACTTTGATGCCGTGCGCGATGCGATATGAATATCGCCAAGCACGTCATTATGCTGTGCGCATTTATGTGCAACGACCTGGGCGACGCCACCTGCGCCGATAATCAGAACATTCTTTTTCATGTCGGGCCAAAAACTCCCCTGTTTTGAGAGGTGGGGAAATACTTCCCCGGTTCGCTATGAAAACTGCGCTTTCGTGTTTTACGAAAGGCTCGAAACGTAGTCGTCAAAACTGAACTCACGCACAACGCGCTCTGTTCCGTCGAGTTCCCGGATCACGATGGACGGCATGCCGACCCCGTTAAACCAGTTCTTTTTCACCATGGTGTAGCCGGCCGCATCCTGAATGGAGATACGGTCGCCGACCTTGATCTCGTTTTCGAAATCAAATTCGCCAAATACGTCGCCGGCAAGGCAGGACTTGCCGCAAATCATGTAGGAATGATCGCCCGTGTTCGGCAGGACCTTGGCATTTTCGCGATAGATCAGAAGATCAAGCATGTGCGCCTCGATCGAGCTATCGACGATGGCAAGGTTTTTGCCGTTAAACAGCGTATCAAGCACGGTGACCTCAAGGGTGGTGCTTTTGGTGATCGATGCTTCGCCGGGTTCAAGATAGACCTGCACACCGAATTTCTCGGAGAATGCCTTGAGCCGGGCACAGAATTTATCAAGCGGGTAGTTATCACCGGTGAAGTGGATGCCGCCGCCGAGGCTGACCCATTCAACGCGCGCGAGAAGCGAGCCAAACTTTTCCTCGATATTGCCCAGCATCTGATCAAACAGATCAAAGTCGGCATTTTCGCAGTTATTGTGGATCATGAAGCCGGAAATGCGGTCCATCACCGCTTCGACCTTGGCGACGTCCCATTCGCCCAGACGCGAGAACGGACGCGCCGGATCGGCCAGATCGAAGCTTGAGGTCGAGACCTGCGGGTTCAGGCGCAAACCACGCACAATGCCCGATGCCTGATCGGCAAAGCGGGTCAGCTGGCTGATGGAATTGAAGATGATCTTGTCGGCATTCTCGATGACTTCGCCGATTTCATCGTCGGAATAGGCGACACTATAGGCGTGGGTTTCCTTGCCAAATTTCTGGCGGCCCAGCTTGACTTCATAGAGCGACGAAGACGTGGTGCCGTCCATATAGTCCGACATGAAGTCAAACACCGACCAGGTCGCAAAGCATTTAAGGGCAAGCAACGCCTTGGCACCGGAATGTTCGCGCACATAGGCGATCTTTTCCATGTTGCTTTTAAGCTTGGACTTGTCGATCAGATAATAGGGCGTTGCGGGCATGGACGGCTCTCTACAACTATGTCACGGGGAATGCGGGTGAACTCGGAACGCGCGATCACGCTGTCAGGTTCCGGGTTTGGGCAAAATCACCAAATTGGTGGGGGCAACCGGCTTTTCTAGTGGTCAGCCTGACGGTGCGTCATCCAATAGACGGAGACAGATAAACTGTATTCATTCATCAGATGCCTCCATCCTTCGGGTTTGCCAAATGCGTTTTGCTGCGTCCCAATAGCAGCGGGGGCAGGGGCGGTCAATACTGCAATGTCGCCTTTATTAGGCGATTTCGCGCCTCTGTGCATGTTGTGGTTTCATGACGGTTTGATCAAGGGGCAATCGCATTGATTTCGAAGGGCCATTGCCCCATCTGTTGATCATGGGGCGCATTCATGATTACCATCATGTTGTCGCGCCCGTAACACGGATACATTCAGACGGAGGAGGCCCCATGTCACCTGCACCTGTAAGTGTCGACCATCTTGCGTTCCCGACCCGCGATCTTGAGGCGACCGACCATTTTTATTCCAAAGTGGTGGGCGCAACACTGGTTCACGCGGAAAGTGGCTATAGCCCGTCGTGGAAATCCGATTATTTGCTGATTACCTATGCGCTGCCCGATGGCACGCGCCTGTCCTTCTTTGACTGGCCGGCCGATACCGGGCCTTATCCGGATGATCCAAACATGCCCGATGATGTGTTTCATATCGGGTTGCGCTGTGCTGCCCCGCGCGATGTGATTTCCTGGCAAAACCACCTGTTCCAGCACAAGGTGGTCTATCATAGCGAAGATGACGGCAAGTCGCGCCGGTTATTTATGCGCGATCCCAATGGTATCCGGTTTGAAATTTTTGCCTCTGAAATCGCCAAATCCGGCGAGGATCATGAAGGAAACGCGCGTTCCGTCATGGGCGAGTGGCAAAAGATTGCCAGTGCCTGAGATTGAAGATGCCTAAGATTAGAGTTGCCTAAGAGGGGCCGCTAACCGGGGCAGGGGCCGGTACTTTGGCGAACGATCAGTTCGGTCGGGATGATCACCGGTCCGGTTTCGCCGTGCGATGGCGGTGTTTTTGATCCCAGCCGATCGAGAAGCAGGGCAATCGCCTGTTCGCCCAGACGGCGGCGGGGCTGGCGCACGGTGGTGATCGGCGGGTCATAGGCCGCGGCATGCGGAATATCGTCAAAACCGACAACCGAGAGGTCGTGCGGGATACGAAGCCCGACTTCCTTGGCAGCCACAATCACCCCGATCGCCATGCCATCACTGGCGCAGCATACCGCCGTTGGTCGGGTCTTTGGATCGGCCAAAAGGGCACGGCCGGCGGCAATGCCGGAATCGATGGAAAAATCGCCGCGATAAATCAGGCCTGGCTCGTTGGTGATGCCGGCTGATTTCAGGGCGCGGCGATATCCGGTCACCCGGTCCGTGGTCAGGATATTGCCCGTCGGGCCACTGACATGGGCGATGCGGGTATGGCCGAGATCAATCAGATGGTTGGTCGCAACAAAGGATGCCTCGTCATTATCAATGATGACGGTTGGCAAGGCACATCCCGGAATGCGTTCGCAGGCAATCACCACCGGCGGTGTGGCGTTTGCCGGGGCCTTGGCAAGCGGTGCCGGAAGCCTGCCATTGAGCAGGATCATCGCATCGGCCTGATTGCTGCGCAGATAGGCGGCATAGGTTGCTTCGCGTTCGGGATCGTTTTGGGTGTCGCCAATCAGGACGTTATAGCCCGCCTGACTGGCACCCTTTTCAATGCCCGACAGAATCGCCGAAAAGAAAGGGTTTCCGATATCGGGCACCAGCAAAAGAATCATCCCCGAACGGTTCAGACGCAGGTTCCGGGCCATGACATTGGCGGTGTAACCGGTCGCGGCGATGGCTGTTTGCACTCTTTCGCGTGTGGTTTCGGAAACCACATTGGGTTTGTGCAAGGCCCGGCTTACGGTGGCAATAGACACCCCTGCCTGGCGGGCAACATCTTCAATCGTCGCGATTTTTTCAGTCATTCTTCTTCCTACTCCGCCGGTTGCAGGCTGTCCAGCGGCATTCGACGCCCGGATTGGCAGGTGATTTTGATCACTCCGAGCAAAATGTAAAGGTTTACATCGAAAATGAAAACGTTTACATAGAGCTAGGGTCAGGGCCCACTAATTTGGTTTAGATGGTTGACCGGATTTGTGCGGATACGCGGAGGAAAACCGCAGGAAGATATGCATCTTTCAAGGTTTTTCGACAAAGTAGGCCGTGCAAATCCGGTCAATCCGAAGGACAGACGTTATATCTGCGAACTCCGGCGTCATATCCCTTGGTCGGGATGGCGACCCGACCGGCGGGCTGTTCCTTGGATTTCACAGATATAACGTCTGCCATCCAAATCAAATTAGCGGGTCCTGACCCTAATCAAGAGTTGATCGCAAAAAATGCGACGCTAGGGAGGATATATTCATGACGGATGCGGCTGTTCACGCCGTTAATCCCGATCAGCAGGCGCGCGTGCGGCTGTCCGGTCGGGAGATTTGCAAGTCATTTGGTCCGGCACAGGTGCTTTTCGATGTTTCCATCGATCTGCATGCGGGGGAAGTGCATGCGCTTTTGGGCGAAAATGGTGCGGGCAAATCGACGTTAGTGAAAATCCTGTCTGGCTATCATCAGCCGACCAGTGGCGCGCTTAGTCTTGATCAGACTGCGGTCACCTTTGAAGACAGTGAAGTTGCCGAAAATCATGGTGTCATCCTGATCCATCAGGAACTGAACCTGGCCGAGCAACTGACCGTCGAAGAGAACATTTTCCTTGGCCGCGAGATCAAGCGGGGCTGGTTCCTTGACAAGGCGGCGATGCGCGCGGAAGCCAAAAAGCTTCTGGATCAATTGCAATGCGATGTCGATCCGCGCACACGCATCAAGGATCTTGCGGTTTCGGACCGTCAGATGGTCGAAATTGCCAAGGCGCTTTCGAAAAATGCCGATATTCTGATCCTTGATGAGCCAACCGCCGTTCTGACCGGGCGCGAGGTTGATATCCTGTTTGATCAGATCCGACGCCTGCGTGAACAGGGTGTCGCGATCCTTTACATTTCCCACAAGCTGGACGAGATCAAGGCGATTGCCGACCGGGTGACGGTTCTGCGCGACGGGCGCCTGATCACGACCGAGCCGGTGGCCGAGGTTGAAAAAGACGACATGGCGCGCCTGATGGTCGGGCGGGACATCAAACAGATGTTCCCCGACCGCGCGCCGGTTGAGGCCCATGATGTTGCCATGTCTGTCCGCAATGTATCGGTTGACGGGCAGGTGCGTGATGCCAGTTTTGATTTGCGGCGCGGTGAAGTTCTGGGCTTTGCAGGGATTGTCGGGGCCGGGCGGACAGCCTTGATGGAGGCCATCATTGGTCTGCGAGACCGGACATCTGGCGATATAGCGCGCAATGGCAAGATTGTCCCAATCAACAGTCTGCAGGATGCCAAGAAATGCGGCATTGCCTATCTGACCAAGGATCGCAAGGGCAGCGGGTTGTTGCTGAATATGGATATGCGGCCCAACCTGACTTTGCTGGCGCTTGAAAAATTCGGGACCTTCATTATCGACCGCAAGGCCGAAGAAGCCGCCCTTGAAAGCGCAATTGAGGCCTTTGACATTCGCGCGGCCGATCCGAAAACCAAGGTCGGTGATTTTTCCGGCGGCAATCAGCAAAAGCTTCTGCTGGCGAAGGTCATGGAAACCGACCCGGAAGTCGTGATCATCGACGAGCCGACACGCGGCATCGATATCGGCACCAAAAGCCAGATTTATCATTTCATCGGCGATCTTACCAAACGCGGTAAATCCGTCATTCTCCTGTCGTCTGAAATGCCGGAAATGCTTGGCCTGTCTGATCGCATCGCGGTCATGGCGGCGGGCCGTATCACCGGCATTCTCGAAGGAAACGACCGCAACGAGCATGAAATCATGCGGCACGCGACAGGAATTTCAGGCAAGCAGGGAGTGTCTGTTCATGAGTAGCCTTGAGCGCTCTGAAGCTTCGACTTCGAGTGGTTTCAATATCGATTTCAAAGCCTTGGGTCCGTTTTTGGCCCTCGTTGGCCTGTTTGTTCTGGGAACGGGTATTAATGACGCGTTCCTGAGCGGCGGCAACCTTTCGAACATTTTCACCCGTGCGGCCTTTATCGGCATCATCGCGGTGGGTGCGACCTTTGTGATCACCGCGGGCGGCATTGATCTTTCGGTGGGCTCCATGGCGGCGTTTATTTCGGGTGCCATGATTGTTGTGATGAACACGCTTGTTGCAACGCTGGGTGCCGGGATTGAGACGGTTTTGATCGGTGTGGTGTTGTCAGTCTTGCTGGGGATTGCGGCGGGTGCCGTTAATGGCCTGGTCAGCACCAAGGGCAAGATCGAAGCGTTTATTGTCACACTGGGCACCATGGGGATTTACCGGTCGCTTGTGACCTATATGGCCGATGGCGGGACCCTGTCGCTTGATTTTGATGTGCGCGGTGTTTATCGCCCGGTCTATTACGGCGACATTCTGGGCATTCCAGTGCCGGTGCTTGTGTTCTTTGCCGTGGCGGTTGCGGGCTATGTACTGCTTAACATGACGCCGTTCGGGCGGAAATGCTTTGCGATTGGCTCAAACGAGCAGGTTGCGCGGTATTCGGCAATCCATGTCGACCGTGTGAAGACCCTGACCTATGTCATTCAGGGGCTGTGCGTATCGGTTGCGACCATCATTTATGTGCCGCGTCTTGGGTCTGCCTCAAGCTCGACCGGGGTGCTTTGGGAACTTGAAGCGATTGCTGCCGTGATCATTGGTGGCACGATGCTTAAGGGTGGCTATGGCCGGATCTGGGGCACGGTGATCGGCGCGATCATGCTGACCACGATTGGCAATATTCTGAATTTGACGGATGCGATCAGCAACTATCTGAACGGAGCAGTTCAGGGTCTGATCATCATCGTTGCGGTATTCCTGCAGCGCGGGGACTGGCGACGCAAAAAGAGCAAATAACCGGCGATCAACGTCCGGGAAGAATGTGAAAACGCATCATTTTTTTGATCAGGAGGAAACGTTGATGAAAACGTTTACAAAATATCTGGGGGCCGCCTGTGTTCTGGGCCTTGGTTTGGCATCGAGCGGTGCAATCGCACAGGAAAAGATCAAGATCGGGGTTTCGATCCCGGCAGCGACCCATGGTTGGGCAGGTGGCCTGAACTGGCATGCCGAACAGGCTGAAAAGCGTATTGAGGCAACCCATCCCAATATCGATGTCATTGTGGTCAGCGCGAATGGTGCAACCGAACAGGCCAACGACCTTGAAGATCTGGTGTCGGTTCAGAATATCGATGCCCTGGTCGTCTTGCCGTTTGAATCTGATCCGCTGACCGTTCCGGTCCAGCAGGTCAAACAGGCGGGCAAGTTTGTCACCGTGGTTGACCGTGGTCTTTCGCTTCCGGGCATCGAAGACGTCTATGTTGCGGGCAACAACCCGGAACTTGGCCGTGTTTCGGGCGAATACATCCGTGAACGCCTTAATGACGAAGGCAAGATCGTTGTTCTGCGCGGCATTCCGACCACGATCGATACCGAGCGTGTGGACGCGTTTGTCGAGGCGCTTGAGGGTTCGAATATCGAAATTCTTGATATGAAACATGCCAACTGGAACCGTGATGACGGCTATGAAGTGATGCAGGACTTCCTGTCACGCTTCCCGGAAATCAACGCGGTCTGGGCACAGGATGACGACATCGCGCTTGGCGTGATCGAAGCCGTCAAACAGGCCGATCGTACGGACGAGATGTTCATCGTTGGCGGTGCTGGCATGAAAGACATCATCAAACGCGTGATGGATGGTGATGAACTGACCCCGATTGATGTTCTGTATCCGCCGGCAATGATCGCAACTGCGATGGACGTGACCGTTATGAAGTTCACGTCGAATGCGCCGGTTGAAGGTCGCTATATCCTGGGTGCGACCGTTGTTACCCAGGAAAATGCCGAGAACTTCTATTTCCCGGACAGCCCGTTCTAAACGAACTTTGGTTGGGACATGCACTCTTGCGTCGGGCGGTCGCCGCCCGCCGCAGCCCGATTTCCACTGATTTCCACCAGAACGCAGTTAAAGAGGTCTGAGATGAAAACGCTTAAGGGACCGGCGATCTTTCTGGCGCAATTTGCCGGCGACGAAGCCCCGTTCGACAGTCTTGACGCGATTGGTCGCTGGGCGGCGTCACTCGGCTATAAAGGTGTTCAGATTCCAAGCTGGGACAAGCGCCTGTTCGATGTCGAAAAGGCCGCCGAAAGCAAGGATTACTGTGATGAAGTGATCGGCAAACTTGCCGGGCACGGCGTGCAGGTGACCGAACTTTCAACCCATCTTCAGGGCCAGCTTGTGGCGGTTCATCCCGCCTATGACGAGATGTTTGACGGTTTTGCCGTCCCCGAAGTCCGCGGCAATCCAAAAGCGCGTCAGGAATGGGCCGTCAAACAGGTCAAGGCCGCGATCAAGGCTTCGCAACATATGGGAATCAACGCCCATGCAACATTTTCCGGCGCACTGGCCTGGCCGTTTGTTTATCCGTGGCCGCAACGCCCGGCCGGATTGATCGAAACCGCGTTTGAGGAACTTGCCAAGCGCTGGACACCGATCCTCAATGCCGCCGACGAGGCGGGTGTTGATGTTTGCTATGAAATCCATCCCGGCGAGGACCTGTTTGACGGGGCGACGTTCGAGATGTTTTTGGAACGGGTGAAAAATCATCCGCGCGCCAACATCCTGTATGATCCGAGCCACTTCGTGCTGCAGCAGCTTGATTACCTAGATTTCATCGATATTTACGCTGATCGCATCCGCATGTTCCACGTCAAGGATGCCGAGTTCAATCCAACCGGCCGACAGGGTGTCTATTCCGGATATCAGGGCTGGGTTAATCGGGCGGGCCGGTTCAGATCGCTTGGCGACGGGCAGGTTGACTTTGGTGCGATCTTCTCGAAGCTTGCGGCGATTGATTTTGATGGGTGGGCTGTGCTCGAATGGGAATGCGCGCTCAAACATCCCGAAGACGGTGCCCGTGAAGGGGCCGAATTCATAAAAAACCACATCATTCGTGTGACAGAGAAAGCCTTTGATGACTTTGCCGACGGTGGCACGGACGAGGCGGCAAATCGCCGCATCCTTGGCATCGACTAGCAGCATCACGGGCAATACTCGTCCATTTCGACTTTGGAGGCAGATATGAGCAAACAAACATCGCTTGGCCGTCGGTTGCGCCTGGGCATGGTTGGCGGCGGGCAGGGGGCCTTCATCGGGGCCGTTCATCGCATCGCGGCACGACTGGATGATCGCTATGAACTGGTGGCAGGTGCGCTTTCATCCAAGCCCGATGTCGCGGCGGCCTCGGCGGCAGAACTGTTTATCGATAGTGACCGCAGCTATGCCAGTTTTGAAGACATGGCCAAACAGGAAGCCGCGCGCGAAGACGGCATTGATGTCTGCGCGATTGTCACACCCAACCACCTGCATTTCCCGGCCGCGATGGCGATGCTGGATGCCGGTATTCACGTGATTTGTGACAAGCCGCTTTGCATGACCGTTGATGAGGCCGAAAAGATCGCGGCCAAGGTCAAGGAAACCGGCCTTCTGTTTGCCTTGACCCACAACTACACCGCCTATCCGATGGTGCGCGAGGCGCGCCAGATGGTGGCGGATGGCAAGCTTGGCAATATCCGGCTGGTGCAGGTCGAATATCCGCAAGGCTGGATGGCAACCAAGGTCGAAGATACCGATAACAAGCAGGCCAACTGGCGCGCAGATCCGGGCAAGGCCGGGATGGGCGGCGCACTTGGCGATATCGGCACCCATGCGCATAACCTTGCGAACTTTGTGTCTGGCATGACGCCGAGTGAACTTTGTGCCGATGTCGATGCCATCGTTCCGGGTCGCAAGCTTGATGACAATGTGCAGATCCTGATGCGCTATGAAAATGGTGCGCGCGGCATGCTGTGGGCAAGCCAGGTGGCAATTGGCCATGAAAACGGCCTTCGCCTGCGAATTTATGGTGACAAGGGCGGCCTTGAATGGGCGCAGGAACATCCAAACCACATGCATTTCCGCCCGCTTGACGGGCGTCCGGAATTGCTGACCCGCGGCGGGGCTGGCATCGGAGCCGAAGGTCTTCATGGTGTGCGCGTGCCGCCGGGGCATCCGGAAGGGTATCTTGAGGGCTTTGCAAACCTTTATACCGATTTCGCCGATCAGTTGGTTGCGCATCTGACCAATGGAAAGGCTGATGCCGCCGCCATGTTGGTGCCTGGCGTCAAGGAAGGTCTTGAGGGCATGAAATTTGTCGAAGCCGTCGTGCGCTCCGGCCGGGACGGGGCCGTTTGGGTCAAAATGTGATCATTTTGCGCAATCGGGAAATCTGGGGATTTCCGTGTGCGCGAATTCACCATTGAAACGTGTTCTTCCCGTCCGGCGCTCTGTCGGCATTGAGCCGCAGCCTTATTGGTTGCGGCTCTTTTTTTGTTTTGGTGGAGATTTTGCGGCCGGTGAAACGGAAGATGTGAACTGCTTTACATTGTTTGTTTCTGGGTCAACTCAAAAATAACGGGCTGTTCTGAATTTTAGGGTTTGAAATCAATGGCTTGAATATCCAATGGCGTGAATATTATGGCTTTCGCGCACCTTGTGGTTTTCCACGAAGTGAAAAAGACTTGCCTCTTGGTTGATCCCCTATTGCTGGATTTTCCGTAAAGGTGTTTCCTTAGGGTCAGTGCCCATTAATTTGATTCGAATGGCAGACGTTATATTTGTGAAATACAAGGAAAAGCCCGCCGGGCGGCTGGCATGCCGGTCAAGGGGTTTGACGTCGGAGTTTGCAAATATAACGTCTGTCCTTCGGATTCACCGGATTTGCACGGGCTACTTTGTCGTAAAACCTTGAAAGATGTATATCTTCCTGCGGTTTTGCTCCGCGTATCCGCACAAATCCGGTGAACCATTCGACCCAAATTAGTGGGTACTGACCCTAAGATCATAAAAAATAAGACTACTTTCAGGGAAATCACCGGGAGCGTCCGCATGCCCGAGAAGCCAAAGCTTCTGATAACGCGACGATTGCGTGATGCCGTACAGGCACGCGCCGCGCGGGACTATCAGGTTCTGACCAATGCCGAAGATCGCGTGTTCACGCGTGAGGAGCTCATTGAAAAGTGCCAGCAGGTCGATGCTGTCCTGCCGTGCCATTCCGAGCATTTTTCTGCTGATGTCATTGCCGAACTGCCCAAAAGCCTCAAGATTATTGCCAATCATTCGGTCGGGGTGGATCACGTTGATCTGGCTGCGGCCAAGGATGCCGGGATTGTCGTGACCAACACGCCCGATGTGCTGTCGGATGCCACGGCCGAGATTGCCATGCTGTGCATGCTGGGTGCTGCGCGGCGCGGGGCCGAGGGCGATGCGATGGTGCGGGCCGGCAAGTGGGATTTCTGGTCGCCGGCCTTCATGGTCGGGCGTCAGGTCACCGGCAAGCGGTTTGGTGTTCTGGGCATGGGCCGGGTTGGTCAGGTCGCGGCCGAACGGGCACGCGGATTTGGCATGGAAGTCCATTACCACAACCGCAAGCCACTGCCCGATCATCTGGCCAAGGGCGCAATTTTCCACGAGACGGTCGAAGACCTGTTTGCCCATTCCGACGTGCTGTCACTGCATTGCCCGTCAACGCCAGAAACAAAGGGCATCATCAACAGCAAGACAATTGCGGTGCTGCCTGACCGCGCGATCCTTGTGAATACAGCGCGCGGCAATCTGGTGGATGAGGACGCGCTTGTGGCCGCCCTTCAAAGCGGAAAGCTGTTTGCAGCAGGCCTTGATGTGTTTTGCACCGAACCCGGTGGAAATCAACGGATTAGCGCGTTGAATAACGTCTTTCTGTTACCACATATAGGATCTGCTACCGAAGAAACGCGTGATGCCATGGGGTTTCGCGCACTTGATAACCTTGATGCTTATTTTCAGGGGAAAGAACCCGGCGACCGGGTGGCGTAGGAGGCGGGAAGACCGTCTGCGTCCAGTTTGTTGAAGTCTTTAACAATAACAAAATGCGTGCCGTTTTTGCGGTCCCGGAACGGACCAAGCGCATCAAAAAGGATCTTGGATATCAAGATCAGGGGCTTTTGAAGGCTGACAGTTACCGAGTGTTTCCCGCCAATGGTGGACGGGAAACAACGGTATATCTGGGAGGAAAAATGGAAATGAAAACCAAATCTGAAGACGTGAAGTCCAAGGAAGTATCCCGTCGTTCGTTCCTGACCAAAGGGGCGACCGGGGTTGTGGCGGGTGGTGCTGCGGCAACGGGGATGTTTGCCGCACCTGCTGTCCACGCGCAGCCGGCACCGATGGTTCTGAAGATGCAGACTTCCTGGCCGTCATCCGACATCTGGATGACCTTTGCCCAGCAGTATGTTGACCGCGTTGAAGCCATGTCGGGTGGTCGTCTGAAAATCGACCTTCTGCCGGCGGGTGCTGTTGTTGCTGCCTTCCAGGTTCTTGATGGCGTCAATGACGGCGTGATTGATATCGCCCATTCCGTACCGGTTTACTGGTACGGCAAAAACAAGGCGGCATCGCTGTTTGGGACCGGTCCGGTGTTTGGTGGTTCCGCAACCACCATGCTGAGCTGGTTCTATGCTGGCGGTGGTGAAGAGTTCTATCGCGAACTGACCCAGGACGTGATGGGTCTGGATGTTGTTGGTCTTCTTGGCTTCCCGATGCCAGCACAGCCGTTCGGCTGGTTCAAGGAGCAGGTCAACACCGTTGCCGATATCGAAGGCTTCAAATACCGCACGGTGGGTCTGGCAGCAGACCTTCTGCAGTCGATGGGCATGTCGGTCGCACAGCTTCCGGGGGGCGAGATTGTCCCGGCGATGGAACGTGGCGTGATTGACGCGTTCGAATTCAACAACCCGTCGTCTGACATGCGCTTTGGCGCACAGGATGTTGCGAAGAACTACTATCTGTCTTCGTACCATCAGGCATCGGAAAGCTTCGAGTTCCTGTTCAACAAATCCCTGATGGAAGACCTTGAGCCGGATCTGCAGGCGATCCTGCGTCACGCGGTCGAGGCGGCGTCGACGTCGAACACGGCGCTTGCGATGGACAACTATTCCTCGGATCTGCAGAAATTGCAGGATGAGGGCGTAGAAGTTCACCGGACCTCGAAAGAGATCCTGGCCGCACAGCTTGAAGCCTGGGACAAACTGATCCCGACACTTGAAGAAGATCCGTTCATGAAACGGGTTCTCGACAGCCAGCGTGCCTGGGTCGAACGTGTGACCTTCTATGAACTGATGAACTCGCCTGATTATCAGCTCGCATATGATCACTACTTCCCGGGCAAACTGAAACTCTGATCCCTGTTTCGGATTTCAGTGTTTTGATGATCCTGACTGCTCCGTTGGCCTGATCTTTTGGCTGGCGGAGCAGTCAATACGCGAACGGACAGGATTTCATGATTGGATTTATTGAATTCGCGGACAAGCTTTCGGCCTGGTTTGGCAAGGCCTTTGGCTGGTTGATTATCCTCATGACGCTTGGCATGAGCTATGAGGTGGCATCGCGATACCTATTTAATGCGCCAACCACATGGTCGCTTGATGTGTCATTTATCATGTATGGCACATTGTTCATGATGGGTGGGGCCTATACCCTGTCTCGTGGCGGGCATGTCCGCGGCGATTTCCTTTATCGTCTGTGGAAACCCACAACCCAGGCCAAGGTTGATCTGGTTCTTTATATCTTCTTCTTCTTCCCGGGTGTTACCGCGCTCATCCTGTCGGGCTGGAAATATGCCGCCCGTTCTTGGGGCTATGGGGAAGTAAGCGTGAACAGCCCGGCGGGTGTTCCGATCTTTCAATTCAAGGCAGTGATTGTCGCAGCCGGCATTCTTCTGTTCATCCAGGGCATCGCACAGGTGATGCGCTGCATTTTGTGTATCCGTGAAGGGTACTGGCGCAATGCCGATGATGATGTTCAGGAAACCGAAGAATTGCTGATGAAGCAAAAAGTGGCCAAGGAAGACTGATCCCATGACGATCAAGATCAACCAGAACGCTGAGCCATACGCGATACACGCCCCCGAACGGAGCAGCCAACGTGATTGACGCACATGTCGCCCTGATGATGCTGGGCATCTTTATTATACTGGTATTCCTCGGTTTCCCGGTTGCCTTTACCCTGATGGCGCTTGGCATCGGGTTTGGATATTACGCTTATTTCGATGCAGGCCGCATGTGGCGGGCCTTTAACCGGCTGGCCGAGGACAGCGAAACCCTGACCTCGGTGATAACGTGGTTCGAAGGGGCGTTTAACAACCGAATATTCGATTTGTTCATCAACCAGACATACACGGTGATGTCGAACGAAGTTCTGACCGCCGTGCCGTTGTTCCTGTTCATGGGCTATATCGTTGAACGCGCCAATATCGTGAACCGGCTGTTTTCCACCCTGAATATTGCGGCGCGTAACATTCCCGGATCGCTTGGCGTTGCGGCGCTGATTACCTGTGCGCTGTTTGCAACCGCAACCGGGATTGTCGGCGCGGTGGTAACCCTTATGGGGATGCTGGCGCTGCCAGCGATGCTTAAGGCGCGGTACGACAAAAGCTTTGCATCGGGCATCATTTGCGCTGGCGGGACGCTGGGCATTCTGATCCCGCCGTCGATCATGCTGATTGTTTATGCCGCGGCGTCGGGTGTGTCGATCGTGCGGCTTTATGCCGGGGCGCTGTTGCCGGGCCTGACCCTTGTTGGCTTGTATCTTTTGTACGTCATGGGGCGTGCAATGTTGCAGCCAAAGGCAGCCCCGCGTCCGACCAGCGATGAAATTCCGGAAGTGCCGTTGCCGAAAGTCCTTTGGATGTTGGCAACCTCGTTCTTCCCGCTGGCCTTCCTGATTTTGGCGGTTCTGGGATCGATCCTGTTTGGTCTTGCTACCCCGACCGAGGCGGCGTCCATCGGTGCGCTTGGCGGGATGTTGCTGGCGGCGGCCTATCGGGCGCTGACCTTTGATCGCCTGCGTGAATCGGTTTATCTGACGGTGCGGACCTCGGCGATGGTGTGCTGGTTGTTTGTCGGTTCCTATACGTTCTCGTCAGTGTTCTCTTATCTTGGTGGTGAACATGTGATTGCCGAGTTTGTCGGTGGTCTGGACCTGACACCGCTTCAGTTCCTTCTGCTGGCACAGTTGATCATCTTCCTGCTGGGCTGGCCGCTGGAATGGTCGGAGATTATCATTATCTTCGTTCCGATCTTCCTGCCGCTTTTGCCGCTGTTTGATATCGATCCGCTGTTCTTTGGTATCCTTGTGGCGCTGAACCTTCAGACCTCGTTCCTGACGCCGCCCATGGCGATGTCGGCCTATTACCTAAAAGGGGTGGCGCCCAGCGGGATATTGTTGACCGATATCTTCAAGGGGATCATGCCGTTCCTGTTCATGGTGATCGTCAGCATGGTTCTGATGTACGCCTTCCCGCAAATCGTGTTCCATTTGCCCGATCTGTTCTATGGCGCACGTTAAGGGAGGGATGAGATGAGTAATATCAACCCGCTACTGACACTTGACGTTGTCGAACTGCGCGACCGCCTTGCCAGCGGGGCGGTGCGCGCAGTTGAATATGTCGAAGCCTGCCTGGCGCGTATTGCCGAGATCGAGCCACAGGTTCAGGCATGGGCATGGCTTGATAGCGATCATGCGATTGCCCAGGCCCGCGCCCTTGATGCCAGACGGCAATCCGGTGCACCGATTGGCCCGTTGCACGGATTGCCTGTGGGGCTGAAAGACGTCATTGATACCGCAAAGATCCCGACCGAAAACGGTACGGTCCTGGACAAGGGTCGCGTACCGCAAGAAGACGCGGTTCTGGTATCGCGTCTGAAGGCGGCCGGTGCGATCATTATGGGCAAGACGGTGTCGACCGAACTTGCCTTCATGCATCCGTCCAAAACGCGCAATCCGCATAACCCGGATCATACACCCGGTGGATCATCGGCCGGGTCGGCAGCGGCGGTGGCAGCCGCCATGGTGCCGCTTGCCGTAGGAACGCAGACCGGTGGATCGGTTATTCGACCGGCATCGTTTTGCGGGGTTGTCGGGTTCAAGCCGACCTTTGGCGCGATTGCCCGTACCGGCGTTCTTAGCCAAAGCCCGAGCCTTGATACAATTGGTGTTTTCGCCAATTCGATCACCGGGGCGGCGATGGTGGCCGAAAGCCTGTTTGGATATGACGCAGGGGACCCGGCAACAGAACCAAGCCCGACGCCAAGGTTGGTCGATGTCGCCAAAAGCGATCCCTTGGTGACCCCGATGTTTGCCTTTGTCCGGCCGCCGCAATTTGACGAGGTCGCGGACAAGGAAACCATCATGGCGTTTCGTGAAATTACCGAAATGCTGGGCGATCAATGCTTCGAGGCCCCGTTGCCCAAGGCGTTTGAAGATGCCAGTGCCCTGCGGGCCCGGATCAACTTTGCCGAAATGGCCAAGGATTATTACGGTTATGAAAAGCGTGGCCGTGATCAATTGTCGCCGGAAATCCTTGAGGCCATCGACAAGGGCAACGACGTCAAGGCACGTGATTATCTGGCGGCCCTTGACTGGCGCAAGGTCCTGAATGCCGGGTTGGAGGAAGTGTTCAATCGCTGTGATGCGATCATCACACCAGCAGCCACCGGCCCGGCCCCGGCCAACCATCAGACCACCGGCAATCCGATCTTTAACGGGTTGTGGACGTTCTGCGGAACACCCGCCGTGACCATCCCGCTTTTGTGGTCAGAAGGCGGGATGCCGATGGGCGTGCAGCTTGTTGGTCGAATTGGCGATGATGCGCGTTTGATGCGGACCGCCAACTGGTTGAAATCACATCTCAGCAGTCAGGAGAACGCATAATGGAAAACAGTCTTTTGAACCGTGCCATGGCACTTCTGGCCTTTGCTGTGCTTGTCGGATTTGTCGGCATTCTTGTCGGCTATGTCACCCGCTTTGACCTTGCGGTGATGGTGGCGCTGACGGTGGGGCTTGCCGGGTGGGATATGTGGCATGTCGCCATGGGCCACAAGGAAGACAAACACTGATCTGACGGGGAGAACCCCTGAAGATGCAAGCAAACTTGCGGGACAGGATGATGATGATCCTGTCCCGCTTTTTTATTTGGCGGTGTTCGCGTGGGTCCGATCAGGCGGTATCAGACAGATACCGCGTCATAGCCAAAGCGTTTGGCGGCGATCTTTGTGATATCGCGGATCAGGGCAATTTCATCATCATCGAATTTCGGCCTGTAATAATCCGGTGCATGAATGGTCGGCGCGACGCTATCAATCAGGGGCTGGGCATCATCAAGTTCGACATGGTCAAACAGGGATGCGAGTTGTTTGGCTGGATCGGCGACCAGATCTTCGTAGCGCACGACCAGTGTTGCCTTTGCCAGATCCTTGTTCACGATCATCCGGTCGGCCAGATAATGATGCAGGTTGGACCAATACCGCGCCCAGCCTTCAATCTCATCGCCATTGGTCCAGAGCTTCATGATCGCGAAGGTTTCGTGCAAATCGCCGGTATTGATTGGGCGGCGGTCCAGCCCGAATTCATAATGTCCGACGCGCTGCATATGGGCGATGGCGCGCGGGTTGTCGGCTTCGCCCGCGCAGAACAGTTTATGCTGCTTGATCAGGGATGCGATATGCCAGACCGGATCGCGCACCGGTAAGACAAACCGGGCATCGGGGAAAATCGACAGCAGATATTCCATCCGCGTGACCAGGTAATTGGCCTTGGAAACATAGCGTTGGCCGCCGCGAACATGGATCAGTTTGCGAATGTGATCGCGGTAAAACTGTTCAAAGGCCGGGTTGCTGATATGGCCATCAAGAACGTTGCTTTTGCCGATTTCATGCAGATTGTTGAAAAAGGCCATCCAGATCATTTCCTCGAAGGCTTCGGGGCTTTCGGGGGTGACATTGATGCCATCTGCATGGGTGCGTTCGACCGCAACATTTTTCTTGCCAGGCGCCAGATCGACAAAGCGGTTCCACAGCCAGGGCGTGAAAACAGGCGGGTAATCGCGATAGCGATGGGTTGCCGCATCCGCGTGCCCGGCCAGTGTTTCGAGCAAAATGGTGCTGCCTGATCGGGCAAGGCCGGCGATGAAGATCGGCTTTTCGATCCGGATATCTTCAATGGCGTCGGCGGCCAGTCTGGTTTCGAAATTGCCCAGCCGGATCCAGTGTTGCGGGTGGCGCGATACCAGCCCGCTTAGCCAGTGATCCCAGCCAGCGACATGAAACGCATTGCTGTTTGATGCCTGTTTCGCGGTCGCATTGGTCATTCGATCCGAAACCCTTTCTTGATGGCAAGTGACCCCAGCAACAGGCTTATGAAGAATGTCAGCTCCCACCCGCGGGCCCAGTCCGGACCGGCAGAGAGGATTTCCTGACTTTGCAGGGCAAAGCGAAGCTGCGTGACCGGGGTGTCATCAGGCAAATAACCCGCCGGATTGCCGATCAGGCTGTTCCACCAGACTTTATGATGCATGACCGGGATGGGGGCTGCTGCCTCGACGATATGGCTGTGTCCTTCGATATGTCCGGGGATCTGGACGATCGGGCAGGCGCCGGTGACCGCATCAGGATTGCCGCCGATCTGTTCGATCTCGGTATCCTTGGGTTCTACGTCGATCTGAACCGGTTCGCCGGGCGGCGGGCAGCTATATCCGTATTGCCCGTCCAGCCAGACAATCAGGGCAAGGGCAGGCAAGGATGCCACAACCGCCGGGCCAATGACAAAGCCGACCAGTTTGAAGGATTTGGCAAGCTGCGCCTTGGCAAGTTGCATGCCCTGCCCGAAATCCTCGCCATCGTCATCGGACATGGCGCGCTGGGCAGCCTTGACTTCGGCCTTTACCTGCTTGATGCGGGTTTGCGGCGAGATCAGGCGATATAAAACCATGGAAAAGCCAGCACAGATCAACGCCCAAATCAGCACCCGGCCAAATGGACCAATGGCGGTGGCCATCAGGTCATCAAGGGCGGCAAATGCCGGGGCGGGCCAATCAAATAATCCCATGGCAAATAGTCCCGTGGCAAACATTCCCGTGGCGGATCATCCGGTTTGAATTCATCGGCCTGCCCATTCAGGAATTTTGATGTTCTGATGCGTTTGCGGTCGTCGGCTTTGCCGCGCGGTTGGCCTTGCGTTTGCGCATCATCTTGCGAAGCGGCCACATCAAAACAAAACCGACCGCAACGACGATTGCCGCCAAAACCGCCCACAAGGCGGATAGCAGGCTAAGACCAGCACCTGGCCCGACATAGGCCTGGGCGGGAAAGGCAATCAGCATCATCGCGCCCGCAAGCGTTACAGTGCCAATGGTCAGAAACGTCTGGGATTGTTTGGCATTAGATGCCGGAATTATCGAGCTGTTCATTTGCGGTTTCATTGTGCTTCTCCTGCGTTGGAGGTGCCTGTATTCGAGGCGGGGGCGGTAGTGCGAAACAGGTCGGCACGCGCATCGCTGATGCGTTCGGCCTGTGAGACGACGGGGACGAGTTTCTTGCCGGGATTGTCGGGATCATCGCGGCGGATCGGGTTGTGGAATTCCCAAACGATTTCGCCGCTGTCGGTGACTTCAAGCAGACGACCGCCACTTGATTCCGTAATCAGGGTATTGCCATTGGCCAGACGTTGCTGATCAGCACGAATGTTGCTGTCAAACTTCTGATCGGCGTTGCCCTTGTATTGCCAGGTGATGGCGTTTGTTTGCGGATCAATTTGCAAAATGCGCGAGAACCCGGCATCGGGATCGGCAAACTGTCCCTGGTTATCGAACAAAAGGATTTCGCCATTGGGCAGAACATCCGGGTCATGTTGGCCGAGCCACGGCCCACGGGTCGCCCAGGTGATCTTTTCTGCATCCATATCCAGCACGGCAATGATGCCAAGATCGCGGAAGGACAGAACGACGTCACCCGCCTTGCCATAGGCAAAGTTCGCCGCTGTTTCATCGTCGATCAACTGGATCGTGTTGGTATGAAGGATGTCTTCATTGGCGAAATAGGGGGCGAAATCAACCATGTTGGCGTAGTTGGAATTGATCAGCGCATCAAGGATCGAGACGCGTTTGATTTCCTTGCCATCGGGCGACAGGATCACGGCAAAATCATCAAGGCGCGGCGGCCTGAGTTGTTTGCGATTGGGATAGGTGTTGAAGCGGAATTCCTGTGTCAGCGCATAGACGCGCCCGTCATCGGCGATGGAAAAATCATGATGCGCAGTGCCAAGATATTTCCAGATCGGTTTTGAATTACGGTCAATCTTGGCCATGCCATAGCCATAAGGCGTATCGCCAGCCGCGGTATACTGGACAATCAGATTGCCATCCGGCGCCATCTTGGCCGTATGCCAATGCATGAATTCATCTTTTTGCGGATTGGGGATCGGCGATGTTTCATCGTGAATGGCGCTGAACGGCATCCGCCATTCATGGACGATGTTACCATCCATATCGATCAGCACCGCATGGGGACCATCGCCCGATGAATAAAGTGTCAGGCCATCCTGTACCTTGTCCTGGTCGTGGATGGTGACACCGGTTTGATCGGTGCGGGCCGGTGACCAGAAATCAAGCCGTTCGACATCAGTATATTTGGTCCGTTGTTCCCAAAGTGCAGTTCCGGCACGCCAGGCATTTTTCAGAGACTGGTACGGCGGGACTTCCGCCAGCACCACAAACGCGCCAAGCCCAAAGCTGATCGCGGCAATTCCGATCACAGAAGCTGTGAGAAACAGGCGATCACCGGTATTGGTGGTGTTGGACTCTTCGTAGTGACCAGTATCAGGCACGCATAACCTCCGTGTATTTTTACAGAAAGGTTACGCAGACGTGCGGGCAAATTTACGGCCAAAATCAACGTGATTGCGGCTTTTTGGCCGCCTTTTGCCATTTTTTCGCCCCAGAGTTTAATAGTTTTACTACTGTTCAAGCAGGCTGGAGGCCGGTTATTTGCGGTACTCGACACCGTCAAAAACTAAAAGATCGTTGTTGAAACGGCAAGATACAGTGCCCGAGGGTATGCTTGTTTGTTGAAGGATTTGGCCGGTTGCGGCGTTGCTATAGGTTCCGGCACCGTCATAGGTAACGGCAATGCTGTCAGGGGTGGTGGTATAGGAAAAATCAATTTCAAACCGGTATTTTTCAGCGCCACCAAAGGTGTAGCTGACGAAATTTCCACGGCCCTGGCCGGGGGCGCTAAGCGTTAATGTCGAGTTGCCGGTTGTATCGCGAAATGTTCCGCTGGCCTGTCGGCAACCACCTTCGGCAGTAGGTTGTCTGGTTTCTTCAGCGGCCGCTTGCGCAGCAGCTGCAAGCGCAATTTGGCGGTCCTGTTCGATCAACGCGGCTAGTTCTTTTGCCGAAGCCAGTTTTTTGCCAGCATGGTAATAGCATTCACCGGTCGGAACGGTTTCACCACCACAGGAAAATGTCCCGGTTTGATAGGGGAAGTCTTCGCCCGATGGTAAATCGATCCAGCCATCGGTTGCGAAAACGATACGCCCCGCCCCAAAAGGACGTTCGTTGCGCAGGGCGCCTTGCCACGAGGTTCCATCGGCCATGCGTAGCAGGCCGTTTCCGGGTGTAAAGACAGTATAGCTGCCGGTAAATTCCCGACCGTCAGGCCAAATGGTGCGCGTTTTGGGGGCCAGTTGATAGACACCGTTCAAACGGACGATTGTGCCATCTGTCGTACGATTGTCGGCAAACTGCAGGGTGCCTGATATGCCGGTATCTTCGAGGGTCGCATTGCGAATGGTGGCAAATTCATTGGCGGCGTGCGAAATCGTGACGGTTCCGGTGCCGACATGTTTGCCATAATATTGCGGACCACGATATTCAAAGCGATAGCCATCCGCATCCTGAAGGATTTCGGGGCTGTATGTCGATGATACCGGGGTCAGCAATACGGGAATGTTTTTTGACTGCTGATAGATTCCAAGGGTGGCAATATTGTTGATTTTCACGTCGTCAAACAACAAGCCGAAATCGGCATAGACGACGGTGACCTGCGCGGGGTGGACGTCGATCCAGCCACTATATTGCAGGTTTCCCAGACGAAAGACATTGATTGCATACTGATCGGGCCAGACTTCAAAGCGTTGCATTTGGCCCGATGACAATTGGTTCGATATAAGCGGCGTGAACCCCGCGTTGTTGGCCGCGCGGGCGATCTGAAGTTGCCAGCCGTAATATCCACCAACACCGGAAGTGTTCAGCTCAAAGCTGATGACGCCGGTTTCGGACATGTTCGCAACTGGTTTGGCGGCGGAAACAAATGTTTTTTGCTGCACTGACGATGTGGTGGGCGTCACGGGATCAATTGTCTGGCATCCGGCCTGTAAGGCAAGGCACAGGCCCATCAACAGGGCTTTTGCCCCCCAATTGCCAGCGATCATCTCCGCCCCCCCTTGTGCGGTAAAACCCGAACGCTGATTTCGCCACAGTTTTCAAGAAAAGAAAAGAACTATAGCGCGGGTGATATTTCTATCCGTTCCAAGCGATTAATGTGGCGACGCAGGCAATAATGATACTCCGATGCAGGGGCAGAAGTGGCTATTTGCGTTCGGGGGGCTCGACCAGATTTTCAATCGGGGTGATTGAGGTGGTTTTGACCTTTTTGGTGACGATATAGGTGAAATAGCGATCGATCCCGATATTGGACACCAAAAGCCGGTCGATCAGACGTTGATAGGCATCAACGTCATGACACAGCACCTTGAGCATGTAATCGACCCCGCCGCCAAGCGCATAGCATTCGACGATTTCGGGGATGTCTTGCACGGCGCGTTCGAAAATCTGAAAGTCGTCATGCTGGTGATGACGCAGGGTTACTTCGGTCAGGACCAGTGTCGGTTTGACCAGCTTTTCCAGATTGATATGGGCGTGATACCCCGAAATAACGCCAAGATCCTCAAGGCGTTTGAGCCGTTCCCAGCACGGGCTTGGCGAAAGGTTCACCGCCTCGGCCAGTTTGACCTTGGTGATGCGCCCTTCGCGTTGCAGGGTTTTGAGGATTTTCAGATCGAGCTCATCAAGCCGGACCATGGTCAGAGCACCTCGGCAATCACAATCAAACAGTCACCCGTTTTGATCAGGCCCTGGAAATGGCGGCACGAAACGATACCTTCGCGCGGGGCATAATATTCGCGCGGCGGGGTGCCTGTGCGTTCAACATCATAAATACGCGCGATCAGATCGCCTTCCTTGACCATGTCGCCCAGATCAACGCACGGCTCATACAGGCCGGATGCCTCGGATGCGACAAAGCAACGGTCATCGGGCATATCAAGCATGGTTGTTCCGGTCGGGCTGGGGTCAATTTCACCCTTGAGGATACCGGCATGAATAAGGATGTTGCGCACACCACGGTCCGCAATCGCGACACGTTCGGCCGTGGTTGAACCGCCGCCACCCAGTTCGGTGGTGACAAAGGTTTTGCCAGCTTCCTCGACCACGGTATCAAACATGCCAACCGCATCAAGTTCGAGCATCATCATCGAATAGGGCGCACCGAATGCCTTCATGGCGGCAACGCAGCGTGCTTCCTGTTCCTTGTCGGGCAGGACGTGGGCCGCTGCGAACGGGACGAAATCAAGCGTCTTGCCGCCGGAATGGATATCAAGAACGATATCGGCCTCGGGCACGAGATAGCGGAAAATATAATCGGCGATCTTTTGCGTGACCGTGCCATCCGGCTTGCCCGGGAAGGACCGGTTCAAGTTGCCCGCATCAATCGGGGATGTTCGCGATGCATTGCGAAATGCCGGATAGTTCATGGCGGGCAGAATGATCACACGACCGGTGATTTCACCTGCGGACAGGGATTCTGCCAGTTTGAACAGCGATACCAGGCCTTCATATTCGTCGCCATGGTTGCCGCCGGTCAGAAGGGCGGTGGGGCCATTGCCATTGCGGACCACGGTGATCGGGATCATCACGGCACCCCACGCGGAATCATCACGCGAATAGGGAAGCTTCAGAAAGCCGTGGTGAATGCCATCCTGATCAAGCGGGATCGTCGGGCTGATGGGCGATGGTTTTGTCATGGTCGTATCCTTAAAAAGCCTGACTTCGCGACCGTCGTCGTCAGGCTGTGGCGTCGGGTAACGCACACCATGACCCGCGTAAAAGGCGCGATGTCATGGCGTGCGGAACGGTTTTTCAGGGTCAGTTTTTGACAAACAGCTGTCGTGGATAGCTGGTCAGGGTTTTCGACCCGGTTTCGGTGATCATCATGCTTTCAGTGATCTCGATCCCCCAGTCATCGAACCACAGGCCCGGCATGAAGTGGAAGGTCATGCCCGGTTCAAGAACGGTGCGGTCACCGGGGCGCAAACTCATGGTGCGTTCGCCCCAGTCCGGCGGATAGGAAAGCCCGATCGGATAGCCACAGCGGCTGTCTTTTTCGATGCCGAATTTCTGCAAGACCCCAAAGAAGGCAATGGCGATATCTTCGCAGACATTGCCCGGTTTGGCGGCTTCAAGCCCGGCCTGAAGGCCTTCGATCAGGGCACTTTCGGCATCAAGGAAACGTTGATCGGGTTCACCAAGGAAAATCGTGCGCGACAGCGGCGCATGATAGCGGCGGTAACAGCCGGCAATTTCAAAGAAGGTGCCGGCATTGCCCGGAACGGGTTTTTCATCCCAGGTCAGATGCGGTGCACCAGCATCCGGGCCCGATGGCAGAAGCGGCACAATCGCCGGATAGTCGCCACCAATGCCGTCAACACCGGCGATCCCGGTACGGAAGATTTCCGCAACCAGTTCGTTCTTTTTCATACCCGGTTCGACGATTTCGAAAATGCGTTCATGCATGTTTTCAACAATGCGGGCGGCTTGCCGCATATAGAAAATCTCGGTCTCGGATTTGACCGCGCGCTGCCAGTTCACAAGGGCCGTAGCATCGGAAAACTTGGCGTTTGGCAGATGGGTCTGGAGTTGCAGGAAAGCCTTGGCGGAGAAATAGTAGTTGTCCATTTCCACACCGATACGGCGCGATGCCCAGCCGCGATATTCAATCACCTCGGCAAGGTAGTCCATCGGGTGATGGGTGGTCGATTGCACATAGTAATCCGCATAGGGAATGATGCGGTCATGCGGCATATAGACCGTGCGTTTTGCCCCGTTGGCATCCTGCGAACGCCCGAACCAGATCGGGTCGTCTTCGATTGGAACCAGTACGCATTGATGGACATAGAACGACCAGCCGTCATAGCCGGTCAGCCAGGCCATATTTGACGGATCGGTCACGATCAAAAGATCGAGCCCCTTTTCCACCATGGCTTTTTTGGTTTTCTCCAGGCGCTCGGCATATTCCTCACGCGTGAAATTCAATTCTACCTGGCTCATCGCAGGCCTCCAGATAAAGGCGGGGGTTGAGGACCTAGGCCCACTAATATGACGACAATGGTTGGTCGAATTTGTGCGGATAGGCGAAGCAAAGCAGCAGGAAGATCATTATCTTTCAAAGCTTTGCGACAAACTAGCCCGTGCAAATTCGACCAATCCGGAGGACAACCGTTAGGGTTGCGAACTCCAGCGTTAAACTCCTTGTTCGGGTAGCCTACCCGCACTGCGGAGTTTTCCTCGTATTTCGCAACCCTAACGGTTGCCATTATCATCATATTAGTGGGTCTAGGTCCTCCGCTGACCCATTTTCCTTTTGTTGTTACGAGATGACCTCGGTTCCGGCAGATGCTGCTTCGCAGCGGCTGCGGGCGAGGGTGGCGATTGCGGTGTCTTGCACACCGGTTCCGGTCAAATCACAGACCGTAGTCTGACCCGCACTTGTCCTGCCGGTCAAGGATTGGGCAATGATTTGGCCGAGTTCGGGGAATGTTGCGTCAGAGGACACCACACCGGCATCAATGGCGTGATGCAGTTCGCCAAGGATGCGTGTCTGTGCCTGACTGTCGCTGACATAAAGGTCGGTCTGCCCGATCAGGGCAGGATCAATTTCGTTTTTGTGTTCGGCATCGGACCCCATCGCGGTCACATGCGTTCCGGGTTTGACCCAATCGGCCATCAGAACCGGTTCGCGCGCAGGCGTCGTGGTGACGATGATGTCCGCGTTGCGTGCGGCGTCCTTGCCATCCGTTGTGGCGGTCACCGGAATGCCCAGTTCAAGCGATGCCTTTTTCGCGCAGGCTTCGGCCTTGCCAAGATCGCGCGCCCAAATGGTGGCCGAGGTGATGTCGCGCACCAGTGTAAGTGCCTTCAGCTGCAACTGTGCCTGCACGCCGGCGCCAAAGATGGCGGCATGTTTGGCATCTTCGCGGGCCAGATGTTTGGCCGCCACACCACCGGCGGCGGCGGTGCGGACATCGGTCAGATAGCCGTTATCGAGCAAGACGGCCTCCAGCAGGCCGGTTTTCGATGAAAACAGGTTCATCAGGCCATTGACCGATGGCAGGCCGAGTTTTGGATTGTCAAAGAAGCCCGGGCTGATTTTGATGGCAAAGCTGTCAATGCCCGGCACATAGGCGGTTTTGACATCGACCTCGCCATTAAACTCGTCAATATCCAGACGCAGGATCGGCGGCATGCGGACATCCTGTGTCGCAAGCGCCTTGAACGCGCCTTCGACACAGTTGATGGCATCCATATCGAGATCAATGACCTTGCGCAGGTCGGTTTCGGTCAGAATTCTGATTGTCGGCATGGTTTGTTACTCCGCCATCAGGTCGACGTCTTCGCCGCCAACAATGCGTTTGTGCAGGTCCATGTCGATATTGCAGCCCGTCGTCAGCACGACCGTGCGGCCGGGATTATCGACCAGACCGGCACGCAGGGCGGCAATGCCCACGGCACCGGCACCTTCGACGACCTGTTGGTCATCATGGTAGGCAGCGCGGATGCCATCGGCGATCTGGGCTTCGTTGACCAGCACGAAGTCGTCGGTCAGATCGCCGCACATATCAAACGTGTACTGGTTGTTTTCACCAATGCCGCCGCCGAGGCTGTCGGCCAGTGTCGGCAATTCCTTGACCGACGTCGGTTTGCCTTCCTGAAGGCTTGTGATCATCGCGCAGCCCCGTTCCATGGTGATGCCAACAACCCGGATCATCGGATTGACAGATTTGGCGACCAGCGCCACACCGGCAAGCAACCCGCCGCCCGACAGCGGGACCAGCAAGGTATCCACGTCGGGAAGGGCTTCGACGATTTCAAGGCCAAGGGTGCCTTGGCCGGCAATGACATCGGCATGGTCAAAGGGCGGCAACATGATCATGCCATCCTGTTCGACCAGCCGGTCGACTTCGTGTTGGGCTTCGTCCTGTGACTGGCCGATGATGCGGACTTCGGCACCGAGTGCCCGGATGCCATCAACCTTGTTTTGCGGCACCAGTTCGGACATGCAAATGATTGATTTCACCCCGGCATTGCGTGCGGCAAAGGCCAGTGCCCGGCCATAGTTGCCTGTTGATACGCCAACGACACCCTTGGCCTTTTCCTCGTCACGGAGGCGCAGCACCGCGTTGGCGGCACCGCGCAGCTTGAAGCTGCCGGTATATTGTTGTTGTTCGCATTTCAGCCAGACCGGGCTTCCGATACGATCAGACAGGGCGGCAGACGGGCGCAAGGGTGTGTGGATCACATGACCCGCAATGGTTTTGCGGGCAGAAAGAACATCAGCAAATGTGATGGGGTCTTTCATGGGGCCTCGACTTGGTTCGTTGGTTGCGGGGCATGATCAAACAGGGTTCCGAACCCTGTGATCGGATTTTTGTACCCAATCAGGTTCAAGGCGTGCCAGATCAGGGCCTGATTGCTGGTGATGACCGGCTTTTTGAGCTGACGTTCGGCCTCAGCAATGATTTCAGCCGACCGGATCGCGGTGCAGGAAATAAACACCGCATCGGCATCAGGCGTATCGACCTTAAGCGCACCTTCGAGCAGCGCCTTGGGCGGCAGGGCGGTCATGTCAAAGTCGTTATCAAGACCAAAGCCCATCACACGGGTAACATCAAACCCGCGCTGGTGAAAACCGTCGGCAACCGACTGGGTTACATCGGCAAGATACGGGGTCAGGATGGCAATTTTTTGCGCACCGATCGCACGCAGGGCAAGTTCACTGGCCAGAAGCGGATTGGTGACCTTGGTGCCGGGCATGCCTTGATTGATCAGTTCGGCGATTTTGTCCGACCCGGTCACGGCGGTGCCCGATGTGCAGCCGAAAATGGCAACATCAACGCCGTACCCCGGCAACAGCGTTTTGGCTGCGCGTGGCAGATCGGCCGCCATCGATTGCAGGTTTGCGACCGTGACCGGGTTGGCGTTTTCAATGCGGGTGGTGAACAGGCGTACGTCGTCTGGCAGGATGGCGCGCAGGTCATCCTCGCTATTAAAGTCGGTTGCCAGCGTGATCAGGCCAATCCGCCCCGCCGGTCCGACCGGATCAGGGGAATAGGGCACGTCTGCCGGCTCTGGCGTAACCGCACGGGATACGGAAATCATCCTGAACTCCAGAAGCGGGCCGTCCTGAGTGATATCAGGACGACCCAGTTTCAAATTTTCAAATATGCTTCCGGTCGCAGCCGGAATTTACGGGCCAGAACTTGATCAGCGGAAGGCAAGTTCTGGCAGGAACAGGGCGATCTGCGGAACAAAGATCAAGATCACGGCCGCAAGCAGCAGCATGATGATGAAGGGCGGTGTTCCACTGATCACCTCGGCATAGGGTCGCCTGAAGATTGCGATGGCTGTAAAGATGTCACACCCGAACGGTGGCGTGGCAGAGCCAATGGCAACCTGAAGTGTGACCAGCGTACCGACAAGCACCGGGTCGAGCCCCGCCGCATTGACAAGCGGCATGAAGATCGGGGTCAGGACCAGAATGACAACAATCGGGTCAACGAACATGCAGCCAATGAAGAAGGCAATGCAGATCGCGGCCAGAATGACATAGGAGTTCGCCCCTTCAAGGCCCAATGCGCCAATCACGTGTTGCGGGATCTGGGCAAAGGAAATCACGAACGAGAATGTCGTGCCCGCGCCGACCAGAATGAACACGACCGCCGTGATCAGACCGGTTGAACGGGCAATCGCCAGCAACTCGGACCATTTCACCGACTTGAAGATCAGCACTTCAAGGATGATGGCATAGACCACGGCAACAGCCGCAACCTCGGTCGGGCTGACCCACCCCAGATAGATGCCGCCGACGATCAGAACCGGGAACATGATGGCCGGACCGGCATTGATTACGGCCTTGCCGCGTTCAGCCCAGGTCATGCGTGGGATGGTCGGAATGTCGTTCTTTTTGGCGTAGTACATGCAGTAGGCCGAGAACATGATCAGAATGAGAATGCCCGGGCCGATACCGGCCAGAAACAGTTCGCCGATCGAGACTTTGCCCACCACGCCAAACACAATCATGCCGATTGATGGCGGGATCAGAAACGCGATGTCACTGGCATTGATGATCAGCGCCATGGCGAATTTGTCTTCGTAGCCGGCCTTGAGCATCTTGGGGCGCAGCGGGCCGCCCATGGCCACCACAGTCGCCTGGGTCGAGCCCGATACCGCGCCAAACATGGTGCAACCAAGGGCTGTGGTAACCGCAAGGCCGCCGCGCACATGGCCGACAAAGGTCATGGCAAGGTCAATCAGCCGGTTGGCCGTATGTCCCTTTGTCACGATATCGGCGGCAAAGATAAACATCGGCACCGCGATCAGGGCGACCGGCGAGATGCCCGTGACCATCTGCTGAATCAGGATGCGTTCGGGAATGGGCATGTAAAACATGAAGGCGACCACGCTGGCGGTTGCCAGCGGCACCATCATCGGGAAGCCCAGCACCAGAAGCCCCAGCATCACCAGAAGGATTGTTGTTCCTAAATCCATTTTTCCATTCCCCCTTACAGATGATGCTCGTCGGCGTCGTCAAACGTATCCTCGACCTGATAGGACAGGTGCGTCCCCGGTTTGAGGATGTTGGTCAACGCTGCCAGAACAAACTGGATGCCGGTTACGCACAGGCCAAACGGCACGATCAGAACGGTCAGGTAATAGGGGATACGCAAGGCCGGGGTCAGCCGGTTCGAAGTGATCAGCGACGAAACATAATCAATCGAATACCAGGCCAGAAGGAACAACAGGCAGGCGGTTCCAAGCGTGATGATGATCATCATGACCTTGCTGGCGCGCGGGCCCAACATATCGGTAAAGGCCGACATGCGGATATGGCGCCCCATGCGAGCGGCCTCGCTGATGCCGACAAATGTCACAAGAATGATCAGAAACTGATTGAGCTCTTCGGAAAAGAAGATGCTCGAACTGAACCCCAGGCGCATGATCACATTGGCGACGGTGTTCACCGCCATGATGATGATGCTCCATCCGAGGAGCTGTCGTTCGACGACGGACAAGCCGTGGTCGAGTTTTCTTAAAATCCCCAACGCCCCGCCACTTGGAGCGGGGGCCTCCCCGTTTGCACCTGACATAGAACCTCCTTGATGCGTGTGCGAGACATTTTTGTGGAACGCTGTGTGCGGATGTTGGTTCCCTCCCACACGGATTGTCGTTCGCTTCACGCCGGTTCAGTCAGAATAAAAACGCTTTGTGATGGTTCAATCAGATTTTTGTCATGACACAAAATCAATACATCACATCGAAGGCGTGAACGCCGGGCATTTGATCCATGGTATGGCGAATTTGGATCAGGGCATGCTGAACCGTTGGCGTATCCGGGGCACCGCCAAGACAGATCCGCATGGCGTTTGGCCGGGGCACCTTAACGGTCATGAACGGGTCGGAAATCGTGACAGCTACGCCGTTTTTGCGCAGTTCGGAGGCAAACCATTCTTCCTGCCAATGTTCGGGAATGCGCACCCAGGCCGACAGCGATGTCGGGTGATGACGCACAACCGCATCGCCGAGAATATCGGCAACAAGTGCCTGGCGTTCACGCATCAGCGCACGTTGCACCGTTACGGCCTGATCGACCGTGCCATCGGCAATCCAGCGCGCGCCGATCTCTGCCATCAATGGAGTCCCCATCCATCCGGTGACGCGCAAAACACTGCTGGCACGAATCGACAAATGCGCGGGAACAGCCAGAAAGCCGGTTCGAAGGCCCGGCATAACCGCCTTGGTCAGGCTTGAGACATGAAAGCCAAGCTTGGGCAAAAAGCTTGTGATTGGCGGCAGGTTTTCTTCGAGCAGCGGGCGATAGACATCGTCCTCGATGACGTAGACGCCGTAATGTTCGGCAATTTCGGCGATGCGTTTGCGCCGTTCCAACCCCATCAGGCAGTTGGTCGGATTGGTAAAGATCGGGGTGACGACAAGGGCCCGGATTTGGCGCGTGCGGCATTGTTGCTCAAAGGCGTCGGGCAGGATGCCTTCATCATCGGTGGGCAGCGCGCCCAGCTTGAACCGCAGGATGCTGGCCGAGCCGATCACGCCATGATCGGTCAGGCTTTCGGTCAGGACGACGTCATCGGGCTGAATGACGGTGGAAAGGGCGGTAAAGACGCCTTGTGCCGCGCCATTGGTGATCAGAAGGTTGGGGATTTCAACATCGACCCCCATGCCGGAAAGCCAGTTGCGCCCGATGTCGCGGTGATAATCAAACCCGGCAACCGGCCGGCAGCTTTCCATCCAGCCGTGGTGGGGTTCTTCGGCCAGTTTGGCGTGCATCTGGCGCGACAGATCATTGTGAAAATCGGTATAGGCCGCGCGCACGATTGAAAGATCAACCAGATCGGGTTGGCGACTATCGAGGATAAAGGACGATGCCCGGTCGGTCAGGCGGGCCTGTACAAAGGTGCCGCGCCGCCGTTCGGAGCGCAGATAGCCTTGGCGTTCGACTTCCTTGTAGGCCGCACTGACGGTCTGGACGCTGACTTTCAGGCGATAGGCCAGTTCACGATGTGTTGGCATCCGGACATCGTGGCGCAATCGCCCTGACTCGATGTCGGTGATGATCGCCTCGACCAGTTTCTTGTATTTCGGACCTGTTTCGCCGCTGAGGTCGATTTCAGGTAACCACATGATTGTATTTCCATCCCTGCCGTTTTCGCGACCCTAACATGACAGGCGGGTTCTGTGTAGGTGTTCGGACTAATTTGTCATGAGACAAAACTAACATTGACCTGATGCAGGAACATTTCAAAACTTTGGGCGTTCATCACAATGATGTTGAAATCAAGCGTTCCGATCCGAGTGCCTTCATAAGCGTTGGCGCCGATCGTTGAGCGCGATAACACGGGAGACTTCGATATGAGTCTGAACAAACTCCTTAAAGCGACCCTATCGGCGGCGGCACTGTTTGCCGTCGCAGGGACCGCTGCCCACGCCGAGGAATGGAAATTCGCCCACGAAGAAAGCCCGGGTGATGTTCAGGACCTTTATGCTCAGGAATTCAAGCGTCTGGTCGAAGAAAAGACCGATGGCGACGTAAATGTGACCATTTACACCTATGGCCAGCTTGGCACCGAGAACGACATTACCGAGCTGACCGCAGCCGGTGCTGTTCAGTTCTCGAACGCATCGCCAGGTCACCTGGGGACTTTCGTTCCGGAAATTCAGGTCTTTGGTGTTCCCTACCTGCTGTCGCAGGATAACGAGGTGAACAAGAAGGTTCTGTCTTCGAGCCCGACCATTTACGAAGGTCTGTCCAAGGACTTCGAGTCCAAGGGGCTGAAGCTTTATACCATGTACCCGGAAGGCGAAATGGTCTGGACCACCAAGAAACCGGTCGAAAAGCCGGCTGATTTCGATGGTGTGAAATTCCGTGTCATGACCTCGCCGATCCTGATCGAAACTTATGAATCTTTCGGTGCTGATCCGGTCGCGCTGCCGTGGGGTGAAGTTTATTCCGGTCTTCAGACCAGCGTGATTGACGCACAGGTCAACCCGATCTTCTTCGTTGAAAGTGCCAAATTCTACGAAGTGACCGACCATCTGATTTATGCCGGTCAGCAGCAATACACCACCACCGTGGTTTCAAACGCGGCCTTCTATGACGGCCTGTCGGATGAACGCAAAGAGATGCTGGCGGAAGTAAAGGCCGAACTGGATGACTTCATCTATGAAGCCCAGAAAAAGGCCAATGACGAAGCCCTGGCACGCATCAAGGAAGCCAAGCCGGAAATCGAAGTGATCCGTCTGAATGACGAACAACGTTCGGTCTTCAAGGAAGCTTCCAAAGGCGTTGGCGCAAGCCTTGTTGAGGAAGTCGGTGGTGACACCGAAGAAGTACTGAACTCGCTTCGTGAAGAGTTTGGTACCGACATGTAATCGGGACTTCCCGATCTCATAAGATATCGCAAACCCCCGCAAGCACTGCTTGCGGGGGTTTTTGTTTGTCCTGGGGGGGGGGGCGATCAGGCGGCGTTGTCGATCCGCAGTGGTCGAGCAAAGGTAACTGCCATAAACAAGGCAGCGGACAGAATGACAAGCACCGAGCCGATCTTTGCCATTTCCTCTGCGCCGGTATTGTGAGCCACGGCGATGCCGGCTGCCATGATGATTGAGCCGCTTATGGCCAACAACACCTGTAGGCGGGCAAGGTTCAGGCGGGTAATGCCGGCAAGATGATAATAGGTGCCGTACAGCGCAAGGCTGATCCATCCCAGCAAATTCAGATGGCCATGAGCAGCAAGATTTGTATGGTCTCCTGTGATGGCCATTTGCAAACCCCAGAGCATCCCGGCAAGCCCGATTATTGCCGAGGATGTCCAGCAAATGCGTGGCAGGTTGTTCATGTCGATTTCCTCAATGTTGTTGGTTTTTCACTCTAATAATGAAACGATACCGTTTAGTTTCATTTTTTGCAAATCAATTCTTGTCGTCTGTCGGATCGAGGCTCTAAAAGGGATAAATCTAAAATCGAAACCAAACGGTTTCGTGTTTTGGCCCCAATGGGGCTCCCTTGTCAGACGCTCTGATCTTGGGGGGTAATGCAGCTAAAGAAGGCCAGAAATCTTGCGCGTGCCAACTACTGCGAAACAACAGGACCGCTTCAACCGCATTCTTGCTGCAGCAGCACAGGAATTGCTTGATATGCGTGATGACAGCACGGCTGTTGACCGTATCGCGCTGCGTTCGGGCACGTCAAAGGCAACCATATATCGGTATTTTGGAGATAAGGTCGGATTGGAACGGGCGATGGTGGGATGGCTGTGCGAGCGCGCACGCGACCCGCTTGAAGGTGTTGTCGCCAAACCAAGTGACGCACGTTCCACGATGATTGCCATTGGTGATGCCTTTGCTAGTGGCGTTTTGAACCGCCATGTAATGGATCTTCATCGCTATGTGGTTGCACGCGCATCGACGCATCCCGAACTCGGCGAGATTTTTTGGGATGCAGGGCCAAAACGTACATACGAAGCTGCAGCCAATCTGATCAGCAATCTGCAACTGCCTGATCATCTGAAAGCTGTCCCGGCGCGACAGGTGGCAGAGTTTTTCCTTAATATGCTGACCGGCACGACCCAGCTTTCCTATTTCTGTCTGGGTGATGACGTACTTCACTCAGATGAGATGGCCGAGCGTGTACGTAACGCGGTTACAATGCTTGGCATCCGTGATCATCAAGATCAGGCTTAAGATTATCATCACATCACATCAGTTCGTTTCGTCATCAATGGCCCGCCCATAAGCCTGATGTAACCCTTAAACCGGGGCCAGGCTTCAGGCGATGTTGCGAGTTTGATGACACATGAAAGGAAATGCTTGTGATGATCCTTAATCTTTTGCAGTCGGCGCGTGGATTTCTGTTCCCGGCTGTGATGCTGGCAGCGGTCCTTCTGAGCGCGCTGGTTTCACCGGCGCAGTCGGAGGTTTATTCACCCGACGGCGTGGAACTCAGCCCCGCACAGTGGTCAGAGGCATCAACCGATGGCAAGAATGTCACCGTCAAGGATGCCCTGACCAATTCGGAAAATTCAAAGATCACCAACGGCGTGAAGGGTGTGAATGGCTACACCCTGACCGTGATGTCGTTCTGGGATGGAGCACCAAGCGGCGATTATCTGACCATTGAGGTTCGCCAGAATGGCAGCGTAGCAGCCAATTGTCGCGTCAGTTCGGCGAAGGATGGCTCGACTTACGATACCACTTGCTGATTGCAGGTACCATGGCATCCAGATACGAAAACAGGGGCCGGTCATGTGCCCGGCCCCTGTGCACCGCCGCGTCGGGAAGAAGGTTGGACGCGGGGGGTATTTCTGATGTCGCAGTGATATCCGTCTGGCTTATTTGCCAGCAGCAACTTCGTCTGCGACCGCATCAACAGCCTGTTTGGCGATGTCGATGACCTTGTCGACCTCGGCCTTGGTGATGCAAAGCGGCGGGGCAAAGCCAAGGATGTCACCGTGCGGCATGGCGCGCGCAATCATGCCACGTTCCAGGCAGGCGGCTGATACGCGCGGACCGATTTTCGCATTCGGGTCGAAGCGTTCCTTTTTGGTTTTGTCGGCGACAAACTCAAGAGCGGCCATCAGACCAACGCCACGGGCTTCGCCAACCAGCGGGTGGTTGTCAAAGGTTTCATGCAGGCGTTTCTGGAAGTAGCCACCGGTTTCCGCCGAATTGCCCGTCAGGTTTTCACCATCAACGATATCAAGGTTAGCGTTGGCAGCAGCCGCGCAGACCGGATGGGCGGAATAGGTCCAACCATGGCCGATCGGGCCCATCTGATCGGAACCCTGTTCCAGCACTTTCCAGACGCGTTCGCCAATGATGACGCCCGACAGCGGCAGGTAACCCGATGAGACACCCTTGGCGATCGTGATCAGGTCCGGCTTGATGCCATAGTGCAAGGAGCCGAAATAGGACCCGGTACGGCCAAAGGCGGTCACGACTTCGTCGGCAACCAGCAGAACATCATACTTGTTCAGAACAGCCTGGATGGCTTCCCAGTAGCCTTCTGGCGGGGTGATGATGCCGCCGGTGCCCATGACCGGCTCGCCGATGAAGGCAGCAACGGTTTCCGGACCTTCGCGCAGGATCATTTTTTCCAGATCATTGGCACAGCGTTTGGCAAATTCTGCTTCGGTTTCGCCGGCCTCTGCATTCCAGTAATGGTGCGGGCAGGTGGTGTGCAGAATGGGCGCACGCGGCAGATCAAATGCGTTGTGGAAGGCAGCCAGGCCGGTCAGGCTGCCGGTCATGATGCCCGAGCCGTGATAGCCACGCCAACGCGAGATGATTTTCTTTTTCTGCGGCAGGCCGCGGATGTTGTTGTAGTACCAGATCAGCTTGATGTTGGTTTCGTTCGCATCCGATCCGGACATGCCGTAATAGACGCGCTGCATGCCTTCGGGCGCGCTTTTGATAATGCGGTCTGACAGACGGATGACCGGCTCGTTCCCGTGCCCGACATAGGTGTGGTAATAGGCCAGTTCCTTTGCCTGTGCATAGATCGCATCGGCAATTTCGGTGCGGCCATAACCGACGTTTACACAATACAGACCGGCGAAGGCATCAAGGCTTTCGCGGCCTTCGGTGTCGTGGATATAGATGCCCTTGCCGCCATTGATAATGCGGTTGGGGGTTTCACCGGCTGCGTGCTGACGCATGTGGGTCGAGGGGTGCATGAAATGCGCCCGATCCATTTCCTGCAGGTCAGCAGTGGTGTTTTTGATGACATTCATTTGAATTCTCCCATGTGAATGCGGTTGATGTCTTTTGCGCGCTCCAAGGTCAAAACCTAGGCTTTGTAAGCAGCGCAGACGTATTTCAGTTCGGTAAATTCTTCGAGGCCATGGCGCGATCCTTCGCGGCCGAGGCCAGATTGCTTGACGCCGCCAAACGGGACCGGTGCGCCGGTGATTTTCACGCAGTTCAGCGCAACCATGCCGTATTCAAGGGCGTTTGAGACGCGTGCCGCGCGGTCGTTGTCCTTGGTCAGCAGATAGGCGGCAAGGCCATATTCGCTGTCATTGGCCTTGGCGACGACTTCGTCCTCGGTATCGAAGGCCATGACCGGGGCAACCGGACCAAAGGTTTCTTCGGAAAAGATCTTCATGTCATCGGTGACATCGGCAAGGAGGGTCGGGGCAAAGAACAGCCCGCCCATTTTCTTGCCACCGGTGACAACACGGGCACCCTTGGCGCGCGCATCGGCAACATGTTCTTCGCATTTGGCAACCGCACGGTCATGCATCAGCGGACCGATTTCGACATATTCCTCGATGCCGTTGCCAACCCGCAGATCGGCGATGGCCTTGGCGTATTTATCAAGGAAGTCGTCATAGATGTCGCGTTGAACAAAGATGCGGTTGGCGGCCAGGCAGTCCTGACCACTGGTGGCGAATTTGGCGTTCACCGCGTGGGCAACGGCCTCGTCCAGATCGACATCATCAAAGACGATGAACGGCGCATGACCACCGAGTTCCATCGACATTTTCTTGATCGTCTGGGCACCTTGCGACAGCAGAAGACGGCCAACCTCGGTCGATCCGGTAAAGGACAGCGCACGGACATCGTGATGGCCGCAAAGTTCGCCCACGACCGGGTTCGGATCACCGGTGACGATGTTAAATACGCCCGCCGGGATGCCCGCACGTTCGGCCAGTTCGGCCAGTGCGGTTGCCGAAAACGGCGTTTCGGTGGCCGGACGGACGATCATGGTGCAACCAGCTGCCAGGGCAGCCGCGGCCTTACGCGTGATCATCGCACACGGAAAGTTCCATGGGGTAACGGCGGCAGTGACGCCAATCGGTTCACGCTTTACCGTCATGTTGCGACCCGGAAGGTGGGATGTGATGTTTTCGACATTCACCCGTTTGGCTTCTTCGGCGTAAAATTCGATGAAGCTGGCGGCGTAATCAATCTCGCCGCGGGCTTCGTTGATCGGCTTGCCCTGTTCAAGGGTCATCAGAAGGGCCAGGTCTTCCTTGTTTTCAATCAGAAGATCATGCCAGCGACGCAAAGCGGCACTGCGTTCCTGTGGCAGAAGGGCGGCCCATGCCGGGAAGGCTTCCCGGGCAGCCGCGATGGCCTTGCGGGTTTCGTGAACGCCCATGTTCGGAACGGTGCCGATGAAGCTGCCATCGAACGGGTTGGTGACTTCGATCACCTGAAGGTTGTCAGCCGAACACCAGCGACCATCAATATAGGCATGTTCGCGCAGCAAACGCAGATCGGAAAGCTGGCTGAGCGATACGCAACGCTGTTCCTTTGATTGTGCCGTCATGGTGGCCTCCTTCCTTGAGCTTGGCGCGGTTTGCGCGAAGCATGTCATTGAACTGGGAGGAAGGTATCAACAGGCGATCAGAGGAGGTGACCGAACTCGGCGCCATTTGATGCGTTTTTTTTGGCGCGGAGTGGCAAAAAGCGAATGTTTTTTCTGCTGAGCGCCAAAACGCGCAGAAAATCAGTCTTCTGAGCGATCGAGATATTTGCGCATTTCGCGTTTCTGGCGGCGCTTTTCAATAAGGGTTCGGATGATGATGGCGGCAAAAAACAAGATCACGACGCTTGTCGTCATCGGGAAGGCGACCGGGATGCCAATGACAAAGGCCAGTGCGCCGATAACACTGCCGCCAACAAGGGCGATAAAGCCGCCCAGCATGAGGGCGCCAAGCAATACGGCAAGAAGTATGGAGGCGATTTTGTTCATAAGGCGCAGTTCATAAGGTCAGGCAAAAGAAGGATGGACGGAGCCCCGCTTGGCGGGAAGCTCCGTCCGTTCGCTTTGTCAGTTCTTGTCGTTGTTGCGGTTGGTCAGCTGTTTGGTGGTTTGATCAAGCCGCTGGGCCAGAACCCGGATCAACTGATTGGAAACAGCCTGGTCCTGTCGAACAAGGCCGAGGAATTCGGTCTTGTCGAGTTTCAGAACCGTCATGTCTTCGACCGCACGGATGGTTGCCGAGCGCGGTGCATCGACAAGCAGGGCGATTTCGCCAATGACTTCCTTGGCGTGGACGTCACGCAGTTTGAGCGTCTGGTGTTCATCGGTGGTCAACCAGATTTCACCGCGCCCGGAAATGACGATAAAGGCGGCATCGCCCGGATCGCCCTGTTTGACGAGAACCTCGCCATGTTTGAAGGTCAGGCGCGGGCTGGTAAAGGCCAGCAGCTTGACGACACTGGGGTCGAGGCCGGCGAAAAGCGGGATCGTGCGCAGCAACCGGACTTCCTGATCGATGTCGCCTGCGGCCAGTGCCGCTGCGGCTTCGTCTTCGGTTTCCTCGGTTGTTGTTTCACTGTCATCGGCAACGCTTTTGCGTTTGACCAGTTTTCCGTTCGACATATAGAGCAAGGTATCGAACTTTTCACCGGCATGATCATCATCATCGACCCAAACCAGACTGGTATGATCGCTTTCGCCCGTCAGGTAGTTGATGATGCTTTCGCGGGTTTCGCGATCCAGCGCCGAAAGACCTTCGTCGACGACCAGAAGATCCGGGTTCTTGATCAGCGCACGGACAAGGGCGATTTTCTGCCGCAATGTCTGGGACATGCGGCTGCCGCCAACACCGACCTGGCTTTCAAGGCCAAGGGACACCAATCCTTCGTAGAGGCCGCCTTCATGGGCGATTTCAAACAGGACCTCGCCGACGCGTTCCTCGGAATTTGCACGGCCATAGGCAAAGCGACCAAACAGCAAGTTATCAAGGATCGGTGCTGCTGATGCGTAGCCATCAGCCTCGAAGAAGTCGATATAGCCTGCCAGATCGTCGGGCATGTTTTCGCGGAACTTGGGGCGGGCCTGAAGAACAAGTTCGCGGAAATCATCATCAATCACGCGCAGGCGATGGCGGGCCGGGGTCAGTTGCATGGCAACGTCAAGAAGACGCAACTGGTCCTCTTTGCGCATGTCATCGACACGCACACCGTCGGTGCGTTTCAGGATGTTCTTGACCTCGGGCATTTCATCGGCCGAGACAAAGCTGTAACGGTCAAAGAATTCATGCCCCGGCGGCAGGCCGGTAAACAGTTCGATCATCAGATCAAGCGTTTCACGCCCCATCCTGATCATCTTTTCATACAGGCCGCTTTCACGCAGGCTTTTCTGGATATAGGGATGCGACAGGAAGTCCATCCGCTTGAATTCGGTGCGTGATGGCGTCCCGAACAGGATGTTGACGCCGACCGGCGCGTTGTCGTTGTATTTGTCGAAATCATAAGGTTCGACAAGGTCGGACAGCTGACGTTCGGCCAGGATTTCCTTAAGACGCGGACGGACGTCGAGTACCGATTGAACAAGGTTCGGGCGTTCTTCTGGGCTGATGCGGCGCAACAGGCCAATGCGATAAATATCACGATCAAGGCCGACCACCTCAAGCAGGCGCATCAGTTCCTTTTGCATGTCTTCGCGCGATTCAAATCCCGGTCCGATATAATCAATCCACTCGGCAGACGGATCATAGGGGATGTTGCCCGACATCTGGATCTCGTCATACATCTCGCGCGTCAGCTTCCAGGGCAGGTCGGCTGGATCGGCAAGTTCAACGACATCGACAAATTTGGGATCGGGATAGGCTTTGGCGTCCGCATCGCTGTCAGGTGCGGGATTATCGTTATCCTGTTCCAGAAGGACGGGGCGGTGTTTCAGGCCATAGAACAGGTTATCGGAAATACTGCCATTAAACAGATACGCATCCGCCCCGACATAGGCCAGACGTTGCCCGACCACCGCAGCCGGAAGGGTGGTGGCATCAAAATCGGCAAACTGAATACGCCCGCCCGTCGGGGTCATGATGTGGGCAATCAGACGGGCAAGTTGCGATTTGCCACTGTCTGATGCGCCGGTCAAAAGGGCCTTGCCCGGCAATCCCATGTTAAACGAAACATTTTCGACAACACGCGTGCCGTCCTCGTCCGTCCATGACAGGGCACTGACATCCAGCGGGCCGGCCAGTTTTGGCGAAACCGGTGCAATCAGTTCGTGTTCCGGCGCAAGATCAGGCAGCTCGAACTGTTCGTGCAGCTGTTCGTATTTGATGTTGGCATCGGCAAGGCGCTGATAATAGGCGAGAAGCTCTTTCCACGGTGCCGACATGTCCTTGTAGGCGGCAAGGGCCGCGACCAGCGCACCGAAGCTCAGATCACCGGTGATCACCAGATAGCCACCGATGGAATAGAAGAAGAACGGGGTGATCTGGGCGATGAAGTTATTGAGGAACTTGATGAAGAACTTACGGAAATAGATTTCCTTGCGGATCTCGAAAATCCGGCCAAGCCGCTGGGTGAAGTGGGTCAGTTCGAACCCTTGCGTTTCGTTGGCACGGATATCGGTCGCACCACCAACCGTCTCGCCGATATGTTCGGACATGCGGCGCACGTTCTGAACGCGCTGTTTGCCAAGCAGGTTCACGCGGCGTTGCAGTTTCGGGATCAGATAGCCCTGCAACGGATAAAACGCGATCGCTGCCAGCCCCATCAATGGGTCCTGAATAAAGATAAAGGCCGAAATCGTGATCAGAATGCCGCCCTGATAAAGCGGCAGGGCATAGGCCTCGCCAAAGAAGCCGCCCAACGGTTCGGCCTCGGCCGTGATCATGGAAACGATTTCGCCCTGGCTGGTCTTGCGGAAATGCGGCAGTGGAAAACGCAGAACACGATCAAAAAGCTCGTAGCGCATGCGACGCAGCATGCGTTCTGCCATCACGCCCTGATAGACGTTGATGAAGTATTTGAAGCCGCCATTCACGAAGACGAGGGCCAGAAAAATGCCCGAGAGGGCGAACAGATACTCGATCTGGGTCAAATCGACGCCAAGGATGTCATAGGGCGCACCGGCACCACCAATGGCCTCGTTGACGATCTGCTTGGGCAGATCAAGCGAGTAATAAAGAAACGGGAAAGAGGCCAGCGTGACCAATGTCAGCATGATCTGCTGGAGGCGGCTATGACGCCATATATAGGCAAAAACCGATTTGGGCATTCGCACGTCCCGTTTTGTGGTTGTGGAACATTTTTGTTCCGTTTGCTCGTTTTTATATTTGGGCAGGGTCAGGGCCCATAGATCCTGATCCCAGTGTGCAGGTTATGCGCCGGTTGTCTGATCAACCAAGATCAAAACTTTGTTCCGGTTCAATGAACCCGCAGAAACCGTCCGCCACGGCGTCGGGTTTATCATAAGCCTGATAGTGATAAAGCCACATCTTCGCCTTGATCTCGGCAGGCAGGGTCACAAGTTGGTCGTAATGGGCATGGACCCCGGAATGACGGGGGCCGAGTTCGCAATCCTGAAAGATGATGTCGGCCTTTTTGTAGAACGGCATATGATCTTCGGGATTGAATATCGCATCTGTTGTCAGGAAGAAGGACTTGTTCTGGCCGTGACCGAACAGGGCATAGGAATACATCGTGCTTTCCGGTGTCACGACATGGGCAACCGGGATGACATCGAAATGCATGCCATGCCAGTCAAATCCGTTCTTGGTGGAAAGTGGGACCACATCGAAATAGGACGACAGTTTGCTGTTGCCGTGATCGCTGATTTCAAGGCCGCCGCGCAACGAGTGTTCCCACAGCGGTTCCAGCAGTTCGTCGACCGCATACAGTTCCGCCCGGTGCCCTTCGAAGACGAAATAATTGGCAAGCGCCATCCATTCGAGCCCACCGATATGGTCCGAATGCAGATGGCTGACATAGACACCATGAATGTCGTTTGGCATATGACCAATGTTGCGCAGCGAATGGCGCGCGTCTGAACCGCAGTCAATCAGCAGGCGCTGTGGTTGGTCATTGCCCGACGGGGTCGTTTCCAGAACCATGTTGCTCTGAAAATTGTCAGCGGCCATACAAAAGGCCGATCCTGTCCCCGCAAACGTTAGCTTCATTCCCCGATCTCCCGATATTTGTCGAAAGATTAGACGAGGTTCGGGGCGTTTAACCACCCCCTTTTTATGAGTAACCGCTCAATTTTCCCGGCAAGCCTGGTCTGACCGACGGTTCAGGATGGTGTTGATGTCTTGTTTTGATCGGATGGGACGTCTTGTGGATGGTCGTTCCGGGCGTTGGCAAGTTTGCTCATTTCACTACGCAGAGCGCGCAGTTCGGTCATGATTTCCTTGTGATCCACTTCGATCACATCGCGTGTCTGGGTTTCTTCAACATCGACATGTGTCGACATTGCATCAACCACAATCGCGATAAACAGGTTCAGGACGGCAAATGTCGTCACCAGAATGAACGGCACGAAGAAAAGCCACGCCAGCGGGTAAGACTCCATCACCGGGCGGACAATGCCCATCGACCAGCTTTCCAGCGTCATGATCTGGAACAGCGAATAAAGGGACGCGCCAATCGTGCCAAACCAGTCGGGGAAGCCTTCGCCAAACAGCTTGGTTGCCATCACGGCCGAGACATAAAACACCAGCGACAGCAATGTCAGGACGGAAATCATGCCGGGGATCGCGCGCATCAGGGCTTCGACCACCTTGCGCATGGACGGCACGGTCGAAATCAGGCGGAAGGCACGCAGGATACGCAGCGCACGCAGGACCGAAAGGCCCTGGCCTGCCGGCAGCAGGGTGATGGCGACAATCGTGAAATCAAAGATATTCCAGGCGCGCTTGAAAAATGCCAACCGATAGAGCGCAATTTTCATCACCAGTTCGATGACAAAGATCGCAACGGCGATCTGATCAAGCGCCTGCAGGAAGGGACCGGCGGCATTCATCACCGTGGGCGATGTTTCAAGCCCGAGGATGATGGCATTGAGCGCAATGACGGCGGTGATGAAATTTTTAAAACGGTTGGATTCAACAATCCGGCGAAGAAAATTCATGGTGCCTCCCGACCAGGCCGGAAAAGGGCGCTTCATTTTGCCGGATATAACCGACGGACAGACTGCGCCGGAAAATGACAACAGGGCGCAGCATCAATCATGATGGTCTGCGCCCTGAATGGAAAATCAGTTCAGGCCCTTGCGGCCCATTTCAAGGAACTTGTCACGACGACGCGCCTTCAGCACGCCACCTTCGACGTCATCCATGCTTTCAAGTGCCTTGATGATCGCTTTACCAACCCGTTTGCATGCTTCCTTGGCATCGCGCTGTGCGCCGCCAAGCGGTTCTGGCACGATTTCGTCGATCACGCCAAGCTGCAACAGATCCTGTGCGGTAAGACGCAGCGCCTCGGCGGCGGTTTTGGCTTCGTCGCCAGAACGCCAAAGGATCGATGCGCAACCTTCTGGCGAGATCACCGAATAAATCGAGTTTTCAAGCATCAGAACATTGTTGGCAACCGCAAGCGCAATCGCACCACCCGATCCACCTTCGCCGATGATGACGGATACCAGCGGCACCTTGATATCAAGGCAGGCTTCGATCGAACGTGCGATGGCTTCGGACTGGCCGCGCGCCTCGGCATCGGCACCCGGGAAGGCACCAGCAGTATCAACAAGGGTGACAACCGGAATGTTGAAACGCTCAGCCATGCGCATCAGGCGGATTGCCTTGCGATAGCCTTCGGGACGGGCGGAACCGAAATTGTGTTTCACACGGGTTTCGGTGTCGCGGCCTTTTTCATGGCCGATCACCATCACCGTGCGGCCCTGCAAACGACCAAAGCCACCGATGATTGCGGCGTCTTCGCCAAACTGGCGGTCGCCGGAAAGCGGGGTGAAATCGTCAAACAGGTTGGCGATATAGTCGGTGAAATGCGGACGATCGGGATGGCGCGCCACCTGGGTTTTCTGCCAGGGGGTCAGCTTGCCATAGGTGCCTTGCAAAAGCTTGGTCAGCTTTTCCTGCAGGCGGGAAACCTCGTCTGCGATGTTGACTTCGTCACTGCCCGTCAAATGACGGAGCTCTTCGATCTTGCCTTCAAGTTCGGCGATCGGCTTTTCAAAATCGAGGAAGTTATGCATCAGGGCATCATATCCGACTGGGAAACAATGGGGCGGAACATAGTATATCGACCCGCCACGTCAAGGGCGGAGCTATGAACAGTCCATATTTTCCGTTTACGTAATAATTATGGCGTAGTGTTCATACATTCATTACGTCTGATAGTTTGCACGTGGAACCCCATGACGTCCAGTATCGAGATCACACACATCAACGCCCCGGACGACGTTTCGTTCGAGCGGCTTGTTGAAATTCTTTTGGCAGCCTTTGCCTTTCAGGACGATATCGTTGATCCGCCAAGCTCGGCCAAATCGGTTTCGGTTTCCGAACTGCAATGGCGTTTTGCGCGTGACACGCTGTTTATTGCCCGGGACGGCAATGGCAACATCATCGGCCAGATCTGGATCGAGGATGTCGGCAAGGATGCCTATCTTTACAAGCTTTCGGTTGACCCTGCGGTCAAGGGGGCTGGTATCGGCAAGGCGTTGGTCGAAGCCGCCTGTGCGTTTGCGCGTGATCGCGGCAAGCAGCATATGCGGCTTCATGTTCGTATCGAACTTGAAGACAATATCGCGTTCTTCAAATCACGCGGGTTTGTGATTGCCGGTGAAGGTGTCCATGACGGATATGACAGAACGACGTTCTGGAAAATGGCACGTGACTTGCGGCAAATCTGATCAGGCTGATTCACTTTCGGGCATCGGGCGTTTTGACATCGCATAATACGGAACATGGGTTTCGCCCCAGTCCTTGAGTGCGACGATAATCGCACGCAGCGTTTCACCCTTTTGGGTCAGGCTGTATTCAACGCGCGGCGGGACTTCGGCATAGACTTCACGATGTACAAGCCCGTCGGCTTCAAGTTCGCGGAGCTGGCGGGTCAGCATGCGCTGGGTGACGCCGGGCATCAGACGGCGCAGCTCGTTAAAGCGTTTCGTGCCATCAAGCAGATGGAACATCACAACGCCCTTCCACTTGCCACCAATCATATCAAGGGCACCTTCAACCGGGCAGCCGGGGCTTCTGTTGGGTGGACAGCTATTCATCTTTAACCTCCAAATCAGCAAAGACCGGTTCAGGGAATGTGCCTGTAATGCCCGGAAATTCTCAATAGTATACAAATTGATACTATATGCTGAAATTGTGCGTACTTATTTCAAAGAGGATTATGCGTTAAAACTTGGCCATTCACAAATCAAACCTTTGATGGAAGGAAATGCCAAAGATGAAAGCCATCGGTATTTATAAATCTGCCCCGGTCGAAACCGACGGTCTGTTCACCCAGATCGAAACCGATGCCCCGGTTGCCGAGGGTCGCGATATCCTTGTGCGGGTAAAGGGCGTTGCAGTGAACCCGGTCGATTTCAAAGTCCGCAAGGGCAAGCAGGATGACGGTGCCTTCAAGGTGCTTGGTTGGGATGCGGCCGGTGTGGTCGAAGCTGTTGGCGAAGACGTCACCCTTTTCCGTCCGGGCGATGAAGTCTGGTATGCCGGTGATGTGACCCGTTCGGGGTCCAATGCCCAGCTGCAACTTGTTGATGAACGCATTGTTGCGCCCAAGCCGAAGTCACTTGATTTCGCCGCCGCCGCAGCCCTGCCATTGACGACGATTACCGCCTGGGAAGCGATGTTTGATCGTTTGCTGATTGACCGCACGGCGGTTGATGCCAATGCAAACAAAACGATCCTGATCATTGGCGGGGCCGGTGGTGTTGGATCGATTGCCATTCAGTTGGCCAAGCTTGCCGGTCTGAAAGTCATCACGACCGCTTCGCGCCCGGAAACCATTGCGTGGGTCAAAAAGCTTGGCGCGGATCAGGTGGTCAACCATCGCAATCCGCTGGATGAAGAACTGGCCGCGATTGATGTCGCCAATGTTGATTACATCTTCTGCACGTCGGAAACCGATCAGTATTTTGATTTGATGGCGACTGTCATCGCGCCGCAGGGTCGGATCGTGACGATCACCGAGGCCAAGGAAAATCACAATGTGGACCTTTTGAAAGCCAAGTCTGCCAGCTTCTCCTACGAGTTCATGTTTACCCGTTCGATGTTCCAGACGGCTGACATGATTGAACAGCACAAGCTTCTGGCGACGGTGGCCCAGTTGGTTGATGAGGGCACCATCACCAATACCGCGAATGAAAGCTTCGGCGCGCTGTCACCGGAAAGCCTGCAAAAAGCGCATGCATTGCTGGAAAGTGGCAAGGCCATTGGCAAGATCATCTTCGATGGCATTGCCGACTGATCGCAGTGCCATAAAATAACAGGCATCAGAATTACGGGCCGATCCGCGTGAATGTCGCGGGTCGGCCTTTTTTGTTGTGGGTTCAGGCCCTAGTCGGCGGAGGCATCTGCGATCAATGCTATGATCTGATCGCGGAGCCAGCGATACAGGGGATGGGTGGTGGTGCGGTCATGCCAGATCAGCGCCATGTCAAAACCCGTGACAGGCATCGGGGGATCAAATATCTGGATCTGACCGGTGCGACCGTGGGCAACCCGCCTGGGCACAAGTGCGATCATATTGCTGCGTGCGACGATTTCGGGGACAACAAGAAACCCCGGTGCAGACAGGGCGACATTGCGTTTGCGTCCAAGTGCTGCAAGGGCATCATCCGCAGGCCCCTTAAAGCCGCCGCCTTCGGGGGACACAACCACATGGTCAAGTGCACAAAAGCTATCAAGATCAAGTGGCGCGTTGATTGCTGGATGATCGCATCTGGCGATTGCGACATATTCCTCGCGATAGATTTTACGCATCCGAAGCGTTTCTGGCGCGGTTTCAGGCGTTGAAAGCGCAAGGCTGACATCACCGCGCGCCATCTGGGTATCCAGCATGGAGGTATCAATCGTGCGCCAGGCGACCTTGATCCCCGGCGCATCACGCCGCAAAACGTCAAGAAGCGGCATCAGGATCGCGTACTGCACATAGTCACTGGCGGCAATGGCAATGGTGGCGGTGATTGTTGATGGATCAAACGGACTGTTTTCCGCAACGACCCGGCGGACAGCTTCCAGTGCCTGATGCAGCGGTTCTTGCAGTTCAAGTGCGCGTTCGGTGGGGATCATGCCGCGCTGTGCGGGCAGTAATAATGGATCCCCCAGCAAATCACGCAGGCGCGTCAACCGTGTTGAAATCGCCGGCTGGCTCAGGTTCAGGCGCCTTGCTGCATGCGTGACATTGCGTTCGGCCAGCAGCGTGTCGAGTGTCACCAGCAGGTTCAGGTCAAGCTTGCTGATATCTGTCATATTTATACCAGATCAAAAATTATTGAATTTCAAGGATAGCAGAACATCAGGCCATGATCACGCATCGAACGTGATCCCCTTTTGGAAAGGACGCCCCAATGTCGAATGTCTTGATTGTCCATGCCCATCCCGAACCCGCATCCCTGACCAGCGCATTAAAGGATGTTGCGGTTGAAACGCTGCGTGCTGATGGCCACGCCGTGAAGGTTTCTGATCTGTATGCCATGGGGTGGAAACCTTTGGCTGATGCGCACGATTTCACCGAACGTCGCGATCCTGATCGGCTGATCTATGTGGCTGAGTCCAAAAATGCCTATGCGTCCGGCTTTCAGACGGCAGATATCGCCGCCGAACAGGACAAACTTCTGTGGGCGGACGCGGTTTTGTTCAGCTTTCCACTGTGGTGGTTTGGCATGCCCGCCATCCTGAAAGGCTGGTTTGATCGGGTGTTTGCCTATGGCTTTGCCTATGGTGTGGGCGAACATAGTGAGACGCACTGGGGCGATCGCTATGGCGAGGGCACGCTTGCCGGACGCCGCGCGATGCTGATTGTGCCGATTGGCGGGCATTTGCCGCATTACAGTGACCGTGGCGTTAATGGCAGCATCGATGATGTGTTGTGGCCGATCCAGCACGGTGCGCTTTTCTATCCCGGTATGGATGTCATGCCGCCATTTCCCGTTTATAGCGCCGATCGCATGGATGAGGACGGGTGGGCAGAAGTGAAGACCGCGTTCAAGGGGCGTCTTGCGCGTCTGTTTATCGATGATCCGATCCCGTATCGCGCTCAGAATGGGGGGCACTATGATGGTAAACAGCGCCTGAAGCCGGAACTCGGTGGTGGTTCAGATGGCATCAACATGCATCTGGTGCGTGAAGGCGATCCCCAAGAAGTCCTTCGCGGGCAGGTACGGCAAACAAGGCGGCTTGCGTCCTAGAAAAAAGGGCCGGAGATGAAATCCGGCCCTTTGTCATTTTGTTGGCGTTCTATGCCTAGCCCGCGTCGCGTGCGGCGATGGCTTCGGCCTGACGGACCATGACTTCGGCCTGTTTGATGGATGCGATATCAATCAGACGACCATCAAGGGCGACGGCACCGGCCCCTTCGGACTGAGCCTTTTCCATCGCTTCGAGGATGCGCTTGGCCTTGGTGACTTCGGCATCAGAAGGCGAATAAACCTCGTTGGCCAGCGTGATCTGGCTTGGGTGGATCGCCCATTTGCCCTCGCAACCCAGCACCATGGCGCGTGCCGCCTGCGCGCGGTAGCCATCCGGATCGGAGAAATCCCCAAACGGACCATCAATCGGACGCAGGCCATTGGCGCGCGCCGCGACCACCATGCGCGCAATGGCGTAATGCCACATGTCACCCCAGTGGTAATCGCGCGGATTGTCGCCATCCTTGTCGGTCAGAACGCCATAATGCGGGTTCGGGCCGCCAATGCCGGTGGTCATCGCCTTGGTCGAGGCGGCGTAATCGGCCACCCCGAAGTGCAGGCTTTCATTGCGCGGAGAGCCTGCGGCAATTTCATGGATGTTTTGCATGCCAAGGGCGGTTTCAATAATCAGCTCAAACCCGATGCGTTTCTTGCGGCCCTTGGCCGTTTCGATCTGGGTTGCCATCATATCAAGGGCGTAAACGTCGGCCGCGGTTCCGACCTTGGGGATCATGATCAGGTCAAGCCGGTCACCTGCCTGTTCAAGGACATCGACGACGTCACGATACATGTAATGGGTATCAAGACCGTTGATGCGAACCGACAGGACCTTGTCGCCCCAGTCGATGTCGTTGATGGCCTGGATGATGTTTTTGCGCGCCTGTTCCTTGTCACTGGGTGCAACCGCGTCTTCCAGATCAAGGAAAATGGCATCGGCCTTGGATTTGGCAGCCTTTTCAAACAGTTCGATCCGGCTGCCGGGAACGGCAAGTTCGGACCGGTTCAGACGTGCCGGGGCCGGGGTCGGTGTGGTGAAGCTCATGGTAACGTTTCTCCAGAACCTGTCATTTCAATCAGTGCGTCGCAGGCGACGGATCATCAATTGATCATCGCGCGAGGCATGTGGCGTATTCTTGCGTCCCGTTTTGGGGATCGTACCGTGGCCGCTGTGACAGTTATGTGGTCTGCAATCATTGTGCGTCGCAGTAAACCTGTGGGTAATTTAGGGTGCGGATGCGAATGGTGGCAAGTTTTAAAACACTTATGTCTCTAGTGCTTTTGGCGCACGCGATCCGTAAATCAGAAAAACTCGAGATAAGCCGGATAAAGCAATAGCCCCTTAACCGGACTGTCGTTAGATTACCGGCGATACCGGGAACGCCATCGGTTGCGGGCCCTTAGACCCCATCAGCAGGTAGTATCGAACGCCCCATGCGTCGCGCTTATTCCATTGTTGTTTCTGCCGGACTGGCACCTGCCCTGATTTTGGGCGCGTGTCTGGTGCTGGCCGTTTCACCGACACTGGTGCCAGCCGAACTTTCCGGATTGGTGCGATACGGGCCGTTCTTGCTGGCGGTGCTGGGCGGGGCGATTGGCTGGTGGTTTAACCGCGGGCGTGCGGTTTTTGTCATGGCTTTGTTGCTGATTTGCTATTGGCTTCTGGTGGGCAACGGAGCCGGCATTTCGGCCGAGGGTTTGGCGTTCCTGCGGATCGCGACACTTTATCTGATCCCGATCAATCTGCTTTTGCTGGGCTTTACGGCTGAACGCGGTGTTTTGAACCCGCGCGGTATTGCCCGGATGCTGGTTCTGGGATTGCAGATCTTTGTCATGCTGATGCTGGCCGGCCAACCCGATGTCGGATCGGCCCTGCATCGCGTGCTCGATACGCGCTTTTTTGTCAGTACCGGCATTCTGGGCGCAATGCCCCATCCGGCGATGATCATATCCGTAATCGCGGTGATCTTGCTTCTGATTCGGCACAAGCCGCTTGAAACCAGTTTTGCGGCGGCGATCATTGCGATTGATGTGGCAACGGTGATGGGCACCGGGGTTATTCAATATGGATATCTGGCGGCCACCGGCGTGGTTCTGGCGGGGCTTGCGCAGGAAGCCTGGCGGATGGCGTTTGTTGATGATCTGACCGGGTTGCCGGGCAGGCGGGCACTGGGCCATGCCATGGCCGAACTTGGCAATCAGTATGCGATTGCGATGCTCGATGTTGATCACTTCAAGAAGTTCAACGACACCTATGGCCATGACGTCGGCGACATCGTCCTTAAAAAGGTTGCGCGGGAACTGGCGCGCGTCGGCGGTGGTGGCAAGGCGTTCCGGTTTGGCGGCGAGGAATTCACTGTCGTTTTTGCCGGACGTTCAGCCGAAAGGGCGCATGAGCCACTTGAAGCCCTGCGCAAACGGATTGCCGACAACAAGATCACCCCGCCGGAAAAGAACAAGGCAGTATCGGTCACGATTTCAGTCGGTGTTTCCGAGCGCGATGACGATACGACCGATCCATGGGCGGTGCTTAAGCGTGCAGACCAGAAACTGTATGAAGCCAAGCAATCCGGGCGTAACCGTATTGTGGTTTAAGTAATGTTCGTGCCGTGTTTCGATTATTTCGAATAGATAAAAGGTATATTGAAATAAATTAGTTCAAATTTGTTTCGATCTTGATCAATTTTTAGTTCAGTATATTTAGTTTTATTGTCGTTTTACGATCATTTTTGTGATGCTACGCTTGTGAGCTCTTTCATGATTTATGGAGCCTCATTATGGCACGCATCATCGGTACACCTGAAGACGACGTGATCCGCAACGAATGGACCGGTGACACAGTCTATGGTCTTGAAGGCGATGACACCATCTATGTCGGCAGTGGAGATACGATTGAAGGTGGTGCCGGTGCGGACACCTTCATTGCGATCTATAAAGAGAATTACACGCTTTCCTACGCGTTATCCGACGACCCAGTCCATATCGAGTTCTATAACAACTTTAATGATGATCGCGAAACACGCGAAATAGAGCTCATTGCGCGGGGTGGTGATGCAGAGGGGGATACGCTCGAGTTTTACCGGGAAGATCGTTACTATCAGCAGGAGTTCGATATCACGGGCTCAGATAATGACGATCACATTCAAGGTGAACTCTATTCCGTCGATGGTGGGGGTGGAGCGGATACAATCGTCTTCGATTACCGCGATATAAAACCGTTCTATTCCTATGAGCCGACCGTTACTTATGTCCGGTCACCGGAAGCTGTGATTTTTGATCAGGACAGTATGAGCGGTATTGGCGGTGATGCGACCGGCGATCAAATTTCCATTCTCGATGAAACTACCGAAACGCCCGACCTTAATATTCGCGGATCGAACCATGATGACGTTCTGATCGGCGGCGACGTGCGAGGCGGGATCCTGAAAGGGGCGGGCGGTGATGACTTCCTTGTCGGTGGCGCACGCTCCAACGACCTTTGGGGCGAGTGGGGCAATGATACGCTGCTTGGCCACGGTGGCGACGACAGTCTGAACGGTGGTTCCGGTGCTGATTTCATAAATGGTGGCGCCGGGCAAGATGAAGTTACCTTCATTCATTCCAATGAAGGTGTAGAGGTTGAGCTGACCGACGGGGTCGCCATAGCAAGTGGCGGACATGCCGAGGGCGACGTCATTACCGATGTTGAAAACATATTCGGGTCCCGACATTCGGACGTGCTGATCGGAAATAGCGGCGACAACGTTATTGACGGGTTTTACGGCTTTGACTCGATCTATGGCGGCGCGGGAAACGATACGCTTTCGGGCACATATGTCTATGGCGAGGCAGGCGATGACATTTTGTCGGGGCAGCAGCACGGCATGGGCGGCCGGGACACCCTTGTGGGCGGCGACGGCGACGATACCCTCAATGGCAATGACGGTGGGGACCTGCTTTTCGGCGGTGATGGCAATGATACGCTGACGGTCTTCAACGTTTATTACGATGATTTCTTAGAGCCCTATGCGACATATGCCCGGGGCGGAAATGGCGATGACGTCATCAAGGGGCATGTGGCGGATGATCAGTTATACGGTGACGCTGGCCGTGATCACATCAATGGCGGCATGGGCAGCGACCATATTTTGGGCGGTGACGGCCATGATGTGCTTGATGGTGGCGGCGGTGTGGGCAATTGGATCTATGGCGGTGATGGCAACGACCTGATGCGCGGGGATACCTTTGTTTATCAGGTGTTTGAAGGTGGTGCCGAACGTGACCGGATCGTCGATTTCAATACCGGGACGGACGATTACAGTGATGACTATACCGATCATCTGTATTTCGGAACGACGTTTCAGGAAAAAAGCGGGATTGAGAGCTTCGAAGACTTTCTGGATCACGCGACAGAAAATGAAACCGGGGTCTATGTCGATTTTGCAAATGGCCGACATTACGAATATGGCGTCCAGATCGACGATGTGACGCTTGATGAACTGAGCGCTGACAACGTCATTTTTGCAGATGATGAAGATCGTCTTGCCACAGCTGAAGCCGATATTCTGTGAGTGCTTCAAAGTATTTTTCTGACCGCTTTTGCTGGAGAAAGACATGACTGTGATCCGTGGCACGGAAGACAACGATATTCTTTATGAAACCATTGGCAGCCAGGCGGTTTATGGCCTTGGCGGCGATGATGTTCTTTTCGGGACAGACAGGATCAGTTCGCTGTTTGGCAACGAAGGAAATGACACCCTGTATGGTGGTGGTGGAAACGACAAACTGACGGGTGGTGAAGGGGCAGACGCGTTATATGGCGGGCCGCAATCACGTGACGCCGTGTTTTACGAAGGCAGCACACCCGATGACGCCGTCTATGTCAATCTTGCAACCGGGCATGGGATCGGCGGGGATGCCGATGGGGATCGCTTGTTTGATATCGAGGTGGTCTACGGGACAGAAGCAGACGATCAGTTGATCGGCAGCGATCAAAGCGATGTTCTTTGGGGCCGTGGTGGTAGTGATCTTCTGATTGGTGGTGCCGGGGATGATTTCATCTATGGAGATTATCTTGGGGATCAATCGGGCGACGACACCATTTTCGGCGGGGACGGAAATGACACCCTGACCGGCAGGGATGGCAATGACATTCTGGTTGGTGGTGCCGGGAATGATCGACTTGCAGGCGGTGCGGACGGCGACATCCTGTCCGGTGGTGCAGGCATGGACACCCTTGATTACAACGACAACGGCACCGAGGGGGTGGAGATCAATCTTTCGACCGGAACCGCATCAGGCGGCACCGCCAGCGGCGATGTGTTTGACGGGTTTGAAAATGTACGCGGATCACGTGCGTCTGATGTGATCACCGGTGATGATACGCGTAATCATCTGGATGGTTTTTATGGCGACGATCATTTGCGCGGCGGCGATTTCCATGATGCCCTGACAGGGGGCGGTGGTAATGACACGCTTGAAGGCGGCGATGGAAATGATCTTCTGACCGGTGATGGTCGTGATGCCTACGGGGCGTCGGGTTCAGATACGTTTTTATGGCGCGTGTTTGAAGGAGGTGCGGAACGTGACCGGATCACAGACTTTGACACCGGGGAACAAGGCGACCGGTTTGTTTTTGGCAAAACGTTTCAGGAAAAGAGCGGGATTGAGGATTTCGACGATTTTCTCGATCACGCGACTGAAAATGATACCGGCGTTTATGTCGATTTTGCCGATGGCCGACATTACGAATATGGCGTGCAGATCGACGGGATCACGATTGATCAATTGTCACCGGATCATGTCTTCTTTGAGGAAGGCAATGATGGCCAATTGCCAATCGACGATCTGTGATCGCACCACTTCAATGGACCCTGTGCAGCAGCACTGACTGCTGTACAGGCCTTAAAGTTCGTCAAACTTGAAGACAAGTCGCATCGAGCCCGCCGTGTTGGCGAGGGTTGCCAGACAGTTGGCGGCGCGTTCCGGCGGAATGGTGACGGCAAAGCGCAGGGTGTAAATCCGCGCATCCTTTTCATCGGTTGCCGATGCCGCCAGACGGACGATGTTGGCGTTATATTCGATAAAGATTTCCGACAGACGCGCAATCAGGCCCGGCTGATCAATCCCCGAACATTCAATCAGATGGGTGGCACCCGGTGCCGTGGTCATTTTGGGCGCGGCGGCGATGACTTCGACCGTGATGTCGGCATTGCCAAGGGAAAGTCCGCGCAGCACAGCTTCGCATTCGGCTATCGGGCATTCGTCGGGAAGTTCGCACGTGGTTTCAAACTTGGCAACATCGCCGTCGAGCGAAAAGGATGTGGGGCCAAGGTTTGTGCCGATATCAAACAGTCGTCCGGTGATATCGGAAATCAAACCGACGCGGTCATCGCAGGAAATGGTGATCCGGGTGTTGGCGTTCATTGGTGCGCTCCGTCCTAGGAAGTTTTTCCCTTATCGGGCTTTGCCCTTGTGATCAGCTGACCATAACACCGCAGCGAACCAAGATGCAGTGATTTTGTCGACCGGATGGCTACGCGCCAAGGGAGTATTACGTTGTGCATAGGTGATTGGATGCGCCTTTGTTATCACAATCATATGATTGAACTGGTCTGCGATGATGGCGCGTATGCACTCCTGTGACAGCAACAATTCGACGTTGAAATTCCACGTTGGTTAACAGGAGATAGGACCATGTCTGCGATCAAATCGTCTCTCATTGCCGTTGCGACCGCTGCCAGCCTGACCTTTGGTGCGATGTCTGCCAAAGCAGCTGACATCGTTGATACCGCCGTTGCCGCCGGTTCGTTCAATACGCTTGTCGCGGCCGTGCAGGCCGCCGGACTTGTCGATACGCTTAAAGGCGAAGGTCCGTTTACGGTCTTTGCACCGACCGACGAAGCCTTTGCCAAACTGCCGGCAAGCACCGTTGAAGACCTTCTTAAGCCGGAAAACAAGGACAAGCTTGTTTCCATCCTGACCTATCATGTGGTGCCGGGCAAAGTGATGTCGGGTGACATCGCAGGCAAGGAAATGATGGTTGCCAGTGTCCAGGGTGACAGCATCGATGTGAATGCCATGAACGGTGTCATGGTCGATGAAGCCACTGTGGTCAATGCCGATATCGAGGCAGACAACGGTGTTATTCACGTGATCGATACCGTGATCATGCCGGGCATGTAATCCCGCACACATCGACATAAAATATCGGATGTAAAATACGAAGCCCGGTACAAATATGTGCCGGGCTTTTTTTCTGATCGGGCTTGTTTGCAGATTGTGCGCCGGACCAAGCAAGCGCAAAGCAGGTGTGCGAAACAACAAAGGCCCGACGCAGTAACGTCGGGCCTTTGACTGGCGCGCCCGGAAGGATTCGAACCTCCGGCCTTCTGATTCGTAGTCAGATGCTCTATCCAGCTGAGCTACGGGCGCTTTTACGCTTGTATAAATGGTAAAGGCCCGACGCGGTGACGTCGAGCCTTTCACTGGCGCGCCCGGAAGGATTCGAACCTCCGGCCTTCTGATTCGTAGTCAGATGCTCTATCCAGCTGAGCTACGGGCGCTTGCCTTAATTTCCGGCGGTTTGCAAAGGACTGCTCCCCGTCGGCGGAGCGGAACTTATGCAAACGAGCAGGTCATTGCAAGCAGTAAATTTGAATTTTTCCCATTTTTTCACAGGGCGCGGTTTACCTGACTGCTACGCCCCTGTTTTGCCCGGCTTTGTCCGCTTTGAAGTGAATAAGGACAAGACTCGGCAAAAAAGGGGCAAATGCGTCTTGTTCCATAAGTGGTCGTAGACTAAGATGCTTTCAATCCCGGGGGAGCAGGGGCTTGTTTCACCTAGATAAAAAGGCAAGCCCAGGGAGATTCGCATATTTCTACTTAGGTAATAGATCGAAATGGCCGTTCGTAAAACCTACCTCGCCGTAATCGGCACCGCCCTGATGCTGGGGGGATGTTCTTTTTCTTCTGAGGCCCTGTGGCCGACACTTGCCGGTGAAGAGGAAACGACGCAGCAAAACGTCGTTGCCAATCAGCCTGTTGGTGCCGATGCCATCACCAGCTATGACGTTGCTGCAAGCACGGAACCGCTGACCGGGGTATCTCAGACCGGAACCTTTGTTGGTTCCAAGGTCGAGAACATGCAGCAGGAGCTGAACCGTCTCAAATCCGCTTTGAGCAATCATAGCAACGAACTGCAGCAACTGCGTGGACAGACCGTCGCGCACTCGCAGGCCTATCACGGCACGGTTGCCGCGATCAGTGCCCGTCTGCAGGTCGGCACCACGCCGGGCAACCCGGTTCTGGTGCAGCAGTGGAACACCGCACAGTCCGAACTGGACCGTGTGAATGATGACATTGCCGCGCTGAACTCGCTGGCCAACAAGGTTGCTGCCGACAGCACGCTGTCGACCTTCCTGCTTGAGTCGGTTCGTTCGGCCTATCAGGTTTCAGGCGCTGTTGACGAAGACCACCGTCAGCTGGCCCTGCTTGAAGACGAAACCAACCGCACCACGGTGCTGATTGATCGTCTTCTCAACGAAATCAGCGAAAGCCTTGCCCGTCAGACGTCTTATGTCAGCACAGAACGCGCGAACCTCAATGCGCTGGCGCTGGCTGTCAAGAATGGCGAGATCTTCGGGGATTCCCTTTCGAAACGTGTCTTCCAGTCGCAGGCTGCACCGGCATCAAGCGGTCAGCGTATGGCAGCTGCACCAAGCGATCGTCCGCTTGTCGTGATCCGTTTTGATACGGCGAGCGTCAAGTACGAGCAGGCGTTGTATAACGCGGTGAACCGCGTTCTCGAACGTCGCCCGCAGGCAAGCTTTGATGTGGTTGCGGTGACACCGAATCGTGGTACCCCGGCGCAGGTTGCGCTGAATGCCAATAAATCCAAGCGCAACGCGCAGGCAGTTCTTCGGTCGCTGACCGATATGGGCATGCCAAGCTCGCGCGTGCGTGCTTCTGATGCGACCAGCGCATCTGTCTCGGCAAACGAGGTGCACGTCTTCGTGCGCTAAGTCCTGTCGGACACCAACGGATTTTAAGAACGGCTAGCGGGTGCTTCGGGAGATCGAAGCACCCGTTTTTTATTTCGGGTCATGCCGGTCGGGTTGTTTCGCCTGATCCGGTCAGCCGGAAAAACAGAAGCCAGAAAACAGAAGGCAGATATGGGCGATCTGGTTAATCTGCGTCAGGCACGCAAACGCAAGCAACGCGACGAAAAGGCGCGCAAGGCTGATCAGAACCGCTTGCTGCACGGGCGCACGCGTGGTGAACGTACCCTGACTGAACACGAACGCCAGAACGCCGCCAAACAGCATGACGGGCACAAGCGTGAAAAGCCGACCGGCGGTGAGGAAAACCAAGCACCCGACGTCAGCGAAAATAACGTGGTTTCAATCTTCGCATCTGATGACCCGTCCGACAGCGAAGTCAAATAGCAGCCCTATCATTCAAATCAAATTAATAGGTCCTGAGCCTGGCACATGCGGATAAACCGCGTGTCGTGCTTTGTTGGTTTGTAAGTTGTGATCAGGGGGCAGGGAACCGTTGCCCGCGTGTGATGTGCCGTGACAATGGCGTGTTGCCATCGTTGCGGATCAAACGGGCAGGTGTCGGCCGTTGCACAAGGTGGCACGGCATCACCGGCAGTGCCGGGTATTCAAATCGCGGCATCGGAAATTGCATTCCGTCTGCCGGTCGCAAGTCTTCAGGCGCAATGTGAACGGATCACGGCGATCAGTTCAGCAGCGTTTCCGCTTCGCGTTTGGCCTGATCAAGGGCTTCATCCCATCCCATCAACCAGTCTTCATGATCACGGCAATCGGACGGATAGGGGTTTTCGGTCAGACGGTGGGCGTCAATCCCGGCCGAAAAACCGGAACCATAGGCCGAATTCGGCAGATGGCGTTCCTGAACCACCGGCGCATGGGTTTCATAAAGGTTGTTGCGAAATGCCGGCAGCGAACACAGCACGCCATCATCGATGCCAAGCGGGTAAGCCATCATCATCGCCGTTCCAAGCGAGGTGATCGACAATTCTTCACCCGCCGTCATGCGGATCAAGCCAGCCAGTTGAAGATTGGCGATGGCATTGTCGATGCGGCGCTGCAAGTCAGGGCCGTCTTTGATGGCAACCTGATTGCCATAATCGTCGGTACAGAAAAGGGACAGGACACGGCGCAGCAACATGCTGCGATCAAGGTTTGCCTCGGCGCTGCGCAGTACGGTCAGCATCAAGGTCGGGTCGCCAGGCGCGAAATCCATAGAACTGGACATTCATGGGCCTCCGTTCGGGTCTAAACGAATTCCCTCCCAAGTCGGCAGCGATTATCTCTTGGCCTTGCTCTCTCGGTCTTGGTCTCTTGGTCTTGAGCGGAGGCAAAGCCCTGCTGCTTTTTCTTATTATAGTTTGCAGATATGTTGCCAACTTGTGAAGACAAGATTTCGCTTATGCGGAATTTTTTGTTCTTGGCAGTGAACAAAAACACTTTCACGGCGTAACAATCTGAAAACAGGTGGCTATTGTCGTTGCTGCACTGCGGAAGAATTTGGTGAAAATTTTTCCTGATTTGGGCTGGCTTGGGCCAGGTAGCAGCACTTTCGCCTTTGGTGCCTGGTGGAGATCGCCTCAGGTCGCGGTCTTGCTGGATTTTGTGGCCGTGGACGCGGTCTTGCCATCCGGGTTGCGCCAGACGCGCACGCGATTGCGACCGCCTTCCTTGGCGGCGTATAGGGCCTTGTCGGCTTTTTCGATGATTTGCTCGGTCGTGCGGTTCTTGGTCATCGGGGCCGCCCCGATGGAGGCCGTGACTGGCAATATCGTTTCGTCCGAGATGGCAACCGGGGATGCCTCGATCACGCGACGCAGGCGTTCAAGAACGCGCGCGCATTGCTTCATGTCGGCATTGGGCAGGCAGACCAGGAATTCCTCACCGCCATAACGATAGACCTTGTCAAACGGGCGCACATGAGATTGCAGAATCCCCGCCACCGATTGCAAAACCAGATCACCTGCCTGATGGCCATAGGTGTCGTTAACCGATTTGAAGTGATCAAGGTCGACCAGCGCGATCGCGGTCGGGACCCCGGTGCGGATCGCACGTTCGCGTTCGGCATTAAGGTCGCCCATCATCGTCTGACGGTTATAGGTGCCGGTGAGAGGATCGACATCTGATCGCGCGGTTCGGAACGCACGTTCAAGCCGGCGGAGCTGGGCAAAGAACGATTCTGCGCGCAGGGCCATCATGTCGAATTCGGCCGAATCGACTTCGTGATCGACATCATGTGCGCTCAGAAGCCGTTTGGCCGACTCGTGAAGTTGCTGATGGGTGGTTGCCAGGGCGCGCATGGCGGGTTGGTCAATCAGGCGGTTATGGCGATTAAGCGCGTACCACGCCCCGAAATCACAATCATGATCGTCTTCGTCGGCGTCAGATGATGCCTGCGAATCCCCCAGAACCAGCTTGCGGTTCCAGCGCAGCAAAAGGGCGATATGTTCGCCAAGCGCCTTTTCAAGTTCGGCAAGAATGTCGCGTTCAGCATCGGCCATCCCGCCATCGGCAATGCTTTCGGGCATTTTATGGCCCTTGGATCTGCCTTTAGCTGGCGGGGTGTCTGCCTTGGCCGGTTGCGACTTGTCACTCATTCGGAAGGCCCGGATTGGGGTTACGAGAAGATTTCGCCAAAGGTCTGTTGTAACAGGCGATCAAGCTCCGCCATAGGAATATCGACGCCAAGATCTTTCAGGCTGGTGACCCCATGGTCGGAAATGCCACACGGCACGATTCCACCGAAATGCGTCAGGTCCGGGGCGACATTGATGGCAATACCGTGGAAGGTCACCCAGCGGCGCACGCGTACACCAATGGCGGCGATCTTGTCTTCGCGGCCATCATCGCGCACCACCCAGATGCCAACACGGCCATCGCGCCGCTCGCCTTTGACGCCAAGCAGGGCGAGGGTGCGAATCACCCATTCTTCAAGGTTATGAACATAGACACGGACATCGCGACCGCGATTCTTAAGGTCGAGCATCAGATAAACCGTGCGCTGACCCGGTCCGTGATAGGTATATTGCCCGCCGCGGCCCGCGTCATAGACCGGAAAGCGATCCGGATCGACAAGGTCCTCGGCATGGGCACTGGTGCCGGCCGTATAAAGTGGCGGATGTTCAAGAAACCAAACAAGTTCATGGGCTTCGCCAGCATGAATGGCCTCTGCGCGGGCTTCCATTTCTGCAAGGGCTTCGGGGTAGGAAACCAACTCCGGGGTGGTGCGCCACTCGGGGATTTGCGCGGTTGGGGCGTTGCTTTGCATTTTTCCTGTCAAATAAGTGAAATGAGCCCTTGATCAGGGGATACCAATTTGCTATCTCCCTTTCCGCACCAAGGCAACCCCACTTAATTACCTCAAGGGCTTTGCTGACTAACATATGCGGTCGTGGCGGAATTGGTAGACGCGCAGCGTTGAGGTCGCTGTGGGCTAACCCCCGTGGAAGTTCGAGTCTTCTCGACCGCACCATTATCTGGCCTCCCGGCCAATCGGGAAGGTCACGAAAAAGAACCCGTCAGCAATGGCGGGTTTTTTCGTTTGTGGACCTTCCCCATATATCCCCTACAATGGTTTGAATACGGCAATGGATCGGTTGGTGTACGTCATCACGCGGTTGCGGCATAAACAATTGATTTATTGTGCGGTGCCGCGTTGAAAATTACGCAATGCAGCCCCTTGGCGGAGAATGAACTGAGTGCTTCAATCGCGGGCCAAACTCATTTAGTCTACCGGTCCCGCTAGAGTGAATTATCAGGATTTAACCGATTAACGGTTAATTTATGTAAATACCTGAAATCAAAGGTATTATAATGGCAAATAGAAATGACAAGCTGCGCGAAGCAGCTTTGGACTATCACCGGTATCCCACCCCGGGGAAATTGTCCGTAACGGCAACCACCACCCTTGCCAACCAGCGCGACCTTGCCCTGGCTTATTCGCCGGGCGTCGCGTTTGCGTGCGAGGAAATCGTCAAAAACCCCGATACCGCAGCTGATTACACCGCGCGCGGCAACCTGGTCGGGGTGATTTCAAACGGTACGGCGGTGCTTGGCCTTGGCCCGATTGGCCCGTTGGCGTCCAAGCCGGTGATGGAAGGCAAGGCGGTTCTGTTCAAGAAGTTCGCCAATATCGATGTTTTCGATCTTGAAGTAAACGAAACCGACCCGCAAAAATTTATCGATATCGTCGCAGCGCTGGAGCCGACTTTTGGGGGTGTTAACCTCGAAGACATTAAGGCGCCAGAATGCTTCATCATCGAAGAGGCATTGCGTAAACGCTGCAACATTCCGATTTTCCACGATGACCAGCACGGCACGGCGATCTGTGTGGCGGCCGCGGTCCTCAATGGTCTGCGTGTGACCGGCAAGGATATCAACAAGGTCCGCCTTGTGACATCAGGTGCCGGTGCCGCCGCCTTGGCGTGTCTGAACCTTCTGGTTTCCATGGGGTTGCCCAAGCACAACATCACGGTCACCGACCGGTTTGGTGTGGTCTATAAGGGCCGGGCCGAGGAAATGGATCCGTGGAAGGCCGAATACGCGATTGAAACCAACGCCCGTACGTTAAGCGACGTGATCGAAGGGGCTGATATCTTCCTGGGTCTTTCGGCGCCGAACGTGATGGGCGAGGACGAGCTTCGCAAGATGGGCGAAGGTCCGATCATCATGGCGCTGGCCAACCCGACGCCGGAAGTTTCCCCGGAACTGGTCAAGGAAATCCGCCCGGACGCGGTTATGGCCACCGGTCGCACGGACTATCCGAACCAGGTGAACAACGTTCTTTGCTTCCCGTTCCTGTTCCGTGGCGCGCTTGATGTTGGCGCGACCGAGATCAACGAGGAAATGAAGATCGCCGCGGTCCATGCCATTGCCGATCTGGCAACTGCCGAGGTTTCGGATGTTGTGGCAACTGCCTATGGCGGGGAGGAGCTTAAATTCGGTCCGGAATATCTGATTCCCAAACCGTTTGATCCGCGCCTGATGCTGGAAATTCCGCCGCGTGTGGCGAAGGCCGCCATGGCGAGCGGTGTTGCCAAACGCCCGATCGAGGATTTCGACGAGTATCGTCAGCAGCTTGAAGGTTTCGTCTTCCGGTCCGGCCTTGTCATGAAGCCGGTGTTTGACGTGGCGCGTTCGCACAAGAAACGCGTTGTCTATCCCGAAGGCGAATCGCGTCGTGTTCTGCAAGCCTGTCAGGTGCTTGTCGATGACGGCATTTGTCATCCGGTGCTGATTGGCCGCCGCGAGGTTATCCTTGAACGGATTACCGAGCTTGGCCTGCGTCTTGTTCCCGATGAGCAGATTGAAATTCACGATCCCGATGACAACCCGCATTTCGAACAGGACTGGCAGGACTTCCACAACATCATGGGCCGTCGCGGCATCAACCCGGAATATGCCCGGGCGATTGTCCGTACCCGTCCGACCGTGATCGCGGCCCTTATGCTGCGTCGTGGGGAAGTCGATGCGATGCTGTGCGGTTGTCAGGGCGGTTTCCTGCGCCATCTGCGCTATGTCCGCAATCTTGTTGGCCTGCGTAAGGGGGTTACTGATTTCTCCACGGTCAACATGATGATCATGAAGCAGGGGACGTTCTTCCTGACCGATACTTATGTGTCGGTCGATCCGACCCCGGAACATGTGGCAGAAACCACCATCATGGCCGCCGACGTCGTCAAACGGTTCGGGATGACGCCAAAGGCCGCGTTGATTTCGCATTCCAACTTCGGCAGCCACGAAAACAAGTCGGCCTGCAAGATGCGTGATGCGCTTCAGCTGATCAGAACGCAGGCGCCCGATCTTGAGGTCGAAGGCGAAATGCATGCGGATGCAGCCATTTCGCAGCCGATCCGTGACCGGATCTTCCCGCACTCGATGCTGAGCGGTTCGGCCAACCTTCTGGTGATGCCAACACTCGATGCGGCCAATATCTCGTACAACATGGTCAAGATGTTGGGCGACGGGCTTCCGGTTGGGCCGATCCTGGTCGGTGCGGCCAAATCAGCCCACGTCGTCAGCCCGTCGATTACCGTGCGCGGTATTGTCAACATGACGGCGATTGCCGTTGTTGATGCCGTCACGCGGACGCAGGAAAGCCAGTAACATACCCCCCAGCCCCGTCTTGATCCCAAGCGGGGCTGGGGTGATTTGCTATCGCGCTCTTGACCGGGGCTATGTGATAGCGCAGAAACAGCCGTGCCGGGCGTTGGAACACAATGCCCGACACGGCGTTTAATCTTTTGCAGGAAAAATTGGCGGCTCATTAAACAGGGAGGGGCAGATGACAGGTCAAGTTGAAGAACTCGACCGGCCGGCGGAAAAGTCGTCTGGCGATGAATATGTCGATCTGACTCCCGAATATGCCCGCGAAATCTTTGATGCGCTGGGCGAGGAAGAAGGCAGCAAGGCTGCTGACCTTCTGGGCGAGTTGCACTTTGCCGATATTGCCGACTTGCTGGGTTGGGCAAGCTCCAACCAGCGTGAACTGCTTGTCGATCTGATCCGGCCGGATTTTGATCCGGAATTCCTGACCGAACTTGATGATGAACTTCGTGAAGAAGTCATCGGGTTACTTGGCACCGATGTGGTGGCCGAGGCCATCACCGAACTTGATTCCGATGACGTCGTCGAAGTTATCGAGGACTTTGACGAGGATGAGCAGCGCGAACTTCTTGGCGCTCTGTCGGATATCGAGCGCGCGCGCGTTGAAGAGGCGCTGTCTTATCCGGAATATACCGCCGGTCGTATCATGCAGCGCGAGCTGGTGGCGATCCCGGATTACTGGTCTGTCGGGCAAACCATTGATTTCCTGCGTTCGGCCAAAAGTCTGCCGGAAGATTTCTATGACATCATTGTCGTTGATCCGCGCTATAGCCCGGTCGGGATTGTGCCGCTGTCGCGTGTGATCCGGACAAACCGCCCGGTGCTGATCCGTGACGTGATGGAATCAGATGAAATGCGCACGGTCGTCGTGACCGAGGAACAGGAAAACGTCGCCCATCTGTTCCGCCAACGCGACCTGATTTCTGCCCCGGTTGTCGATGACAGCGGACGGCTGGTCGGTGTGATCACGGTTGATGACGTCGTTGACGTTATTGACGAGGAATACGAAGAAGACATGATGCGTCTTGCCGGTGTCGGCGAGGAAGACGACCTTTCAAGTGCGATTTTTGACACCACCCGATCCCGTTTTACATGGCTTTTGGTTAATCTTGGCACCGCGATCATGGCATCGGTTGTGATCGGTCTGTTTGAAGGCACGATTGAAAAGCTTGTTGCGCTGGCCGTGCTGATGCCAATCGTCGCTTCGATGGGCGGTAATGCCGGGACGCAGACATTGACCGTGGCCGTGCGTGCGATTGCCACGCGTGAACTGACCAGTACCAACGCATTGCGCGTGATCCGCAAGGAAGTCGCGGTGTGTGGCCTGAACGGCCTGGCCTTTGCGGTTCTTGCCGGGGCTGTGACATGGTTCTGGTTTGATGACATGCTGCTAGGTGGTGTGATCGGCGTTGCCATGATCATCAACCTGCTGTTTGCCGGCCTGTTCGGGGCGCTGATCCCGCTTGGTCTGGAACGTGCGGGCATTGACCCCGCCGTCTCGTCGGCGGTTTTCCTGACGACGATTACCGATGTTGTCGGCTTTTTCGCCTTTCTGGGATTGGCGGCAGTCTTCCTGCTTTAGTCACCTCATTCGAAGACCAAAAAACAACCCCCCGCAGTCGATCCGGCTGCGGGGGTTTTCTTTGACCGGAATGTCAGGCTCAGGCTATCCCGATTTCGTGTCAGAGGCAGGCCGTGACTTGCCTTTGGGGACCGATTTGGTCGGTTTCTGCTGTATCAGCAGTTCCATCGTATCGGCGGCATCGCGCGGTGGCGACAGAAGGAAGCCTTGAATTTCATCGCATTCGGCCGCCTGAAGGGATGCCATCTGTTCTTCGGTTTCCACGCCAACGGCAACCACCTTGCGGTTCAGGCCTTTGCAAAGGCGGATGGCTGGTTGCAGGACGCTGTTTTCGGGCTGTTCATCAAGTGCGACATTAAACAGCGACTTGGACAGTTTGATGCGCTGGACCGGGAAGCGTTTCAGATACCGCAGCGACGTGTTGCCCGCCGCAAAGTGATCAAGCGTCAGGCCAATGCCCGCCTCCGAGAAACGATAGAATTGACCAAGGGCGCGTTCCGGATCGCGCATCACGATTTCTTCGGACACTTCGATCTCGATCATGGCCGGATCAACTTCATGTTCGGCGGTCAGATCAGTGATATTCTTGATCAGATCGGCCTGAATGAACTGGCGGCTTGAAACGTTAAGCGCAATCGGTACGGGGACATAGCCCTGACGGCGCCAGTCGGCAACCTGTTTACAGACGGTTTCGATGATCCAGTGACCAAGGGGCGAAAGCAGGCCTGTGCGATCCGCAACCGCGATAAAATCGGGCGGCAGTCGGCGTTTGCCACTGTCATCAATCCAGCGCAGCAGCGCCTCGAACCCGGTAAGGGTGCGGTCCGATGTGCGATAGCGCGGCTGATATTCCAGAACAAAGCGTTTTTCATCGACCGCACGGCGCAACTGCGTTTCCATCGACAGGCGCGCATGCATCACGTTGTTCATCGTCTCGACGAAGAAGCAATAAGATGATTCTGCGGATTTCTGGGCGCGATACATTGCCGCATCGGCATTGGCCATCAATTGCGATGGTGCACGTGCATCGTTGGGATAAAGCGCAACCCCAACACTGACATGCAGGCGGATTTCATCGCCTGTAGTGGTCAGGATCGGTTGCGACATGGCTTCGACCACGCGTTCGGCGACAAGGGCTGCACCCTCGGCCTCGGAAAGATCGGTTGCGATGATGGCAAACATATCGCCCGAGAACCTGGCACACGTATCCTTTTCGCGCACGGTGGCGCGCAGACGCCCGGAAATGGTGCGCAGCGTCTCATCACCAACATCGGCACCAAACCGGTCATTGATCGCCCGGAAATTGTCGATATCAACCACCAAGACCGACAGAAGTTTTTCATAGCGTTTGGCATGCGCAACTGCCTGATTGAGGCGATCTTCAAACAGGGCGTGGTTGGGAAGGCCCGTTAACGGGTCATGGGTTGCGAGATAGCGCAACCGGTTGACCGATGCATTGGCGGCTGGATTGTGATGAAGGGTGATGTCGACACAGTCCGGATGGGTCGAAGAGGGGCGCATCATCAGGTCGCAGACGACATGAACGCCTTCGGCACTGCGGACAATCCATTCGCGCCGGAGTTCTTCGTCACCGCGATTGATCGCAAGCAGCATCTTTTCCTGCGAACGCCGGGATGCGGTGCCATCCGACTGGAATTCCGGTGCCAGATTATAAAACCGGATAAAGCCGTAATCCTCTTCGCGCAAATCAAAGAATTCGGCGGTTTCCGGCGACATCGATTTCAGGTGACCGTCAAGCTTGGTGATCGAAAGCGACAGGTCACTGATGTCATCGCCAGCATGGATGTGATGAACTGTGCGGCGCATTGCCATTTTCTGCCGGTTGCTCAGCAGGAAGACAATCGTTGTGAACAAAATGGTCGTCAGGGTCCCGAATATCAGGATCAGTTCGGGATTGATCGTGCTGTGCGCCAGTTGCGGATCAGCAATGACATCGACCTGCCATTGGCGGCCAACCACATCAAAGGCGACTGTGCGCTGAAGGGTTTCGTCATCACCTTCGCCGCGAATTTCAAACAGAACAGTGTCACCTTCGCGGACACGGACGGTGTAATCTTCGACCTGTTCGGTATTGATCACCGCCGCCAGCATGGAGCGAATGCGAAACGCCCCGTTGATGATACCGATAATCTCGCCATCGCGGCCCAGAACCGGGGTATAGGCCGCAAAACCGCGGCCGCCCTGCATGAGCTCAAGCGTTGGTGTGATCTGGGTGCGGCGTTGATCAAGCGCGATATCAAGAACCGGACCGGCAAGCGGATGACGTTTGAGATCCGCCCCCATGGCCGGAACGTTGCCCTTGATCGGAGCGACATACAAAATGATGTAGTTCGGCGTTATCCAGTTGATCGCCTGGAGTGCCGGGAAGCGGCTTTGAAGCGGGGTCGCAACCGAAAGATAATCTCTTTCGTCCTCGGGCGGGCCGCTTTGCCAATTGTCGGCAAAGCTTTCAAGCACCGCGAGGTTATTGTTCACAATGGATTTGATCTGCTGGGAAACGGAATTTGCCGTAATCTGGCCCGCAGATTGAAGGATTACGCGGCGATCGCTTTCAACCATTTGCCAAATCAGATAGGTGACAGATGCGAAGAAAGCAGCCGTCAGAAAACCAGCCGCCAAAGCCCGTTTTTTCAGGCGTGACGTTTGTTTGGTTGCGTTTTCCTCTGCGTGCTTTGTTTCTTCTTCCATCTCTCCCCCAAACACAACGACCCTTGCTGATCCTCCCCGATCAGGATGTGTGTGCATACGGTTATCACCAGTAAACATCCATGCACCGATGGATAAAGATGCCAGTGTATTTTGCTGGCCGATAACCGGTACTATTTGTTTATGGTGTTATTCTTACACGACTTTAAGGGGTTGGTCGCCTGCATTTACGGATTAATTTTTGACGGTAATTGCCAAAAACTGTTCCGGGACAGGGTTTTGATACAGGTTTGGCGATAATAAATCCGTGTTAGCCCCTGTTCTGAAAACGTGAAGTGTTGTATCTGAGGCGGAAATCCGGCACCCGCAGTAAAGGCCGGTCATTGTGTGACAAAGATCACCCCCAGAGAGAGTCCATGAAACACCATAACCGCAATCCCCGTGCACGGGGAGGACGCAAACGTCAGCCATCCCGGCGCGATCCGCTGATCGGGTTTGAAGCAGACGTCACCATCGAACAGATTGGTGCGCGCGGCGATGGGATTGCCCATGTCGCGACGCCCGATGGAAAGTCGGTTTTGATCTATGTGGATTGCGTGTTGCCGGGTGATCAGGTGCGCGTTGCCCTTCGCCAGAAACGTGGCGATGGGTATGGGGCAGAGGTGGTTGCCGAAATCGCACGATCGAGTGGCTATAACACGCCACGCTGCACGCATTTCAAGGAATGCGGGGGCTGCGCCCTGCAGCATATGAATGATGACGATTACCGCACTTGGAAACGCGACAAGGCGCTTGTCGCGGTTCAGCGCGCCGGTATTGATCCGCAAGATGCCAAAATACTTGTCGGGGATGTCGAAATTTCACCGCCGGCAAGTCGCCGTCGTGCCGGTTTTTCGGTGCATGTAGGGGCAACCGGCGTTTTTGTCGGGTTCCATGGGCGGTTCAGTCACACGGTCCTGAATGTGCCCGACTGTGCGGTATTGCGCCCGGAACTGATGGCGTTTCGCGAAGCATTCGTCATGTTCCTTGAAGCCTGCCCGCCGGAACATGCACGCGACATCAAGGAAGTGTTTGTCACCCTGACCGATAGCGGTCTGGATGTGCTTATTCAGGCAAGCAACGATCCCGACCTTGATATGCGACAGGATCTGGCGGAATTCGCGGAAGCACAAAATATCGCCCGGCTGAGCTGGAAAACCGGTGATCGTCCTGATGAACCGGTTGCTGCGCGTCATTTGCCGGTTGTCCGTTTTGAAGGTGTCGAGGTGGCGATTGCGCCGGGCGGTTTCTTGCAGGCGACCCAGGACGGGGAACAGGCACTGGTTGCGGCCATCAAGTCGGCATTGGCTGATATCGCGCCCAAAAACGTTGCCGATCTTTTCTGCGGTGTGGGCAGTTTTACATTTTCACTGGCCCTTTCGGGCAAGCGGCGTTCGGTCACGGCTGTGGAGAGTGATCCGCGGGCCGTGGAATTACTGCAATATGCGGTCGGGCAATCGGGTAGCCCGGTCAAGGTCGTAAAGCGCGATCTGTTTCGCCAGCCGCTTGTTGGTGATGAACTGAGCAGCTTTGACCTTGTGGTGTTTGATCCACCGCGTGCCGGGGCGCTTGCCCAGTCAGAGACACTTGCGATCGACGGGCCGGAATGGATCATTGCCGTATCATGCAATCCGGCGACGTTTAGCCGGGACATGCGGGTTCTTCGGAATGGCGGCTATGAAATCACCAAAGTCGTGCCGGTCGATCAGTTCCTGTGGTCGTCGCATCTTGAATTATTCGCCATTTTGCGCCGCGTTTCTGCCGGTTGACGCCGTTTGCAGAGCGGTGCGCTTTGGGGCTTAATTTTTATTCACTGATATACTATACTATCAGTTGGTATTTCCGCCGGACACCAGGATGGTCAGGTTGGCAAGGGATTGAAAATGCGCAGTCCCTTTGCCCGTGCAGCACGTAGTTGTTTTGCCGGCTTGTTTGAGCGGAAAAACAATGGAACCACTGGCCAGTCAGTTGCCGATTTATACCAGTACTGCGCGCGCAATTGCCCCGCAGAACCGGTTGATTGCGTCTGAAAGCAGCCAGTTTTCCGCTAACAATCAAAACACAAACCGTAATACCGATCCGCTTCGCAGCGCAGGTTCTACCAATGCGCAACTAAACCGGTCTTTGGGCAGTGCGGGTGAACTTCTTGGTCAGGCTTCCACGGATATTTCGCGGATTGGCGATGCGCTTGACGAAATTGACGCGCTTGTCACGGTCGCGGAAGAAAACAGCGATCTGTCGACACAGCAACGCGCCCAGTTAAACGCACAGATCGAAGATTATCTGACCCGGATCGACGATATTGCGGCCAATAGCAATTTTGAGGGCCGCGATCTTCTGACATCGGATCAGACGATTACGTTGCAGGTTGGCAGCGGTACATCATCAGACAATCGTATTGATGTGGAGTTGTCGGCTTCAAGTTCCGAAGATCTGGCGACCGGCCTTTCGGCGATAAATGTTTCCGACAGCACGGGCGTTTCCAATGCACGTGCGCTGGTTGACGAGGCGCAGCAAGCGCTTCGGGATCGCGAGATTTCCGTTTCTGCTGATCAGGGAAGTTTGCGAACAGCGCAGGACCAGAACCGCGTTTCGCAGGTTGCCGGTGAAAACATTGTCCAGGCGCAACTGGCGGCATCGGCACCATCTGGTCGCGAGGATGCGCAGGCAAACATTGCGCAAAATCTGCAGGCCTATCTTGGCGATATTTCCGCACAGCTTGCCAGCCAGACAGTCGCGGTGGGTGGTATTGCCTTGCCAGAACCGCGTCCTGATCCTGTGCCCGAACAGGAAGAAGATCCGTTCTTCGATCCGACCGCCGAAGACGACGATCAGAGCCAATCACAAGACTTCCTTGGCCAATCTGTTCCAGACAGCGGAACAACCCGACCGTTGGCGACCACCGGGTTTGGCGGATATGACAGCGGTGGCAACGGAACATCGGGCGGCAGTGGTCGTGCGGATCGTCCGGCCAATCGGATTTCTGTCGAAGCGTGAGCCTGATCTCGGTTTCCGAAATGGTTAGCAGGAAGGCGTTTTATCCTTCGACATTCTCGCCTTCGTAGATACCCCAGAACCCGTGGCGGGGCGCCCAGCCTTCGAAATCACCAAACCGCAACTGACACCAATCGACCGTCGCCGGGCAGTCTTCAATGCGGCCAATCACACTTGCCGAGACCAGCGCGATCTTGCGGGCATTCTTGTCGGCGGCGGAATACAGCGTGATGTTTTCATCGGTCACGATGACGTGGCGCGACCCGATCAGAAGGCTTTGATGAACCCAGCCTTCGCTGCCTTCCCAGTCACGCACCTTGCGCCAGGTGTCGAATTCCGACACCACTTCCATCGGCATATTGCGACGGTGATAAATCCAGACTTTCGGGTATCGAAGGCCGGGGCCAGAGCGTAAAAATACCTTGTCAGAGCGCAGCGCGACAAATCGCGGGATCGGCAGGCCCGATTCCTGTGCGCTGGCCACGATCGGGGTGGTCAGACTGCCAAGAATCGCCAAGGCCATGAAGCGATACAGAAATTTGCGCAAAACCTGCGGCATCTTGTTGGTATTCCTTCATTTATTCCATTTGCGCTGGTTTTGTAATAATTCGCTGTTGCGAAATAAAATTACAAAAAGTGCGTCAAAATTCTTGCTTTTGTACCTTTCGGCATGGCATCACTGCACTGCGGCAGGGCACAAAAATGCACCATGCCTTATTTTGTCTGAAAAAGAGTTAAAAGACCGCATAGGATCGGCACATGACCAAGAAAAAACCGCTTGTCGTCGTGACCCGGAAACTGCCGGAAGCGATTGAAACCCGCATGATGGAACTGTTTGACGCGCGTCTGAATATCGATGATGCGCCGATGAGCAAGCAGGAACTGATTGATGCGGTCAAGGAAGCCGATGTGCTGGTGCCAACCGTCACCGACAAGATCGATGCGGCAGTTCTGGCCCATGCGGGTCCCAATCTGCGCCTGATTGCCAATTTCGGCACCGGTGTCGATCATGTCGATCTGCAAACAGCCCGTTCGCGCGGCATTACAGTCACCAACACACCCGATGTCCTGACCGAGGATACCGCGGATATGACCATGGCGCTGATCCTGTCGGTATCGCGCCGTCTGGCAGAGGGCGAGCGCCTTATTCGCAAGGGGGAATGGGCAGGCTGGGGCCCGACGCTTATGCTCGGTCATCGTATCTGGGGTAAGCGCCTTGGCATTGTCGGCATGGGCCGTATTGGCCGCGCGCTGGCACGCCGGGCAAAGGGTTTCGGCCTTTCGGTGCATTACCATAACCGTCGCCGTGTACATCCAGATATCGAAGAAGAACTGGATGCGACCTATTGGGAAAGCCTTGATCAGATGCTGGCCCATGTGGACGTCATTTCGGTCAACTGCCCGCATACGCCGGCGACCTATCATTTGCTGTCGGCGCGGCGTCTTAAACTGATGCAACCGCATGCCATTCTGGTCAACACCGCACGCGGCGAAATCGTTGATGAACCGGCCCTGACCCGGATGCTGGCCGATGGTGAAATCGCCGGTGCCGGACTGGACGTGTTTGAACATGAACCAGCGGTGAACCCGAAACTTCTGGAGCTGCAAAACGCGGTTCTGTTGCCCCATATGGGATCGGCAACCATTGAGGGCCGCGTTGACATGGGCGAAAAGGTCCTGATCAACATCAAGACGTTTGTCGACGGCCACACACCACCGGATCGCGTGATCGAAGGATTGCTTTAGGCCGCTTTCCATAATGATTTCAAAGGGGTGATGGCGCGTATATCACCCCTTTTTTCATACACTCCCCATATGTGGATGGTGTGACGTGGTCGCTACCGGCACTTTCCCGGGCATTAAACCAAACCGGTTTCAATTTCGGGATGTGTCAAAATGGTAAGACGGCCAAAAACGCTTGTTGCTGATCTGGGTGTCGCGCCCCCGGCAAATGATGACGTCGCGGCCGGGCTTGCAACACGCGAAGTCGTCTTGCACGGGCCATGCGTGGTATCAGGCATTCAAAGCCGTCACGCCGAAGAGATTGTCTTTGTGCGGTCCGGAACCGTCGTGGTCAGTGATGGCGATGGAAATGTATATGGAGGCCATGACGGCTGCATTTCGATCCTTCAGGGGCAGCGTTACCATCTTCATGTCAATGCTGGCCAAACCGCCAAACTTTTGATCCTTGCTGTGCCCGCTGTCCACGATCCGGAACAGTTTTCTGCCTTGCAGATCGCAAAGGCCAGAGTTCGCGATATGATCCTGCGCGAGGAGCGCAAGTGATCTGTCAGCACCTGCCTGAGGGTGCGATGATCCTTTCTCCTGACAATTCCTGACAGCAGATACGTGCCAACGCGCATTGGGCGTTTCTTTCTGATCCGTGCTTGTTTATGACTGTTGCATATCTCGCATAAACAACACGGGGTCATCATGAGTTTGATCTTTGACGCACCTGCACCGACGACCATTCCGGTTCAGGGCACCGACGACGTTTTCCCGGTAAATCGCATTTTCTGCATCGGCAAAAACTATGCCGAACATGTCCGCGAAATGGGTTCCGATCCTTCCGACACCCCGCCTTGTGTATTTATGAAACCGACTGACTGCCTTGTGGTCGGAAATGGTGACTTGCCATATCCGTCAGGCACGGAAGACCTGCATTATGAGGGCGAGCTGGTGGCTGCACTTTCCAAGGGGGGCAAGGATCTGGATCGCGCCGCCGTTGAAGATGCGATTTTTGGCTATGCTGCCGGTCTTGATATGACGCGCCGCGATGTTCAGGCGGGTCTCAAGGACCGTCGCCTGCCATGGGATATGGCAAAATCCTTTGATGGCTGTGCGGCCATTTCCGCCATAAAGCCCAAGGCCGATGCAGGCAATCCGCATGCAACCAACCTGAAATTGTCGGTCAATGGCAATGTGCGTCAGAACGACACCACGGCCAAAATGATCTGGCCGGTGGTGGATGCACTGATACATCTTTCGACCCTGATCGAACTGAAACCAGGCGATCTTCTGTTTACAGGAACGCCCGAAGGCGTTGGCCAGGTTGTCCGTGGTGATCGCATGGATTTGGTGATTGCAGATGTTGCGGAACTGTCTGTGACCTTGAAATAGACCGTTGGGGGGATCGTGGGGCAGGGACCCATCCTCAATCGAGCAAGAACGGAGCCCGTTTTGAAAATCGTAAGCTGGAATATCAATTCCGTCCGACTGCGTATTGAACAGGTCATCAAGTTTCTGAATGATCAGCAGCCCGATGTGCTGTGCTTGCAGGAACTGAAATGCCCCGATGAGCATTTCCCGCATGATGCCTTTGAGGCGGCTGGTTATGTTCATCGCCTTAATCACGGCATGAAAAGCTATAACGGGGTTGCGATCATATCGCGCCTGCCGTTTGTCGAAACCGACATCAAGCATTTCTGCGGCAAGGAAGATCGCCGTCATTGCATGGCAAAGTTCGAAAATGGCGTCGAACTTCATAACTTCTATATCCCGGCTGGCGGGGATGAACCCGACCCGGCAATCAACGAAAAGTTTGCCCACAAGCTGTCCTTCATTGATGAAATGACCAACTGGTGGGGCGAGCGTCGGGCAACCGATCCCAACCGCAAGGCAGTTCTGGTTGGCGATTTCAACATTGCACCATCGGAAAATGATGTCTGGTCGCACAAGCAGCTTCTGCGCGTGGTCAGTCACACGCCGGTAGAGGTCGAAATCCTTGAGAAATTCCGCCAATCGGGAGATTTCATCGATGCTGTTCGCGAAGTGGTTCCTGAGCCCGAAAAACTGTTTAGCTGGTGGAGCTATCGCGCACGCGACTGGCGGGCAAGCAACAAGGGCCGTCGACTGGACCATGTCTGGATGACGCCAAACATGGCAGGAACGGTGCGCACTGCATCGGTTTATGACATTGCCCGGGATTGGGAAAAACCATCGGACCACGCACCCGTTGTGGTGGAATTCAATCTCTGAACATGCAGATTAGCCGAGATTTCAAAACAGCGGATCAGGGAAGCCTAATCCGCTGTTTTGTCATGTGAAATAACTTGATTGTCTGGCCGATCAGCGCAACTCTTCTGGTTGAACGAAACCGGATGCGTCCCCATTTGCACCCTAAGGGTTGAATTTCGCGTATTTTCGGTGAGGCACTACGCAGGAAACGGGCAATGAAAAAGATACTGATTGGTCTGGCCGTGATCATCGTTTTGGTCGTCGGGGCCCTCGTCTATGTTTACGTCAATCTTGATAACATCGTGAAATCCACCATCGAAGAGGCAGGCACGCGTGTGACGCTGGCCGATGTCGCGGTTGAAGGTGTGTCGATCGAGCCGACGCAAAATACCGCGGCGATTAACGGGCTTGTGGTCGGCAATCCGGACGGGTTCAACTCCGATTATGCGTTCTCGCTTGGTAATATCTCGGTCCGTCTTGATGGTTCGACCCTGACCAGCGACACGATCCGTATCATCGAAGTGGTGGTTGATCAGCCAAGTGTCATTTACGAACTGGGCAACGGAAGTTCAAACATCGCAACCATCCAGCGCAACGTCGAAGCCTTTGTTCAACGTGTTTCCGGTCCGACCGGGGCAGGTGGGGCTGATGGTGCCGCATCTGGCGACGATGCCGCAGGTGGAACCAAAATCATTATCGACAATGTCTATGTCCGTAACGGTGATGTCGGCGTTTCGGCAGACTTCCTGCAGGGCAAAAAGCTGTCTGCCAGCCTGCCGGAAATTCATCTGACCGATGTGGGCAAGGAAGAAGGCGGCGCGACCCCGGCCCAGGTTGCCAGTGAAATCCTGACAGCGATCAACACCGCCGTCTTCAAGGCGGTTTCAAGCTTGAATGTTGATGGCCTGTTGCAGGGCGTCGGTGACCTTGGCAAAGGTGTCGTCGGTGCGGTTGGTGGCGCTGCAAGTGGCGGTGGCACCAAACTGAAAGAAGGTGCCGATGCGCTTGGTGGCGCGGTCAAGGGACTGTTTGGCGGTTCCTCGGACTAGGTCATCGTATGATCGTCTTGATCTGATGAGATGTTCGGCCCGATGGATTTGTTTTTGATCCATCGGGTCGCTGTGTTTTTGGCGATTGCGTGATCAAATCAAAAGGACAGGCCGCGAGACCGGATGCCTGTCGATTGTGAATTTTCTCTATCCCACTGCTTTTTTTCATGAATTTGACTTCTATATATCTTGGGTTAGGGATAGTTATATCCACAATCTGTGTTGTCTTGGGGCTTCGACCATGGACGTGAGGTGGATCGAAATTCGGGGTCAGGTCTTCTGATCTGATTATGACAAGAACGGCATGGAACAGGACGGGCCACAAGGCCCGCCATATGGCCCGGCAAGACATTGGGAAAAATGTCGGCAGGGCCGAAAAAATAGAATGGGATTGGGATCCCGATAGTCGGTCAGATCAAGGAGTAACACCGATGAGAGCCAAACTGCTTGCCGTTGTATCCGCCGCCGCCTTTCTGAGCGCGTGCGCGAACATGAACATTCCCGGAGTGCGCGATATGGCCGACCAAGGATCGGCTTTTGACGCAGCTCTTCACCAGAATTATGCAGACCTTGCCCAGGCAGAATATGACGAGGCTGACTGGGCCGATGCACGTTATTTCACCAACCGTTCAAAGACTGCGGCGATGGGCATGGATTCCGGTCCGCAGGCAATTGCCGAACGTAACCTGCCCGAAGGTTCCGAGGCCGAGGTTGAAGTCGCCCGGGCTGACCTGATGACGGCCCTTGAGGCTGGTGGCCGTGAAAAGGCTGCCAGTGCCGCTGCACGCGCACAGAGCAGCTTTGATTGCTGGTTGCAGGAACTCGAAGAAAACATCCAGCAGGAAGACATTGATAACTGCCGTTCGGCATTCTATCAGGCATTGGCCATCGTACAGGCCGAACTTGATACCGGCCCGGCCCCGATGGCCGCCATGTCGATGCCGGTTCCGATGAATGTCTATTTCGGGTTCGACAGTGCCGCCATCGACAGCAAGGCGATGTCTGTTGTGAACGGTATTGTCGAGGCGTATGGCAAATATGATCCGAAAATGATCAGCCTTGTTGCCTATGCTGACCGTGCCGGTGATGCGATGTATAATGACATCCTTGCCAAATCGCGCGTTGATGCGGTGGTCAAGGCATTGCGTGATGCGGGTGTTCCGGCAAGCAAACTTGCAATCAGCATCAGCGGCGAGGCCAATGTGCCGGTTTCAACTGCTGACGGCGTGCCCGAACAGGGCAACCGCGTTGTGACGGTTACTTTCGAAGACGGCATGTAAGCACGTCAAACTAAAAAGGGGATTTCATCCATGCGTCTATTGATTGCACTTCTTCTGCCCTGGTTGCTTTTCTTTACCATCGGGCGTCCGATTGCCGGTGTTATCTGCCTGATCTTGCAGATCACGCTGATTGGTTGGGTTCCGGCAGCAATTTGGGCCGTTTACGCGCTCAGCCAGTATAACACCGACAAGAAAATCAGCAGCGCCATGGGTGGCGGTCAGGAATGATCGGTGTGGTTTGCCAAATGGCAAACAGCAGCGATCCCGACATCAGAAGGCAGGCTTCCGAGCCTGCCTTTTTCTTTATCTGAGTAGATCCAGCCCCCAGAACGCCGGGCGGATTGCCTAGTGCAGTTTACGGCGCACTCCGCCGATAAACCGGCCAATCAGCCGGGAGATGATAAATCGGGTCAGAAAAAACGTCACCGCACTGGCAACAGACGGCCAGTACCACGTCTGTATTTCCGGGCGCGTGCTTTGATCAACCAATCCATAGATGACTGCGGCAAGTGCGCCGGCGGCGAAAAACGCCGTTCTGCGTCGATAGCGGGCAATAAAAGAACCGAGGAGCCACATCGCCTAGTGCTGTCCGCCACCGATGTCACGTGCAAGGCGGGCGGCAAAATCATCGGTCATACCTGATACGTAATCGAGAAGGACCAGGTAAAGATCATAAAGCGACGCCCCGATGGGCATGGCATCATTACCGATCAGTTCGCGGACCCGTCCGGTTCGATAGGAAATGTCGGCTTCTGATTGTGCATGATGCACATCAAGGGCAGTTTTACAGAATGTCTCGAGCAAGGTTTCAAGATGGGCAAAGGCGCCGACCTCGATCTGGACCTTGCGACGGTTGAGAATGATCTGTTTCTCGGAAAATGACTTGGCCTGCGCGATCAGGTCGTTAAAGGGCCCCTTGGCACATGCCAGAAGATCTCCCTTCCATTCGCCAGCCAGAAGCGACTCTTCGTTGGCGACAAAGGCATCAACCAGTGCATCAAGAACACCGGCAATGATTTTACCCCGCAGGAAGGAAATCTTGCGGCTGACATTGGGTTCGCGGTCGTACTCGGTCGGCAGGTCATCGGTGATGCAGGGCAGCAGCATCTTTTCAAGAATAGCGAAATCGACAAGTTCCAGTTCTACGCCGTCCTCGATATCAATCAGGGCATAACAAACATCATCAGCAGCCTCGACCAGATAGACCAGCGGGTGACGGCAAAAGGCCTGATCGCCGGTACGGATCAATCCGGTGGCATCGGCGACTTCTTCGAGAAGCCCGAATTCCTTTTGAAAGGCGCCGAACTTCTTTTTCTGTGGAAAAGGACTTCCGGCGGCTGACCACGGGTATTTCAAAAAGCTTGCCAGGGTTGCATAGGTCAGGCGCATGCCACCGTCGTACAGACCGGTCCGTTTGTTGGTCAGAAGGCGGAAACCCTGGGCATTGCCCTCGTATGTTGTCAGATCGGCAAACTGCGCCTCTGTCAGACCTTCGGTGAATTTGGGGTTTGCGTCGACAAACCATTGGCGGATGGCATATTCCCCGGCGTGACCAAAGGGCGGGTTGCCAATATCATGACAAAGTGCCGCTGCCTGCACGATGGCGGCCATATGGTCGGGCTCAATCGCGTCGGGCAGGCTGCCCTTTTCATGCAGGCGGTTTCCGACCATCAATCCCAAAGACCGGGCAACACAGGATACTTCCAGACTGTGGGTCAGGCGGGTGTGGACGTTGTCATTTTCCGGCAACGGATGAACTTGCGTTTTGCGCTGCAAGCGGCGAAAGGCCGCCGAAAAAATGATCCGGTCATAATCCTTGTGAAAATCGGACCGGCCAAATGTACCCACACTGGAATGACGCGACCCAAGCCGAGCTGGAGATAGCAATTGCTGCCAGTTCATCATTGCTGTCATCGTATTTCGCACCTTCCGGTCGGACTTCAGTTCTTGGATATCTGGGAAGTTTATGCCGGGTTTTGGTAAATAAGCATTTTAAATTCTGCACAAAACCAAAAGAAAACGGCGCATCTGATGACGCGCCGTTTTGCAAAGATCGGGCCTGTGGGGCGATTAAGCGCCCAGACCTTTTTCCATTACAAGATCAAGGCGACGGGCAAAGCTGACCGGGTCGGGCAGGGCTTCGCCTTCGAGGATGCGGGCCTGATCAAGCAACAGCAGGGCTGCGTCATGAAGGATCGGGGCCTTGGCATCCTTGGTGGCAATGTCAGACAGCTTTTTGATCAGGCTGTGCTTTGGATTGATTTCAAGGATACGCGGGCTGATTTCATCGACACGGTTGTGCTGTTTCATCAGGCGTTCCATGCGCAAATCCATGCCCATTTCATCGGCAATCAGACAGCAGGCCGAACTGGTCAGGCGATCTGATTCCCGAACGTCCTTGACCCCGGTGCCAAGGGCAACCTTGATCGCGGCAATCAGGGCACTAACCGATGCCTCATTTGCGGCATCATCCTTTTTCTCGTCCTTGGCGTCATCCTTGTCATCGGACTTGATGTCGTTTAGGTCGGCACCGCCACGGGTAACCGACTTGAAATCTTTGCCATCAAACTGGCCGACAGACGGCATCCAGAATTCATCAACCGGATCGGTCAGAAGCAGGACTTCGATCCCCTTGGCAGCAAAGCCTTCAAGTTGCGGGCTGCGTTTAAGGGCGTCGATATCCTCGCCACTGATGTAATAGATCGCCTTCTGGCCGTCTTTCATCCGTTCGACATAGTCGGCAAGTGTGGTCCAGCCATCACCATGGGTCGAGCGGAACCGGGCGAGTTTGAGGATACGATCACGGTTGGTCTGATCTTCGTACAAACCTTCCTTGACGACCGAGCCAAAGTTTTCCCAGAAGGTTTCATAACCCTCGGCATCTTTCTTGGCCGCGGTTTCAAGTTCGGACAGGACCTTTTTGGTCAGGCCGTTCTTGATCTTGGTCAGAAGCGGATGGTCCTGCAACATCTCGCGCGAGACGTTCAGTGGCAGGTCCTGACTGTCGACCACGCCGGATACGAAACGCAGCCACGGCGGCAGCAATTCGTTGGCACCTTCTGTGATGAAGACCTTGCGGACATAAAGCTTCAGATGGCCTTTGCGCTGCGGATCATACAGATCGAACGGGCGCATGGTCGGCAGGTAAAGAAGCCCGGTATATTCAATCGCACCTTCGGCCTGATAGTGGATGGTTTTCCACGGTTCATCAAACGCGTGCGAGGTGTGCTTGTAGAATTCCTTGTACTGTTCTTCGGTGATCTCGCTTTTCGGGCGGGTCCAGAGTGCGGAGGCCTCATTGAGCGTTTCATCACCTTCGCCCTTCATCAGGACCACCGGAATGCCGATATGGTCGGAATAGGTTTTGACGATATGACGCAGACGATGTTCGTCTGTGAATTCGTTGTTGTCGTCGGTCAGATGCAGGGTGATCTGGGTGCCGCGGCCTTCCATTTCGGCCTCGGCAATCGTGTATTCGCCCTTGCCGTCAGATGACCATTTCCATGCCTGATCATCGCCGGCCTTGCGGCTGACGACTTCGACCTTGTTGGCGACCATAAAGGCGGAATAGAAACCGACCCCGAACTGACCGATCAGGTCGACATCCTTGGCGTTGTCGGATTTCGAAACGGCATCAAGGAACTTCGCGGTGCCGGAATTGGCAATGGTGCCCAGGTTTTCGACCAGATCTTCCTTGTTCATCCCGATCCCGTTATCGGCAATCGTCAGAACATTGCGGACATTATCTGTCAGAAGGCGCACCTTGAAATCGGCATCACCAGCGAGCAAATCCGGTTTGGCAATCGCTTCATAGCGCAGCTTGTCGCACGCATCCGAGGCGTTGGAGATCAGCTCGCGCAGGAAGATGTCCTTGTTGGAATAAAGCGAATGGACAACGATATCGAGCAGTCGGCTAACCTCGGCCTCGAACCGCATTTTTTCTTCCGTCATGACCTCTTTTTTCTCCTTTGTTTCAAGCGTCTGTCAGCCTCCTCCGATATTGGCAGAAGGACCGACACCTTAACGGGGTGAACTTTAAACCGAGCTTGATATGCGTCAACGCATCTTGCAGCGCAAGTCTTGTATCCTAAGTATATAGAAAGACGGTTTTATAACAGGGACGCACACAGAAGTTTGGAAGCGTTCCTGACAGTTCCCGGACCGCAAAAGTGCCGGGTTAATCCGCAGGGTGCAATGCCCTGTCTTGCGTCCAAGGCTTTACACAGGAGGCCATACCATGAAGGTTCCCGTTCAAATCACCTATCGTGATGTTGATCAGTCTGATGCGCTGGATGAGCGCATCCGTTTCAAGGTGGAAAAACTGGAAGAAACCTTCGACCGCATGACCAGTTGTCATGTCGTGGTGGAACGCCCACAGGCATCTCATAACCATGGAAACCGTTTTGCTGTGCACTTTGGCATCCATGTGCCGGGCAAGGAAATCATGGTGAAGCGCGACAGCGCCGATCACGCCCATGAAGATGTTTATATCGCGCTGAAAAACAGTTTTCAGGCCGCGCGTCGGCAGCTCAAGGAATACGCAGACAAGATGCGCAACCACTAAGGTTCACAAAGAAGTTTGAAAAGGCAGGCGGGGCGACCAGATGGTCGCCCCGCTTTTTCGTGTGGTGGCACGAGGTGGTTGGAAAATGTATCAGCCCGACACCGCCGGGGTTGGGGGAGTTAAACAGTGCCGGACTGATACAGGGTGCTGAACCGACCGGGGGCGGCCGCTTCAATCAGGGGGCGCACGCGCGCCATGTGGTCGGCAAAGCGCTGTGATCCGGTCCAGGCTTCAAGATCAGCACGCGATTGAAACCGCGACATGATGACAAAGGATTGTCCGTCTTCGGCAGCAAACAGCCGGCCGCCGATTAAGCCGTCAATTTCCGGTGCTACGCTGGTTTGGAACTGCGTCTGGATTTCGACAAATCGATCCTTTTGACCGGGTTTTGGTGTCACATGGCTGATGCTGACGACTTCGTCATTTGCATCGCTTGCAATCGTGTTTGTCATGATGCAACCGCCTCAAGGAGGGGGTGTTTGCCTTGCGGGTAACGTGCATCGCGCAACGCACCAGCCCACCATTTGAAATCGGTCATCATGTGACGAAGGGCGTTATTCGTACCTTCGAGGTCTATTGGCCGACCGGTTTCATCGAACTTGTCCCAGGCTTGGGCAAAGCTTATGACATCGCGCAGGGTCACCGCATGCAACTCGGCAAAGACAAGACGCAATTGTTCAACAGCGCGCAAGCCACCTGACATTCCGCCATAGGATACAAACCCGACGGGTTTGCGTTTCCATTGTTGCTTGGCGGCATCGATCAGAAGCTTTAGCTCGCCGGTAAAGCTGTGATTGTATTCCGGGGTAACGACGATGAAACCATCGGCCTCAGTCAAGGCAGTATGAAGGTGCGCGACCGCAGGGTGATCAGCGCCAACATGGGCCGCGGGCAGGTTCAAAACAGCGGGATCAATCGTATCAACAGAAAGCTCGTGATCCGATTTTAGGGTTTCAACGACCCAGGTCCCGACCGTATCGCAAAAGCGACCTTCACGCGCGCTGCCAAAGATGACGGCGATATTAAATGTCTCTTTCACGGCGTTCTCTCCTTGCCAATTTCACTTCAATGAGTAAGGTTCTAAAACCTCAACTAATGTTAAGGTCAAGCACGTTTTAGAATTTTTTCAAGGCAGGCAAGGGGAGCAGGGAAAATGGCAGAAAAAGGTGTGTTGCAGCGCTATCTGAGCGTCGGAGAAGTCGCAAGTCGTTGCGGTATTGCCGTTTCGGCGGTGCATTTTTATGAACGCAAAGGTTTGATCAGCTCGATCCGCACCGATGGCAACCAGCGCCGTTTTCATCGCGGCGTGTTGCGCAAACTTGCCATTATCAAGGTCGCGCAGAAAACCGGTATTCCGTTGTCGGAAATCGGTGCGGCGCTGGATAAGCTGCCCCCCAATACCGTGCCGACCATCAAAGACTGGGAAAAGCTTTCATCGCAGTGGCGCGATGATTTGAATGAACGCATCGAACAATTGACCCGTTTGCGCGATCAGCTGGGCAAATGCATCGGTTGTGGTTGCCTGTCGATTTCCGCATGCCCGCTCTACAACCCCGGAGACACGCTTGGCAGCGATGGCCCGGGGGCCAGATTGCTCGAACTCAAGGAAGAATAGGCGGGTTTGCGCGACATCAGCGGTTTGGGCCGTGATGCCCCAGTTTGGTGCGCCTTGCGACGGCAGGCAGAAAGCTTGACATGGCGCTGGTTCGCGTGTTGAAAGGCCCAATGATTGCGATGGCCCGGATCATTGGGCTGTCGATTGGAAAAGTTTGATGCAGATTTCAACCCGAACCGGTCCTCGTATCCTTGCCATATTGGGGCCGACCAACACCGGCAAGACCCATCTCGCCATGGAACGGATGTTGGCACATACGACCGGGATGATCGGGTTCCCGCTCAGACTTCTGGCGCGCGAAAACTATGACCGCGCGGTCGCCAAGGTCGGCAAGGGCGCGGTGGCATTGATCACCGGCGAAGAACGCATTCTTCCGAAAACAGCCCGTTATTTCCTCTGCACGGTCGAAGCCATGCCGGTCGCCAAGCAGGTTGACTTCCTGGCGATTGATGAAATCCAGATGTGTGCCGATCCGGAACGTGGTCATGTCTTTACCGACCGGCTTTTACATGCGCGCGGACGCCATGAAACCATGTTCATGGGGGCGGAAACAATTCGCCCGGTGATCCGCAAGCTGGTTGATAATGTCGAATTTGATCGCCGGGAGCGGTTTTCGACTCTGACCTATAACGGGGCGAAGAAAATACAGCGCCTGCCCGCCCAGTCGGCGGTGGTGACGTTTTCAGCCCAGGAAGTTTACGCCGTTGCCGAATTGGTGCGCCGTCAAAAGGGCGGGGCGGCTGTGGTGCTTGGCGCGCTGAGCCCGCGCACGCGCAACGCCCAGGTCGAGATGTTCCAGAATGGCGAGGTCGAACATCTGATTGCGACCGATGCAATCGGGATGGGGTTAAACCTTGATCTCAACCACGTGGCCTTTGCCGCGATGAGCAAGTTTGACGGCAAGTTCAACCGTGGCCTGACCGCGGCTGAAACCGCCCAGATTGCCGGTCGTGCCGGGCGGCACATGAATGATGGCACGTTCGGGGTGACGGGAAATCTTTCGGGGATTGATCCCGACATTATCGAGCAGATCGAAGAACACGAGTTCGAGCCGCTGGCAAAGGTGTTCTGGCGCAACGCGCGACTTGATTTTCGCACGGTGGATGCGCTGCAGAAATCGCTGCGTCGGCGTTCGGATGACCCGACCCTTATTTTGGCGCGCGAACCGGTTGACGAAATCATGCTCGATCATCTGGCACGCAACGAGGACGTCGCACGCATCGCGACCGCCCCGGACCGGGTGCAGTTATTGTGGGAAATCTGCCAGATTCCCGACTTCAGAAATATCCATACCGATGCCCATCCGAGGCTGCTAACATCTATCTATCGCTATCTTGCGAAACCCGGAAGTAAACTGCCCATTGACTGGTTGGGCGAACAAATCTTGCGTCTGGATCGTTATGATGGTGATATTGACCAGTTGTCATCACGTTTGGCAGGTATTCGCGTCTGGACATATGTATCGCATAAGCATCACTGGCTCGAAGATGCCAATCATTGGCAGGAACGCACGCGGGCCATTGAGGACAAGCTCTCAGATGTGCTACATGAACGCCTGACCCAAAGGTTCGTTGACAGACGGACCTCGGTTTTATTGAAAAGTCTCAAGGACAAGTCTGAACTCATGTCTACCATCACTGCGAATGGTGAAGTACAGGTCGAAGGTGAATTTGTCGGCCGTCTTGACGGATTCCGTTTCATTGCTGATGAAACCGATGCTGCTTTTGAAGGCAAGGCGATTGCCAGTGCCGCACGTCGCGCGTTGACCGGCGAAATCGCCCAACGTGTCAAACAACTTGAAACTGACGAAGACGACAAGTTCGCAGTAAACGGCCAGCTTCAGGTGCTGTGGAACGGTTCGCCGGTTGGTGTGCTGAAAAAAGGTGACACGGTTCTGTCGCCCGAAGTTCAGGTCATCGACAGCGAGTTCTTTGACGGTCCGACCCGCGAACGGGTACGCACCCGTCTGCAGAATTTCATCAATTCCCATATCGAAACGCGCCTTAAAATGCTGACCCGCCTGCGCGACTGTCAGCTGTCCGGGCCGATTCGCGGACTTTTGTTCCAGTTGAACGAAGGTCTGGGCTGTGTGCCGCGTTCGGAACTCGAAAGTCTGGTCAAGGACCTGTCTGACGAAGACCGCAAGGCGCTTGCCAAACTTGGCGTGCGTCTGGGTGTTGAAACCGTCCATGTGCTTGATGCGCTCAAACCGGATCCGGTTGAGCTGCGCGGCATTCTTTGGGCGGTTGCACGTGAACTTGATGCCCTTCCGGAACTGCCGCCGGCAGGCCGGACCTCGGTCCCCAATGACCGTGCGAATTCCAAGGGCTTCTACCTGGCTGCCGGTTACATGCCGGTTGGCCCGCTTGCCGCCCGTGTGGACATGCTTGAACGTTTTGCCGCCCTTCTGCGTCAGAAGGCGCGTGAAAACGATGGCAAGGTGCGCCCGGATCCTGATCTGCTGTCGCTTTTGGGCTGCACGGTCGAACAGGCCGAAGGCGTGTTTACCGCACTTGGCTGGCGTGCCGAGGTAACCAAGGTCAAGAAATCCGAACTTGAAGCAAAGGAAGCCGAGAAAAAGGCCGAAGAAGCTGCCAAGGCAGCCAAGCCCGAGGAAGCAAAGCCTGAAGCGGGCAAAGCCGAAGCTGAAACCGCAGAGGGTTCTGAGGTGGCTGCAACCGAAGCCAAGGCTGATGCCCCGGCCGAGGAGCCAGCAGCACCGGCAGAGGTCGCTGCGGATGCGTCTGCCGAAGCAACGTCGGAAACGCCGGCGGTTGAAACCGATGCCGATGGCGACGAGCTGGTCGAAGTCAAATACTTCGTCCGTGTTGATCGTCGCAAACGCGGTGGCGGACAAAACCGTGGTCAACGCGGCCCGCGTCAGGAAGCCCGTGGTGGCGGCAAAGGTGGCCCGAAAGGCAAGGGCGGCAATCGTCCGAATCAGGGCGGCAAAGGTGGCCGTGGTGGCAAGCCCGGTGGTGGCCGCAACCAGGCGCCGGAAAAAGCCAACCAGATCAATGAAGATTCGCCGTTTGCCAAGCTTAAGGAAATGCTTGAAGCCAAGGGCTGATCGTTTCAGATATCATGTAACGAGCGGCGACCCTTGTGGGTCGCCGTTTTGCTTTCCAACTGTATAATATCCCGTTGATTTCAGGAAATCGGTGGCCGTGAAGGAACAGGCAGAGAAGCTTCGTATTGATAAATGGCTTTGGCATGCGCGGTTTTACAAAACCAGATCGCTTGCCAGCAAGGCATGCCAAGCAGGGCATATTGTTCTGAATGGTCAGTCGGTTTCCAAGGCCAGCGTCACGGTGGTTGCCGGTGATCGCCTGCAATTCTTTCAGGGGCCGCACCTGCGCGTTGTCGAGGTTGTCGCCCTTGGTGAACGACGTGGACCAGCGCCCGAGGCCCAGGCGCTTTATGCTGATCATTCCCCGCCGCGAACCCCCAAAAAGGAAGTTGCGTCGGATATCCGTACCGCCCCCTTGGCCGAACGCGAAGCGGGGGCAGGGCGCCCGACAAAGGCCGAACGTCGCGCACTTGATCGTTTGCGCGGTGACGGCAGTATTGAATAATATGTCTTGGTATTGCTAATATTCAGTCCGTGGCTGATCCGTGACCGGCTGTTTCGGGTAAGACAGATCACATCAGGTTGTATTTTCTCCACGATTTTCTTGCTTTGGATGGGGTGATCCGGTATGCATCCTATCTCATTGTATACGTCCCATACTTTGGGGTGGTAGGTTTTGTGGAAATCTGGAGCTCGCCTGCGTGATGAGACGTCGGTCTCGATTGAATATCGGTACATTGTCGCACTTGCGCACCGGCCGTTTCGCACTGTTGATCACAGCATTGGTGATCAACCTGCTGACGCTTGCCCTGCCGATTGCCCTTTTGCAGGTCTATGACCGGGTCCTGCCACACAGTTCCATCCCGACACTGACCCTTTTGATTTTCGGGGTGCTGGGGGCGCTTGTGCTTGAGGCGATCCTGCGTCTTGGTCGGGCTTATATCTCCTCGCTCTCGGCGGCGAAGTTTGAACATTACAGTTCCCAGCAGGCGGTCGGACATTTGCTGTCGGCAAGCTTGACCGACTATGGCAAAACCGCACCAGGTCTTCACCTGCAACGCCTTAACAGCCTGAATATGCTGCGCGACTTCTATTCCGGGCAGGCAATTGGTGCGGTTGTCGATCTGCCGTTCATCGTTTTGTTCCTGGCCCTGATTGCCGTGATTGGCGGTCAATTGGTGCTTGTGCCGCTTGGCATTCTTTTGGCGTTCTTTTTGACAGCAATGTTTCTGGGCCATCAGTTGCGGGGCGCACTTGATGATCGCAGCCAGTCCGATGAACGGCGCTATAACTTCATCATCGAAACCCTGACGGGCATTCACACCATCAAATCGATGGCGATGGAAAACCTGATGATCCGCCGTCATGATCAGCTCCAGACACAATGTTCGGGTGATGATCTGCGTGCCGCACGCTCGGCCCACACAGCGGTCAATGCCAGCGCGACCTTTTCGATGCTGACCATGGTACTGGTGGCTTCTGTCGGTAGTGTTTTTGTGATTAACGGGACTTTGACCGTCGGTGGGCTTGCTGCCTGCACGATGTTGTCGGGCCGTTCGATCCAGCCGCTTCAGCGTGCGATGACCCTATGGACGCAATTCCAGAACATTCGTGTTGCGCGTCAGCGCGTCAACGAGCTGTTTGAAATCGAAGAAGAAGACCAGCTTGGGGCCGCGGAAATGCCACTGCTTGATGGCAAGATCGAGTTGCGCAATGTCGCGTTTTCCCATGCGGATGGCAAAAAGATCTTCGAAAACCTTGATCTGGTCGTGGAGCCGGGCGATTCCATCGCCATTACCGGCGACAACGGTACAGGCAAAACCACACTTTTATGGCTTCTGATGGGGGCGTTGCGCCCGGATCGGGGTGAAGTGCTTTTGGATGGCAAGGATCCGGCCGATTACACCGCCGAATCCACCCGTCGTCAAATCGCCTATTTGCCGCAGCATGGCGTGATGTTCAAAGGCACGATCCTTGAAAACATCACCGGGTTTCGCAAGGAAATCGGCGTCGATCGCGTGATCGAGATTTCGCGGCGTCTTGGGCTTGATGACATCGTCATGCGCATGCCCGAAGGCTATGACACCGAAGTTGGTGGTCAGGCGTCCGAAACCTTGCCGCGCGGTGTAAAACAGCGCATCGCGGTTGCGCGTGCCCTGATTGATTACCCGCGCATTGTCCTGTTTGACGAAGCCAACAGTTCGCTTGATATGGCGGGTGACAACATCATGACCAGCCTGATGGTGGAACTTAAAAAGCACTGTACGCTGGTGATGGTGTCACATCGCCCGTCCCTGATTGCCATGGCCAACAAGCAATACCGTCTGATCGACAAGCATCTTGTGCCTGTTTTGCGCCGCACGAATAAAACGGCCGATCCCGCCAAAAATGCCGACACCCGGGCAGCAGCGGGTGCGAAGGCATGATGAAAAAGCTCGAAAACATGGACTATGCGATGAACTATCGGATGGGGCTGGAAAGCACCGATGCGCTGTCCGATTTCGACGCATGTGTCTGGCCGCTTCTTCAGGCCTTGGGATGGCGCGGCTTGCCGCGTCAGGTCGCCGAGGCGTTGCCACATATGGATCAGGCGCTTGATCTGACCGATTTCCGCAATGTCATGGCGCATCTGAACTATCAGTCGCGCGAAATCGACGCGACGCTTGACCTGATCGACGAACGCCTGATGCCGTGCCTGTTTGTCCCGGACGAGGGAACGGCCCTTGTCGTGATTCGGCCCGAAGAAAATGGTGTGCGCGTCTTTGACGGTGGCACGGATCGGGAAATGGTCATCAGGCTGTCGGCCCTTCCGGGCAAGATTTATCAGTTCTCGGCGGCGGATCGTCGTGAACGTTATCTGGAAGATGATAAGCGCGGCTGGTTTGGGGGGATTGCCGACCGGTTTTCGGGGCTGCTTCATCAGTTGCTGGCGATGACGTTTGTTTTGAACATCCTGGCGCTGGCAACCCCGATTTTCGTTATGGGTATCTATGACCGGGTCATCGGCACACGGTCGATCCCGATGTTGATCCAGTTTTCTATCGGGATTGGCATCGTCCTGATCCTGAGCTGGGTTTTGCGCACACTTCGCAGTCAGATCGTCAGCCACTTCGGTGCGCGCCTTGATACGCTTGTCAGTGGTGCCATTTTTGAACGGCTGTTGTCCTTGCCGCCGGCCTTTACCGAACGTGCGCCGGTGGGGGTTCAGATTTCGCGTATTCGCGACTTTGAAAGCGTGCGTGAATTTTTCACCGGGCCGATGGCCCTGGTGATCATGGAAATGCCGTTTGTTCCGCTGTTCCTGATTGTCATGTTCTATCTTGGCGGCTGGCTTGCATTGATCCCGATTGCATTGATCGGTGTCTTCGTGCTGATCGGCATCGTTGCATTTCCGATTGTCGCACGCCGTGTTTCCGAACTTGGTCGTCATGGTGCCAACCGTCAGGAATTCCTGGTCGAGACCGTCGGCAAGATGTCGGCACTGAAATACACCGCATCCGAGCAACGCTGGTTGGCACGCTTTCGCGATATTTCTGCTGATACGGCCTATTCCGGCTATCGGGTGGCGATGGTCAATAACGTCATCAATACATTGGCCCAGGTACTGATGATTACGTCTGGTGCGCTCGTTCTGGCATTCGGTGCACAGCGGGTGATGGAAGCCCAAATGAGCGTCGGTGCGCTGGTGGCATCGATGATGCTGGCCTGGCGGGTTCTTGGTCCGATTAATCAGGCGTTTCTCGGCATGCCGCGGCTGGCGCAGTTGCGCGGCAGTGTGCGCCAGATCAACCGCCTGATGACCATTGCGCCCGAAGGGGATCTTGTCCCACGTTCGGTAGAGCAGCATCGCTTTGACGGTGCTGTGACATTTTCACGGGTCAGTTTCCGTTACAGTGCGGATTCCGATCCGGCATTGGTCGGGGTCAATTTCGATATCAAACCGGGCCAAGTGGTCGCCGTGGTTGGTGCGAACGGTGCGGGGAAATCATCGCTGATCAAGCTGATTGCCGGGATGTATCAGCCGCAGGCGGGGGCTGTTTTGATTGATGGTGCGGATATCCGTCAGATGGACCCGCAAACCCTGCGTCAGGCCATCTCCTATGTGCCGCAGGATATCGAGTTTTTCCGGGGGTCGATTGCACAAAACCTGCGTTTGGCCAATCCGGTCGCAACCGATGACGATCTGCGCATGGCCTGTATGGCGGCAGGGATCCTTGATGAGGTTGAAGCACTTCCCAACGGGTTCAAGACCCGGGTTGGTGATCAGCATTCTTCGCGCTTCTCGGCCAGTTTCCTGCAACGACTTGCGCTGGCGCGTGCGCTTGTGCGCGAAGCGCCGATCATTTTGTTTGATGAACCCACCAATGGTCTCGACCAGCGGGCCGACCGTGCCTTCCAAAGCACGATCAATCGCTTGCGTGGCGGTTCGACCATTTTCCTGATTACCCATCGACCAAGTCATCTGGATTTGGCGGACCGCATTCTTGTGCTTGAAGGCGGCCAGTTGCGCGGCGACGGGCCGCCTGAACGGATCAAGCAGCAAGTGATAGACGGAGGCTACCTATGAGTGAAGCAGCAGTTCAGGATACTGCGATCCAGCGGTTCCGGCGATCCCGGCGCATGGCGCGGTATTTGTCGCATGCGGTCCTGCTTGAAGAAGGCGGGATTTCCGTCTTTGTGCGTTCTGCGATGGTGATGCTTTCGGTTGGCTTCCTTGCCTTGATCGCATGGTCTGCGACCACCGAAATCAAGGAAACTGCGATCACATTCGGGCAGGTCATGCCGACAAGTGCGGTCAACAAGATCCAGCATCTTGAAGGCGGCATCATTGAACAGATTATGGTCCGCGACGGTGACCTTGTGGAGCAAGGGCAGGTTCTGATCCGTCTCAAGGCCGACGGGGCGCAGGCGGAACTGTCCCAGACCGAAACACGGCTTGGCAACTTGCAGCTTGAAGCCGAACGCTACCGCGCCCTGGCCGAGGGCCGCGAACCGGATTTCACCACCCTGATGGTGCAATATCCGGAACTTGCGCAGAATCAGGATGAGATTTATCGCATCCAGACCGAGCTTGATGCCAACCAAAGCGAAATCCTTGAGGTCCAGATCAAGGAACGCAATGCCGAACTGGCCCAACTGAGCGAGCAGGAAGCAACCCTTCGCAAATCGGTTGATCTGCTGAGCCAGGAAGTCACCATGCGCCGGTCGCTCTATGAGCAGGGGCTTAATTCCAAGGTGCTGTTTCTTAATATCCAGCGCGAACTGAACGAAGCCCAAGGCAACCTTTCGGGTGTAATTGCCGAAAAGGCGCGGGCACGCGAAACCATCGCCGAGGCAAATTTGCGCCTGAACGAGCTTGAAAAAACGCAACGCGAAGAGGCCATTACCGAACTTGGCCGTCTGGGCGGCGAAATCGCTCAGGCCCGCGAAGCCCTGCGCAAACTGCGCGATCGCGTCGACCGGCTTGAAATCATTGCGCCCACGCGGGGTTATATCAAAGGCCTGCAATTCACCACCATTGGCGGGGTGATTGCGCCTGCACAGGTGGTGATGGAGCTGGTGCCGGTTGATGATGTTTTGATCGCCGAAACCCGCATTTCGACCGAGGATATCGGCCATGTTCACCTTGGCCAGCCAGTGACGGTCAAGGTCAGTGCGTTTGATTTCATCCGCTATGGCGGCATCAACGGTGAATTGGTATCGATTTCGGCCTCTACTTTTGTTGATGAGGATGGACGTCCGTATTATAAGGGCAAGGTTGCGCTGGAAGCCGATGCAGTCGGCGAAGGTGCTTCAGCTCAGAAGATCATTCCCGGTATGACGGTTCAGGCCGACATCCAGACCGGGGAGCGTACCCTTCTTCAATATCTGTTGAAGCCGGTCTATGTCTCGCTTGATCAAGCGTTTAGCGAACGCTGAGCAATTATCTGGTCCCGCTGGAAATGGTCCTCATTTCTACTGCCTGGCCGTACATTTCACTGGTTAGTGCCAGTGTTTCTATACTAATGTATAGAAGTATAGGTTGGGGCTATCCCGTCCTGCACTTTACGGAGAATGGGTTAGATGGCGGACGACGCGCGCGATACTGAAAATTCCCGATCTGAGGATGGTCGGAGTGATCTTGACCACCAGGCCTCGACAGAGGATCTGGAGCGTTCGCTTGGTCAGGATGGCGAAAGTGACGAACTGGTCGAATTGCACGACGACCAGGACAGTTCCGCGCGTCCGCAGGAACAGGAATTGGGATCGGTTCATTACGGTACCCAGATCCGAAATCCGCAAGGCGAAGAACAGCAAGCGTTCCAGCGCCAGAATGCCGCAGCCCAGCGCCAGGAAAGTGCGCAGGCAAGAGAGGCCACCGAACAACAGACCATTTCCCTGAATGAAACGGCCGAGATCGAAAACAACCTCGATACCGGGGCTGACACATTCCAAAGTAATCTTGGATCAGACGGGGCCGATGACCTGTCCCTGCAATCGGAGCCGAGCACGGTTGATTTGCCGGAAATTCCGCTTGCGACCAATGATACCAATGCGCTGCGCGGTGAGCGCGAAGAACCTGGCCCGGGTACGGACGAAGGTCTTCGGCCCGATTTCATTCCCCCCGTTGAACAGGCAGCAGCGCCAGAAGCCGTGGTTGCCGAAGACGAGCTTGAAGAAGACGACGAGCTTCTTCTTGAGGATGAACTTGATACCGAGGACGAGCTCGAGGTCGAAGACCCCAAGGTGGCGGATGCGCCGTCTCTGAGTGCGGATGATGTCACCGGTGCCGAAGACAGTGCCATTGCCCTTGATCTGTCAGCATCGCTTAATGACCTTGATGGCGGCAGTGAAACGCTCACCATCACGATTTCCGGTTTGCCCGACGGGGCTGTTCTTTCGGCTGGTACGGACAATGGCGATGGTACCTGGACCCTCACGCCGGGACAGCTGAGCGGTTTGACCCTGACGCCGCCGGACAATTTCAGCGGATCGATTGATCTCGACATATCGGCAACCAGTCGCGAAGCCAATGGCAGTGTTGCGACAACAAATGCCAGCTTCACCGTCGACGTCACCGGTGTCGCGGACGGCGCAACGCTTGATGTTTCCGATGCCAGTGGCGCTGAAGACAGCGCGATCGCGCTTGATATCGATACCGAACTTCTGGATGGCAGTGAAAACCTCGCGATCACCATTGAAGGTGTTCCGAATGGTGCGACGCTGTCTGCCGGGACGGATAATGGGGATGGCACCTGGACGCTGAGTGCGGATCAACTCGAAGGCCTGACCCTCACGCCTGCGGAAGACTTCAGCGGCGAAATCGATCTTTCGGTTCTGGTGTCGACCACCGATGGCGATGATACCGCCGTTGTGATGCAAAACCTCACTGTTGACGTCGAAGGCGTCGCCGATACACCGACGCTGGATATCAGCGATGCATCCGGCAACGAAGATGGCGCGATTGCGCTTAATATCGATGCCGGGCTTACTGATAGCTCAGAAACTCTAACGGTCACGATCTCGGGCGTTCCGGATGGTGCAACCTTGTCGGCAGGTGCCGATAATGGCGACGGCACATGGACTTTGAGTTCTGATCAGCTTTCAGGTCTGACCATCACGCCGCCTGAGGACTTCAGCGGATCGTTCGATCTTGGTGTGACGGCAACTTCGGCAGATGACGAAGACGTTGCGACACAGACCGGCGCAATCACCGTTGATGTTGCGGGCGTTGCGGATGCACCAACGCTGGACGTCAGCAATGCTGCTGGCAACGAAGATTCTGCGATTGCGCTTGATATCGATGCTGGCCTTACGGATTCCAGTGAAACCCTGACAATTACGATCTCGGGTGTTCCAGAAGGTGCTGCCTTGTCGGCCGGCACTGATAATGGTGACGGCACTTGGTCGTTGAATTCTGCTCAGCTGGCAGGTCTCACAATCACACCGCCTGAGGACTTTAGCGGCTCGTTTGTCCTTGGCGTGACGGCAACGTCGACTGATGGCGAAGATGTCGCAACGACGACAAGTTCGATCTCCGTTGATGTTGCGGGCGTTGCAGATGCACCGACGCTGGGTTCGTCTGATGCTTCCGGCAACGAAGATAATGCAATTGCACTGGACATCAATGCCGGGCTGACGGATGCCAACGAGACTCTGACAGTTACCATCTCCGGAGTTCCGGACGGCGCGACCTTGTCGGCTGGTGCCGACAACGGTGACGGGACTTGGACGTTGAATTCGGATCAGCTGGCAGGTCTCACAATCACACCGCCCGATGATTTCAGCGGCTCGTTCGATCTTGGTGTGACGGCGACTTCGGCAGATGGATCGGATGTTGCGACAACGACCAGCTCAATCACCGTTGATGTCGCCGGCGTTGCAGATGCGCCGACGCTGGATCTCTCTGATGCTACAGGCAACGAAGACAATTCAATTGCACTGGACATCGATGCTGGGCTTACCGATAGCTCAGAAACTCTCACGGTCACGATCTCAGGCGTTCCGGGCGGTGCAACCTTGTCGGCAGGTACCGACAACGGTGATGGCACATGGTCGTTGAGTTCTGATCAGCTTTCAGGTTTGACCATCACGCCACCAGAAGACTTCAGTGGATCATTCGATCTTGGTGTGTCCGCGACGTCGGCTGATGGCTCCGATGTTGCGACAGCGACCGGTTCGATCACGGTTGATGTTGCTGGTGTCGCAGATGCGCCGACACTTGATGTCGCAAATGCAAGCGGTTCTGAAGATAGTGCGATCGCACTCGATATTGATGCTGGCCTTACGGATTCAAGTGAAACACTGGCCGTGACAATCAGTGGCGTTCCGCAAGGCGCTGCCATGTCGGCTGGTACGGATAACGGTGATGGCAGCTGGACGCTGAGCTCCGAGCAGCTTGCAGGTTTGACGATCACACCGCCTGAGAACTTCAGTGGTTCGTTTGACCTTGGCGTAACGGCGACCTCGGCAGATGGGGCGGATGTTGCGACGACGACTGGTTCGATCACGGTGGATGTCGCGGGTGTTGCAGATGCGCCGACACTGGACGTCAGCAATGCTGCTGGCAACGAAGACAATGCCATTGCACTAGGCATCGATGCCGGACTTTCTGATAGCTCAGAAACACTCACGGTAACGATCTCTGGCGTTCCGGATGGTGCTTCACTGTCTGCTGGCAACGATAATGGTGACGGCACGTGGACGCTGAGCTCCGAGCAACTTGAAGGCCTGACGATCACTCCGCCTGAGGATTTCAGCGGATCGTTTGACCTTGGCGTGACGGCAACCTCTGCGGATGGCGAAGACATCGCAACTACGACCGGTTCTATTACGGTGGATGTTGACGGTGTTGCGGATGCACCCGCTCTGGATGTCTCAAACGCAAGCGGGAATGAAGACAGCGCCATCGCGCTTGATATTGATGCAGGCCTGACTGACAGCTCCGAGACACTCACAGTTACAATTAGTGGCGTTCCGAACGGCGGGACCTTGTCGGCTGGTACCGACAACGGTGATGGGACTTGGACGTTGAGTTCTCAGCAGCTTGCAGGTCTGACCATCACGCCGCCAGAAGACTTCAGCGGATCTTTTGATCTGGGTGTGACGGCGACGTCCGCTGATGGCTCCGATGTAGCCACGACCACTGGCAGCATCACGGTTGATGTCGCCGGCGTTGCAGATGCACCGACGCTGGGTTTGTCTGATGCTTCCGGCAACGAAGATGGAGCGATTGCGCTCAGCATAGATGCGGGCCTGACTGACAGCTCCGAGACACTCACAGTTACAATTAGTGGCGTTCCGAACGGCGGGACCTTGTCGGCTGGTACCGACAACGGTGATGGCACTTGGACGCTGAGCTCTGAGCAGCTTGATGGTTTGACGATCACGCCGCCTGAGGACTTTAGTGGGTCGTTTGATCTTGGGGTGAGGGCGACTTCTGCGGATGGCAAAGACGTCGCGACCACGACTGGTTCGATCACGGTTGATGTTGCTGGTGTTGCGGATGCACCGGCTCTGGATGTCTCAAGCGCAAGCGGGAATGAAGACAGCGCCATCGCGCTTGATATTGATGCAGGCCTGACTGACAGCTCTGAGACACTCACAGTTACAATCAGTGGCGTTCCGAATGGGGGGACCTTGTCGGCTGGTACCGACAACGGTGACGGCACTTGGACGCTGAGCTCTGAGCAGCTTGCAGATCTGACCATCACGCCGCCAGAGGACTATAGCGGTTCGTTTGACCTTGGCGTAACGGCAACCTCGGCTGACGGCGAAGATGTCGCGACGACGACAAGTTCGATCACAGTTGATGTCGCTGCGGTCGCTGACGCGCCGACGCTCGATCTCTCCGATGCAAGTGGTGCTGAGGACAGTGCCATTGCGCTGAACATCGACGCCGGGCTGACGGATGCCAACGAGACCCTGACGGTCACAATCTCTGGCGTTCCGGACGGCGCAACCCTGTCAGCTGGTACGAACAATGGCGATGGCACATGGTCGCTGGAGCCGGGTCAGCTTGAAGGCCTGACCATCACGCCGCCTGAGGACTTCAGCGGTTCGTTTGACCTTGGTGTGACGGCAACTTCGGCAGATGGCGAGGACGTGGCGACAACCACCGACAGCATCACGGTTGATGTCACTGGTGTTGCAGATGATCCGACGTTGGATGTTTCCGACGCAAGCGGCAATGAAGACAGCGCCATTGCCTTGAACATTGACGCTGGTTTGGCGGATTCGAGTGAAACGCTGACCATAACGATTAGCGGCGTGCCGGAAGGCGCGACGCTGTCGGCAGGAACAGACAACGGTGATGGCACCTGGACCCTGAGCGGTGATCAACTCGAAGGTCTCAGCGTTACGCCACCGTCCGATTTCAGTGGCAGTTTCGACCTTGAAATTACCGCCAGCACGCAGGACGGAATTGATATCGCATCGGTTACCGACACCGTCATGGTTGATGTTGCCGGTGTTGCAGATGTGCCGACACTTGATGTCGCTAATGCAAGTGGTTCTGAGGATAGTGCGATCACACTCGATATCGATGCGGGCCTCACGGATTCAAGTGAATCTCTGACCGTGACGATCAGCGGCGTTCCGGAAGGTTCCGCCTTGTCGGCTGGGACCGATAATGGCGACGGTACCTGGACCTTAAGCTCTGAGCAGCTTGATGGTTTGACGATCACGCCGCCCGAGAACTTCAGCGGTTCCTTCGACCTCGGCGTGACGGCAACTTCTGCGGATGGCGAAGACGTCGCGACCACGACTGGTTCGATCACGGTGGATGTGAGCGGCGTTGGCGATGCGCCGACGTTGGAGGTCAGCAATTCTGCGGGCACCGAAGATTCTGCGATTGCACTCAATCTTGATGCAGGTCTTACGGACAGTTCTGAAACCCTGACCGTGACCATCAGCGGCGTTCCGGGCGGTGCGGCCTTGTCGGCTGGCACGGATAATGGTGACGGCACTTGGACGCTGAACTCTGAACAGCTTGATGGTTTGACGATCACGCCGCCTGAGAACTTCAGTGGGTCGTTTGATCTTGGGGTGGCGGCAACTTCTGCGGATGGCGAGGACGTTTCTACCACGACCGGTTCGATCACTGTTGATGTGACCGGCGTTGCAGATGCACCGACGCTGGATGTCAGCAATGCTGCTGGCAACGAGGATTCGGCGATCGCACTCAATCTTGATGCAGGTCTTACGGACAGTTCCGAAACGCTGACGGTCACCATCTCTGGCGTTCCGGATGGCGCCACACTGTCGACTGGTGCCGATAATGGCGACGGCACCTGGTCGTTGAGCTCTGAGCAGCTTGCAGGTTTGACGATTACCCCGCCCGAGAACTTCAGCGGCTCCTTCGACCTCGGCGTGACGGCGACCTCTGCGGATGGCGAAGACGTCGCGACCACGGTCGGGTCTATTACGGTGGATGTGGCCGGTGTTGCCGATGCGCCGACGCTGGATACTTCTGATGCGACAGGCAACGAAGACAATGCAATTGCACTGGACATTGATGCCGGGCTTGCCGATAGCTCAGAAACGCTCACGGTAACGATCTCTGGCGTTCCGGAGGGTGCTGCCTTGTCGGCTGGCACTGATAATGGTGACGGCACGTGGACGCTAAGTTCTGAGCAGCTTGATGGTTTGACGATCACGCCGCCTGAGAACTTCAGTGGGTCGTTTGATCTTGGGGTGGCGGCAACTTCTTCGGATGGCGAGGACGTTGCGACCACGACTGACTCGATCACCGTTGATGTGAGCGGCGTTGCTGATGCGCCGACGCTGGATGTCAGCAATGCATCTGGCAACGAAGATTCGGCGATCGCACTCAATCTTGATGCAGGTCTTTCGGACAGTTCTGAAACCCTGACCGTGACCATCAGCGGCGTTCCGGGCGGTGCAACCTTGTCGGCAGGTACCGATAATGGCGACGGTACTTGGACATTGAGCTCTGATCAGCTTTCAGGTCTGACCATTACGCCCCCAGAGGACTTTAGTGGTTCGTTTGACCTTGGCGTGACGGCGACCTCTGCGGATGGCGAAGACGTTGCGACCACGACCGGTTCGATCACGGTGGATGTGAGCGGCGTTGCCGATGCGCCGACGCTGGATGTCAGCGATGCTGCAGGCAATGAAGATTCGGCGATCGCGCTTAATCTTGATGCGGGTCTTGCGGACAGTTCTGAAACGCTTACGGTTACGATCTCTGGCGTTCCGGAAGGTGCTGTGTTGTCGGCTGGTACGGACAACGGTGATGGCTCCTGGACGTTGAACCCAGAGCAACTTGACGGTTTGACGGTGACCCCGGCTGAGGATTTCAGCGGGTCGTTCGATTTGCGTGTTACGGCGACCTCTGCCGACGGCGAGGATATTGCCAGTGTAAGTGACACGATCACGGTGGATGTGGCCGGGGTTGCGGATGCGCCGATATTGGATGTGTCGGATGCGTCGGGGTCGGAAGACAGTGATATTGCGCTTGATATCGAGGCCGGGCTTTCCGATGCGTCGGAAGTGCTGTCGGTGACAATTTCGGGTATGCCTGAAGGTGCGCGCCTGTCTGCGGGTACCGATAACGGTGATGGGACCTGGAGTTTGGCAGCGGCAGACCTTGCAGGGCTGACATTGACACCGGCAGAGAATTATTCCGGCGCGTTCGATCTGGAAGTCACTGTGACCTCGACCGATGGCGCAGATACCTCGACGATTAGCGATACCATTACAGTGGATGTTGGCGGGGTGGCGGATACGCCGAGCCTTGATGTGTCCGATATCTCTGGCAACGAAGACACGGACATCGCGCTTGCCATCGATGCAGGTCTGAGTGACAGCTCCGAAACCATGACGATTACGGTGTCCGGCGTGCCAGACGGGGCGAGCCTTTCGGCCGGTACCAACAATGGCGATGGCACCTGGACCCTGAGTGCTGGTGACCTTGAGGGGCTGACAATCACGCCGCCAGATGATTATTCCGGCGCGTTTGACCTTGCGGTCACGGTCACCTCGACCGATGGCAGCGATACCAGCAGTGTCAGTGATACGATCACGGTGAATGTCGCGGGCGTGGCAGATACCCCGACCCTTGAAGTCGAAGACGCAAGTGGCGACGAGGGAACCGCTGTTGCGCTTGATATTGATGCGGCAGTCACGGATGCCAGTGAGACCTTGACGGTTACCGTCAGTGGCGTGCCAGACGGCGCAAGTCTGTCGGCCGGTACCAACAATGGCGACGGCACCTGGACGCTGACATCGGCACAACTGTCGGGCCTGACCATTTCGGCGGCCAGCGATTATGCCGGCACGTTTGAACTGACCGTTTCGGTCCAGTCGCGCGATGGCGAGGATACCGCAACCACCACAGCCATTCTTGAAGTGACCTTTGATCCCGTTCAGGACGACGATGAAGTCATCTGGGATCCGAACGACGATGGCGTGATTGAAACCGGATCCGGGAATGATACGGTCGGCGGCAATGACGGGGATGACACCATCAGCACCAATGCCGGGAACGATACGATCTGGGCCGGCAACGGTGATGACGTGGTCTATGCCGGGGATGGCGATGACAGTGTTACCGGGGATGGTGGTAACGACACGATCTATGGCGGTGGTGGCAACGATACGCTGCACGGCGGCGAAGGTCGCAATACGATCGATGGCGGCACCGGCAATGACTATATTACGGGCGGCAGCGACCGCGACACGATCAGGTCCAGTGCCGGTGACAACATTGTTTATGCCAGCGAAGGCCAAAACTATATCGAAACCGGTGCCGGCAATGACAGCCTCTATGCCGGAAGTGGTGATGACACCATTCTGGGCGGTGATGGCGATAACTATGTCAGTGCTGGCGAAGGTCGGAACGACATCACGACCGGATCGGGGGATGACAGCATTCTGGCCGGAAGTGGCAACGACACCATCAGTGCCGGGGATGGCGACAACTATATAAATGTCGGCGAAGGCAAAAACACCATCGCATCCGGGATCGGTGATGACACCATCATGACCGGATCGGGCGACGATGTGATTGATGCCGGTGATGGCAATAACACCATTACCGCCGGCGAAGGCCGCAATACCATCGACACCGGCAGTGGGGATGACAGCATCACCACCGGCAGCGACAAGGACACCATTTCGGCCGGGGATGGCAATGACAGCATTGATGCCGGGAGCGGCCACAACACCGTCTGGGGCGGTGGTGGCGATGACTCGATTCACGGCGCCTGGGGGGATGACACCTTCTATGGTGGCGATGGCAACGATATCCTCAATGCGGATGGCGGTGACAACGTGTTTGACGGCGGTGCCGGGGACGACACGCTGAGCGCCGGTTGGGGCGAAGATACGTTCTATGGCGGGGCGGGTAACGACTATCTTGATGGCGGTGGTGATGACGACAGCCTTGATGGTGGTGACGGCAATGACCGCCTTCTGGGTGGTGCTGGCGATGACATGCTGCTTGGTGGGGCTGGCAACGACATCTTGCTGGGCGGTGAGGGGGGTGACACCCTTATCGGCGGTATTGGTGATGACAGCCTTTATGGCGGGGGTGGATCGGATCTGTTCATCTTCAACATGGGCGATGGCAATGATCATGTGGATGGCGGTGCCAACGGATGGACCACCGACACCATTGAATTGCACGGGGCCGGTGGTGGCAATATCGACTCGAGCGACTGGACCCTTGTCCTTGATGAGGGTGAGATTACCAAAAGCAAGGGACACTCCTTTGAACTCAGCACCGATTCGTCGGGAACAATCGTGTTTTCTGACGGTTCCGAGTTGACATTCTCCAATGTCGAACGTATCGAGTGGTGACGAATTCGCATTTCGGATGCCGTCGGGACGAAATCCCGGCGGCATTGCCGGTTTTCTGGGGGTAAATGCCCTGTCACGAGTTGACAGCTCTGGTGTGAAGCCCTATACAGCGGACCTCGAATTTTATCGGATTACCTTATTTAGAACGGAGTAAGTGCAGTGAAGCGCACCTACCAGCCAAGCAAACTCGTACGGAAACGCCGCCACGGCTTCCGTTCCCGCAGCGCGACCGTCGGTGGCCGCCGTGTGCTGACCGCACGCCGCGCCAAGGGCCGCAAGCGTCTGTCGGCCTAATGTCGTGACCGTTTCGGTGGAACGCCTTAAAAAGCGGGCGGAGTTTCTCCGTGTTGCGGGCACCCGCCGGAAATGGGTTACACAGGGATTGATCCTGCAGGGCGCACCGCGGCCGGGGATCAAACCGGACACAGAATACGCCGGTGAAGACCGACTCGTACGAGTCGGGTTTACCGTCACCAAAAAGGTGGGAAAGGCCGTCGTCCGCAATCGCGTTCGGCGGCGTTTGCGTGCTGTGGCAGAGCAATTGATGAGCGAACACGCATTGCCCGGTTGGGATTATGTTGTGATCGGTCGTGCGCAGACCATTGATCGGCCGTTTGACAAGCTGATCGATGATATGCGTTTTGCCCTGCGTCGGGTTCCTGATGCCAAGCCGTCTGCGCCTGATGCGCGTCGTCCGAAAAAAGGGCGCGCCAACAGCAAGTCAGCCGGTTCGACGAAGGCAGGAGGCCCGGGAAAATGACATTCATGCGTGCTCCCGGTTTTTTTGCCCGTCTTCTTCAAGTCGCAGTTCGCGGCTATCAGCTGTTTTTGTCGCCATATATCGGGTGGTCGTGCCGTTATCAGCCGACCTGTTCGGCTTTTATGCTCGAAGCATTGGCCCGTCATGGTGCATTAAAAGGCGGCTGGATGGGATTTAAACGGATAATGCGTTGCCATCCATGGGGTGGTCATGGTTATGATCCCGTGCCCGGATGTGGCTGTGAACAGAACAAAGCGTCGTCGGATGGTGAAAACCGGTCCCCGGCGCTTTCGTCATGTAAATAGAATATGCGGTCGGCACCTGCTGGCTGAAAAAAGCGGAAAGAGGCGATGAACGAACAACGTAACCTGTGGGTAGCAATTGCATCAGCAGTTGTGATTCTTATCGGGTGGCAATTCTTCTTTGCGCCCGAGCCTGGTCCTCAGGTTCGTGAAGCGCAGGTTCGCGAACAGCTTAATGCGGACGGAACCAACGCGCCGCAGGTATCCGGTCCGGCCGTACCGGGTGGTCAACCCACTGTTCCGGCTGTTAAGCGCGAAGACGCGCTGGCCAAATCGCCACGAATCAAGATTGATACCCCGCGCGTCGAAGGTTCGATTCGTCTTGTCGGTGGTGTGATCGATGACATTCAGCTTCAGGATTACCGCGAGACCGAAGAACCTGACAGCCCGCTGATCCACGTTCTGAACCCGACCGGCAGCAACGATGCCTATTTTGCAGAGTTCGGCTGGGTCGGTGCGAAAAGCGGCATGGCGCTGCCAAGCAGCGACACCCAGTGGACCGCTGATAAAGAATTGCTGACACCGGACAGCCCGGTCACCCTGACCTGGGACAACGGTGAAGGCCTGACCTTCAAACGTGAAATCGCGATTGACGAGAACTATCTGTTCACCGTCAACCAGTCGGTGGTCAACAATACCGGCGGCGATGTCGTTCTGTATCCCTATGGCCTGATTTCGCGCAAGAACAAGCCGCAGACTGCCGGGTTCTATATCCTGCACGAAGGTCCGCTTGGTGTGATCGACGGTACGCTGACCGAGATCGATTATGACGATCTGGCGGATGACGGTGCAATCGAACAGAAAACCACTGGCGGCTGGCTCGGCATTACCGACAAATATTGGCTGGTAGCACTGGCACCTTCCTCGGACGAGGAAATGACCACGCGCTTTAGCCACCATGTTGCGGAAAACGCCGACAAGTATCAGACCGATTACCTTGGTGCCCCGCGCACGATTGCGGCCGGTAGCGAAGGCGCTGCCGAGACGCGCCTGTTTGCCGGTGCCAAGGAAGTGACCCTGCTTGATACCTATGCCGAGGATTACGGGATCACCAACTTCGATCTCGCGATTGACTTTGGCTGGTTCTACTTCCTGACCAAGCCGTTCTTCCTTTTCCTGCAGTATCTCTATCATCTGGTTGGCAACTTTGGCGTCTCGATCCTGATCATCACGGTCATCATCAAGGCGATCATGTTCCCGCTGGCCAACAAGTCGTACAAATCAATGAGTGCGATGAAAAAGCTGCAGCCGCAAATCACCGAGATGCGCGAGAAGTTCAAGGACGATCGCCAGCGTCAGCAGCAGGAAATGATGGCGCTTTACAAGCGTGAGAAGATCAACCCTGCTTCGGGCTGTCTGCCGATCATTGTGCAGATCCCGGTCTTCTTTGCGCTGTATAAGGTTCTGTTTGTCAGCATCGAAATGCGCCATGCGCCGTTCTTTGGCTGGATTCAGGATTTGTCGGCACCCGATCCGACCTCGCTGTTTAACCTGTTTGGTTTGATCCCGTGGGATCCGCCGCAGATGCTGATGATTGGTGTCTGGCCGTTGATCATGGGTGTTACCATGTATCTGCAGCAGAAACTGAACCCGGCGCCGGCTGATCCGACCCAGGCGAAGATCATGATGTTCCTGCCGTTCATCTTTACCTTCATGCTGGCAAGCTTCCCGGCAGGTCTGGTGATTTACTGGGCGTGGAACAACCTGCTGTCCATCGCACAGCAGCGCTACATCATGTACAAGATGGGGATTTAATCCCCATCTACCCTTCACGGGTTGACCTTCCCTTCGGGGAGAATCCCCGACAGATCGGGGAAGGAAAGACGATGACACAAGAAAACCTGCCGTCGGCAATTGCAATACCGACGCATGAAGACTCAGTGATCGAAGCCGGGCGGAAGCTTTTTAGCCGCCCGGTTAACTTCGTTCTTGGCGTCGCACAGCTCGAACAACTGCCGCCGGAAGACAAAACAGAAATCTGTTTTGCCGGTCGTTCAAACGTCGGCAAGTCCAGCCTGATCAACGCGATCACCGGTCGCAAGGACATTGCGCGCACGTCAAACACGCCGGGCCGGACCCAGCAGTTGAACTATTTCGATCTTGATGGTGCGTGCTATATCGTGGATTTGCCAGGCTATGGCTTTGCCCAGGCACCCAAGGATATCGTTGATACGTGGCATGCTTTGATCAAACAGTATCTGCGCGGGCGTGTAACGCTGCGCCGTGTGTTTGTTTTGATTGATTCCAGACATGGCTTCAAGAAGGCTGATCTGGATATGATGAAGCTGCTTGATGAGGCTGCTGTGCCTTATCAGGTTGTGCTGACCAAGGCAGACAAGTTAAAAAAGGGACAGCTTGAAAAACGCATCAAGGAAGTGGTCGACGGGTTGATCAAACACCCGGCAGCCCTGCCGCAGATTTTTGCGACTTCAAGCGAGAAAAATACCGGCCTTGCCGAATTGCGGGCAGAAATATCCACCCTGCTTTGATCCCGGCAGGCACATAAAGCGACAATATGGGGAAGTGACATGAACGACCAAACCCGTTCTGAAGAAGACCAGTCGGAAGCCAGCGCATATCGCATGCTGGCACGTGCCCAGGTGCTTTCCGAGGCTCTTCCCTTTATGCGCCGCTTTAACGGGCAGAAAATAGTCGTCAAATATGGCGGTCATGCCATGGGTGATCCTGAACTGGCGCGTTTGTTTGCCCAGGACATGGTGCTGCTCAAACAGGTCGGCATGAACCCGATTGTTGTGCATGGCGGCGGTCCGCAGATCGGTCAGATGCTCAAGCAGCTTAATATCCAGTCGGAATTTGTCGACGGGTTGCGTGTCACCGATCAGCAGACCATCGATGTTGTCGAAATGGTTCTGGCCGGCAAGATCAACAAGGAAATCGTATCAAACATCAATGCCGCAGGCGGCGTTGGTGTTGGTCTGTGCGGTAAGGATGCCAATCTGATTACCGCGCGTAAACTGACGCGGACCAAACGCGATCCGGAAAGCAATATCGAGAAGGTTCTTGATCTTGGCTTCGTCGGCGAACCGGTGAAGGTTGATCCGCACGTTCTTGATTGCTTTATCGATACCGACATTATTCCAGTGATCTCGCCGATTGGCGTCGGTGAAGACGGTCAGACCTATAATATCAACGCCGATACGGCTGCCGGTGCGATTGCAAAGGCCGTTGGTGCCAGCCGTCTTTACATGCTGACCGACGTTAAAGGTATCCTTGATCAGAACAAGAACCTTGTACGGGACGCCGACACCGCCCACATCAATGCAATGATTGCGGATGGCACCATTCAGGGCGGAATGATTCCCAAAACCGAAACCTGCATGGATGCTGTTGAAAACGGGGTCGAAGCCGCCGTGATCGTTGATGGTCGCGCACCACATGCAGTTCTGCTGGAGCTGTTCACCGAACGCGGTGCAGGCACAATGATCAGAGGTAACTAAAGGTCGATATTAAACCACCACTTTAGGTTAGTTTATTTCGACCTATATCTGGCTCCGAAGGGCAATTTGGAGTATGTTGAGGCAAATCGGTATGCATCAAGCGCATAACGCATTGTCTTTGCGAATGAAAACAAGCCCGGAGCACCCGTTGTGACCACAGCGGAAAAACAGATTTCCCGTCATTGGGACTTTGCGGATGCGACCCTTAAGGCGTTGCGCGAGCGTGGCCTTCGCCCGACACCCGAACTGTATCATGTTTGGTTTGTCTATTTTGCCGAGGAAAACCCCGAAATCCTGCGCGTCATCGATGCTGTGCAGGCCAGCGGGGAACCCTTGGCCGAGGATACGCTTCTTCAGCTGTATTACCGCTATATATTTGACCGTCAGGCCGCAGACTTCCTGCAGCGCGGGATGGAAGACTTTTCCGAGCTTGTTGAAAGCAGCGATGAATGTCTGACAACCGCGCGAAGCGGGTTTCAGGATTATGGTGCGCTGCTGACGCGATCTCTTGAGACGCTCAAGAATCATCAGCATGTCAGCCCGGTTCTAAGCGAGATCATCGAAAAGACCGACGAGATGCAACACACGGTCGAAGGCCTGCATCAGCGCCTTGATCAGTATCTCGGCAAGGTCGAACGGCTGCAACGCGAACTCGAAGAAACCCGCGAACGATCCTATACTGACGGCCTGACGCGTGTTTCCAACCGGATGTATTTTGAAGAACAGCTCAACCTGCTTGTTGCAGAGCACGACTCGTCAAAACACCCCGAGCCATTCTGTGTGATGATTGTCGACCTTGACCAGTTCAAGGCGATCAATGACCGGTTTGGCCACCGCATCGGCGACGAAATCCTTGTCCTGATTGCGTCCATGTTGAAGGCCAATATCAAGGGGCGCGATGTTGTCGCGCGCTATGGCGGTGACGAATTTGCCATTCTGCTGCCGCAGACGCCGCTGGTCGATGCCATGTCACTGGCAGATGACATGAGCAAACGCATTGCCGAACGTGAAATCAAGGCAAAGCAATCGGGTGTCTCGTTTGGTCAGATGACCATATCGATTGGTGTTGCGGAATATGTCGCCAAGGAAGGCGGCGCGAAACTGATCGACCGTGCCGACGGCGCGCTTTACCGGGCCAAGAAAGAAGGCCGCAACCGCAATTTCGCGGCGTAAGCAGCCTTTTCCAACCTTTGATATCAGTGACAGACGATGATTTGCGCGCCCGATGCATGCGTGCCATGAGGGCCGCGGACTTGCATTGAAGCGTTCAAAAGCGTATGTAACCAGCGCCCGGCAAGGATCAGTGTCCTTGCCGGGCGTTCCGCACTTGCAGCATCCTTTTTGAATTGCGCTGGCGGAATAATTCCCAAAACCGAACTTTGGATCGCAGAAGTCCGAGCATGAAAGAGCCGCGCGTCGTCACATTTGGTTGTCGCCTTAACACCTATGAATCCGAGGTGATGCGCGACCATGCCAAAAATGCCGGACTTGATGATGCCATCATCATCAATACCTGTGCCGTCACGACCGAGGCGGAACGTCAGGCACGTCAAAGCATCCGCCGTTTGCGCCGCGAAAACCCGGACGCCAAGATTTTCGTTACCGGCTGTGCTGTTCAGGTCAATCCCGACAAGTTCGCCAATATGGGTGAGATTGATCGCATCTTTGGCAACGACGCCAAGATGAAGGCCGAAACCTTCATGATGCCCGAACATGAACGCGTCGTGGTCAATGACATCATGTCGGTCGAAGAAACCGCAAGCCACCTTGTTTCAGGTTTCGAGGGGCGTGCGCGCGCCTTTGTACAGGTCCAGAATGGCTGTGACCATCGCTGCACGTTCTGCATCATTCCTTATGGCCGTGGCAATTCACGCAGTGTGCCGATGGGGGAAATCGTTACCCAGGTCCGTGAACTGGTCGCCAACGGTTATGGCGAAGTGGTTCTGACCGGGGTCGATATCACATCCTATGGTCACGATTTGCCGGGCAAGCCGACACTGGGGCAGATGTCGCGCCGGTTGCTGGCACAGGTGCCGGAACTGCCGCGCCTGCGCATTTCATCGATTGACCCGGTCGAGGTGGACGAAGACCTGTTTCGTCTGATCGAGACCGAGCCACGCCTGATGCCACATATGCATATCAGTTTGCAGGCGGGGGACGACATGGTGCTTAAGCGCATGAAGCGCCGCCATCTGCGCCAGGACGTTGTCGATTTCTGTAAAAAGGTCCGGGAACTCCGCCCGGATGTGACGTTCGGGGCCGATATCATTGCCGGTTTCCCGACCGAAACCGATGAGATGGCGGAAAACACCCTGCGTCTGGTTGATGAATGCGGTCTGATTTACCTGCATGTTTTCCCGTATTCATCACGTCCTGGGACACCAGCGGCCAAGATGCCGCAAGTGCCCAAGGATCTTCGCAAGGAACGGGCAAGTGCCCTTCGCGAAGCGGGCGAGGTACAGCTGAACAAGTTCCTGCAATCGCGCATCGGCATGACCGAGAATGTGTTGGTTGAAAAGGAAAATACCGGCCATACGGAGCATTTTGCTCCCGTTCTGCTGGATCGCGTGATAGAAGCGGGCACGATAGCAAAGGCCAAAGTCACCGGCCTTGAAGATGGAAAACTGATAGCGGAGCTTGCGGGATGAGTGAAGAGGGGAAAAAAAGCTGGTTTAGCCGCCTGAAAGACGGGCTGAAACGGTCCTCCTCAAAACTGACCACCGGCATTTCCGATATCTTCACCAAGCGCCGTCTTGATGATGACGCGCTTGAAGAATTCGAAGACCTTCTGATCACATCCGACCTTGGCGTGACGACCGCCGCGAAACTGAGCGCGGAACTGTCCAAGACCCGGTTTGACAAAGAAGTCGATTCCGCCGAAATTCAGGAATTCATCGCCGAAGAAGTTGCCAAGATCCTTGAGCCGGTCGCGCAGCCGCTGGTGATTGATGCCAACAAGAAACCGCATGTGGTGTTGGTGGTTGGTGTTAACGGATCGGGCAAAACCACGACCATCGGCAAGCTTGCCAAGACATACAAGGACCAGGGCCTCAAGGTCATGATGGCCGCGGGCGACACGTTCCGTGCAGCCGCGGTCGAGCAGCTTAAAGTCTGGGGCGAACGCACCGACTGTCCGGTGATTGCCCGTGACACGGGTGCCGATGCTGCAGGCCTTGCCTTTGATGCGATCGAACAGGCCCAGCGCGAAGGGTATGACCTTCTGTTGATTGATACGGCCGGTCGTCTGCAGAACAAGGCACACCTGATGGACGAACTTAAAAAGATCGTCCGCGTTATCAAAAAACGCGACGAGAGTGCGCCGCATGACACGCTTCTGGTGCTTGATGCCACCACGGGCCAGAACGCGCACTCACAGGTCGAAACCTTTGGCGAGGCGACCAATGTATCAGGCCTGATCGTGACCAAGCTTGATGGCACGGCAAAGGGTGGTGTTGTGGTGGCACTGGCCGAGAAGTTTGGCAAACCTGTCCATGCAATCGGTGTTGGCGAAACGGCCGAAGACCTGCGCCCGTTTGAGGCAAAATCATTTGCACGCAGTCTTGCCGGTCTGGAAGATTAAGAAACCTGTATCTTGTGCATGCGCTTGCCAAGCTGCATGTCACAAGATCACTGAAAAGATAGCAGGGGGCGACTTCGCAGACGGCGAGGTCGCTCCTTTGCATTGGGTTTGCGTTAGATCTGGGCGTAACCGCCATCGACGAAGACCTCACTGCCGGTCATGAAGCTGCTGTCATCAGATGCAAGGAATGCTGCGACGGCGGCAACTTCTGTCGGCTCACCCATGCGTTCCAGTGCGGTTCCGTTGCTCAGCCCCTCGATTATTTCCGGGTTCAGGAGTTCGGCGATTTTGTCAGTTTTGGTCGGTCCGGGGCTTAGCACATTAACGCGAATGGAAGTGCCGCGAAGGTCCTGTGCCCAACTGCGTGCAAGATTGCGGACAGCAGCCTTTGACGCGCTGTAGATGCTCATGGCGGGGGTGCCCATTACCCCCGTGGTCGAACCCGTCAAGATGATCGAGCTTCCCGGTTTCAGCAAAGGCAGGGCCTTCTGCACGGTAAAGACTGTCCCTTTGACGTTGATATCAAAGGTGTAGTCAAAATGTTTCGACGTGATTTCGCCAAGATGGACAAGCTCCCCAACCCCGGCATTGGCAAACAGGACATCAAGCGTTTGGCGTTCTGTCCGGATTGTCTCAAACACGCGGTCGAGATCTTCCGGGTTGGTAATGTCAGCTTGAAGCCCGCGAACAGAGCCGCCGATTTCTTTAACAGCAGACTCAATAACGTCCTTGCGGCGCCCCGAGATGTAAACAACGGCACCTTCGGCAACGAAACGCTTTGCCGATGCGAGGCCGATGCCGCTTGCGCCGCCAGTAATCAGAACTGTCTTTCCTTTGAGTTTGGTCATCTTTCTGGTCTCCAAATTTAAGGTTGACCAAAACGATATGCATGAACATACTTTTTAACAAGTATGCACCTTTTAGTAAGTACCATGTCAGATCATACAGAAATACCAACGCAGCCGTTCATTTGTGGTCTTGATGCCGCCCTTCGCATGATTGGAGGCAAGTGGAAGCCATTGATTTTGTTCTTTTTGGCGAAGGAGCCAAGGCGCTACGGCGAGCTAAAGCGTTGTGTTCGCGGTGTCAGTGATAAAATGTTGATCCAGCACCTCAAGGAGCTTGAGGTTGATGGCGTCATCGTGCGCACCGACTATCAAGAAATTCCGCCACGCGTTCTTTATGAGCTCTCCCCGTTCGGTTTCAGTTTGGCAGATGCTCTGGTCCCGCTTTGTCAATGGGGGGACGAGAACGCTGAAATTATTGAGGAAAATCTGTGTGCGAGGCTGGGTGGCTGATATTCTCGCCCAAGGCGAGCCTGCAGGGACGTAAGGCCCCGTTAGCACGGAGTCGAAAAAGGCAGCCTGATGAGGCTGCCTTTGTGGTTTCTAGAGATCCTTGGCGATACGATCCAGCGTTTTGGAAAAATCGACCATTTCCGTTGCCAGCCCGTCTAGGGCCTTCGAGACCTCAGTCGGTTGGTTGTCCAGCGTGATGGCGTGTATTTCCGTTGTCAGGGTGTCCGCACGTGCTTTCAGGCCATTGGCAAGGCGGGTATCGGCATTGCCCAGCAACCAGCCCATAACCTTGTCGCGGAGTTCTTCAAGGTTCTGAAGATCCGGGTCGGGGGAGGCGGCATTGATCCCGAAGGGACGCACGCCCAATTCAAGCTGGCGGGCATGGCTGCGCAAATGGCCTGCCGCGTCATGGCAAAGCGATTTGAGCGCGCTGTTCTGTGCGACAGGGTAAATCGCCTCAAGACGTACGGCGAAATCAATCGTGTCGCGCATGACGTCATTAATCTCGTTCTGCTGGGGCAAGGTTTTGGTTTTTGCCTCCCCGTCATTGATAACCTCGTCGACGAAACTGTTGGGGGCAAAGACCGGCAGAACTGCCGCACGGATGGCAAATTTGGCCGGAAGTTTGCCGATGATTTCGCCGTCGGCAAGAATGGGCGCACCGTCTTCGCCATCGACCTTGATCGTGTCGCACTGAATTGACGTCGCATAGCTGCTGTCATCGACAGAGCCAAACAACAGCTCGGCTGCGATATCAAGGCCGCTGAGCGTGTCGACACTGTCGCGAATGGCAAACATGTGCAAAAGACCGTCTTCCGGGCTTTTGGTTTCGCTCGGGCGTAATCCACCGCCAAAATATCGGCCATTGGTGATGGTGACCTGGCGCAGCTTCATGGCTTGTGGGTCGTCTTTGCCGCACGTGATGGTCAGATCAAGCGGATCCATTTCATGCCAGCTTTGCCAGTTGGCAACCGCATAGCTGATGGCCCCCAAGGTCCGCTTAAGGTCGGGATTGATGCGTTTGCGCGCATCGGCCGGCACGCCAATGCTGGCCGCATTGACAAAGCTTTTGTCATTCACACTGCCGATATCAAGCATTCTGATCTGACCGTGGATGGATGCGCGCGCCGCGTCAATCAGATCGTCAGGCAATGTCAGGGTGCGGGCAAAATCGTTTGCCGTGCCAAGCGGCACCGGGATGAGAACGACCTTTTGCGAAATCACGGTATCAAGGACAGCATTAATGGTTCCATCACCACCGCCGACCGCGACGATATCGCCCGGTGCACAGGTGGTGCTGATCTGTTCCTTGATGACGTCAGGGTTATCGCACAGCGTCAACTCGGTCTTGTAACCGGCATCTTCGAACACATTGCGCAGCGGCTGTGCGCCGTTATCACGCCACTCGTCGGGGAGTTTCGACTTCGTCAGCAGCAAGTGGACCTTGCCAGTCAGATCAGAGCTTTTCATCATGCTGTACCGTTGTTTTGGGGGCACAAAAAAGAACCGGCACCCGAAGGCGCCGGTTCATCATATCATATTGGCATGATTACGAGATCGTTGCACGCAGCATCCATGCTGCTTCTTCGTGAACACCGATCCGCTCGGTCAGCATGTCGGCGGTTTTCACATCATCAACGTCCTCGGCGGCAGCCACCCCGTCCCGCAGCAGGCGGGCCATTTTTTCGTGATCCTCGACCAGTTCCTTCACCATGTCTTCGGTCGAAAGAAGTTTGGTCTGATCCTTGATGGACGAGTTTTCCATCATCTCGCTGAGACCCGTTGGCGCCGTAAAGCCGATGGCGCGGATGCGTTCCGCCATATCGTCAATGGCGGTATTGAGGTCCTCGTAATGCTCCTCGGTCATGTTGTGGAGCGAATAGAAAGCCGGACCCACAACATTCCAGTGAACACCACGAACTTTGGCATACAGTACATGCGACGAGCCAACGATCTTGGTCAGCATCTTCGCCAGTTCGCGACGATCCTTGCGGTCCACGCCAGTCTCGACGGGAACTTCCTTCGCAACGGTCTGCATACTGCTATGTGCCATAACTAAAACTCCTTTTGTTTACAGCGTGCCCGTGAAATCGGATTGCGCATTCTTTATTGCGCTGTACCCCGTTTCGTTTTGTGGGCGCTTGCAGATGAAACGTGCATTCCGCCAGAAGGTTCCAGAAAATAAAATCAACACAATTGGAACATTCTTTCGCACCATCCGTTGTGAATGGTAAGCAGCGTGCAAGTAATTGTGCTGTGTTTGTTTAATAAGGAGGTTGTGATGTTGAACAAGAATATGCTGATGATCGGTACTGTACTTATGTCTGTTTCTGTAATGGCGCCGGCTTATGCCGGGTCTGACAGCTCGGACACCATGGCGACCGACGATGCAGTGAAGTCCGACGCCAATGAGTTGGGCAATGAAATTGCAGCCCAGTACGAAGAAGCCAAGGACTTTACGTTCGAGCAGAAAGAAGACTTCCTTGCCTGGGTTGATGCCAAATCCAAACAGCTTGGCGAACAGTACGACGAGGTTTCTGCCGAAGTTAAGGATGACAGCGAAGATGCTGTCGAAGAAATGGCTGAGGCCTGGGACAGCGCAAGCGATGAGCTGAGCGATGCCCTGGAAAACGCCAAGGATGCATCTGCGGAGACCTGGGAAGATGTGAAGGCCAACACTGTAAATGCGCTTGAAGATGCGCAGAAGGCCATCTCGGATACTCAGACCGCCGAATAAGACGTCACAACCTGAACTCGGCGGATGACGTCCGAGGTTAGCAGCCCGCCCGGCTTCGGGCGGGCTGCTTTTATTTTGGGGCAGGACCGCCAACAAGGATCAGAATATGCCGGGCGATAATCAAAAAACAGGACTGCGCATAAAAAACGGGTTGGCATATGCCAAGTCCCGCCTCGCCAAACTTGCAGAGGGACGCAAGGGACTAGGCGGTATATCTGTCGCGTCATTTCTTGAAACGACAATCATCCCGATTCCGATTGAAGTCATTGTTGCCCCGATCATGGCGGCTTCACGGACACGCGGGTTTATTGTGGCATCCGTAACACTGGCGGGCAGTGTGCTGGGTGCCGTGGCCTTATATCTTTTGGCGTGGGTTTTGTTTGATGACCTTGCCCAGCCGCTTATTGATCTGGTCGGTGGGCAGCAGGAATTCGAAGATCTGGAAGACCGATTTGCCGAAGGCGGATTCTGGATGGTCTTTGCAATCAGTATTACACCGGTTCCCATGCAGCTTGCAGCCCTGGCCGCAGGGGCGACATCCTATCCGATCTGGTTGTTTCTGATTGCGATCACGGCATCGCGTGCGATCCGATATTACGGATTGTGGTTGCTGGTTCTCGGATTTGGCGCAGGAATCGCCCGCATTTTCGAGGGACGCAAACCCGATTTACGGCAGGATACGAGCTGATTCAGGTCCGCAATACACGACAAAACAAAAAGACCCGGTATTTTGCCGGGTCTTTTTTTCACAAAAATCGAACTTTTTTATTCCGTCTCGATCCGGAAATCGGTGGTGCTTTTCCCCTCGGTATCGGGGTCATCGACGTCTTCTGATACCAAACCGCGGCGAATAAGTTCGCGGATTGCAGCAGCGCGTGTCGGCATCCGATGGTCAAAACGCCAGTCATCGATGAATTTCAGTTCTTCATCATCGAGCATGATCTGAAGCTTTTCTGTTCTTTTAGCCGTCGGCACGTGGGGTTTCCTATAAATTTCAGCGGTTCTGAAGACCGTCTGAAGCCGTTGAAAATCAAAGCGTTCAAGAATTTTGGAGTAAGTTACGTTACCGCTGTTTTCTCCATAATACAACCATCTTGCTGAACCGGCGTAACCGAAACCATAAACGTAAGTAACGTAAAGTAATTATGATGCGTTATTAAGGTATGCTGCGCATTTTGATTAATGAGAGTGAAGTAAGTCTGTTGGTGTATCTATGTATATTGGGTGATGTACCTGTATTGCCTAAGTGAAACATACGATTTTACTTTAAATTTTATTTTCTTTTGTTAGGGTCAGGACATCCGAACAAGGAGGTTGTGATGTCTGAACAAGTGATGAACGAAATCGAAAATCATGTGCCTGCACTGCGCCGTCATGCATATCGTCTGACCGGCAGCAACGACATGGCTCAGGATCTGGTCCAGGACACGCTGTTGAAAGCCATCAGCAAAAAGGACCAGTTCGAAGAAGGCACCAGCCTCAAGGCTTGGTTGCACCGTATTCTGTTCAACACGTTCATTTCCGGAAAACGTCGTGAAAAAACGCGTGGCCCGCAGGTCGACTGGGACGATCTTGGCGACGTCTATGGTCATGGCAGCAATCAGATGGCGCGTTTGCAGCTTCGTGATGCTGACCGTGTGCTTGAAGATTTGCCAGCCCAGGAGCGCGAGGCGATCATGCTGACCGCTGTTGATGATGTGTCTTATCAGGATGCCGCAGATCAGATGTGTGTCGAGATCGGTACGGTCAAATCTCGTGTTGGTCGTGCACGCCGCAAGCTGCGCGCCTCGGTTGGTCGAATCGAAGCCCGTGAACACGCATCACGTTATGTCTCGGAGGCCGCATGATATGAGCCTGGTTCTTGCGATATATGGCAAAGATCACATTCTTGGCTATGTACGCGGGACGCTTGAAGACGACGAAGAAAAACAGGACATCGAAAGTCTGGTCGAGAGTGACCCGCGCGCTGCCAAGATTGTTAACAAGCTTGAAGTCACCGAAGTTGGTGACCGGTGGGCAACCGACAATTCTGCGCGAAGACGACTCGAAAAATTACAGCGCATCGCCGAGGAGGCAGATGTCCTAGCATAACGCGAAACCGCAAACTGCCGCTTGTAATCAAATAGAATTGACATAAATGACCATTGGTCATATAAATACAGTACATCAGGGTTGATCGTCTTTTCCCTCAACGTCTAAGGCCCTTCCCTGAAATTGCCGAAACCGTCCCCCGGTTTCGGCATTTTTTTTGCCCTGTTTTCAAAATACCGGCGGTGTCACGCCGTCTGCTTTGCGTGCAAACCTTGCGGGTTATGACGGTCTCCTCAAAACTGTCATTTGGAATTTTTGAAAATAGACCCGACATATATTTCATAAGCTTCTGAAAATGCCGGGAAAGGTCCGAATTATAAACTTTGCGATATCCACAAATCAGCGGTTTTAACGTCTGGATTGAAAGTGATGGCAAAGTTTTCGGTTGTCAGAAGCCGGGCGAGCGGTGATAAATCTCTCGCTCCAAGGGGTTTTGCCATTGATCCGTCGCTGTTTTATGCTTTGTGATCTGGCAAAAGACCCAAACAACAATAACAAAAAGGAGCAACCAATATGGTTTCAGAAGTCCATGGATCGGTACGCGATCTGTTTGAATTCACGGACGCCGACCGGGCACTCGCGCGCATCAAGGATATTTATGCGACCGGTGCCAACGCCGTCCAAGAGGCCTTTAACCGTTTCGGTCAAGGCCAACAATCTTCCCCGATACGTGCCTATTATCCGTATCTCGGCATCGAAGTGCCGCCGGAAAAGCTGCATGTCGAAAGCACCCTGTCATTTGGCGCACCGCGCGATCCGGGTGTTTATGGAACGACCCTGACCCGGCCCGACCTGTTTGAAGAATATTACCGCGAGCAGATCGAACTTCTGCTCAAAAACCATGACGTTCCGGTCGTGGTGGGGGTGTCGGACCGTCCGATTCCAGTGCCGTTTCTGGTTGAAACGGCAACCGACAGTATCGGTCCGAATGATATCCGCCCGATGCAGCTGATCTTTGATATGCCGGATCTGGCGCGGACCGATGATGATATCGCCAATGGCGTTCATTACGGTGCGAACGCGACCCCGGGGCCAAAGCCATTGTCGCTGTTTTCCGGTGAACGCGTGGATTATTCGCTGGCACGCCTGCGCCACTACACGGCAACAGCCCCCGAACATTTCCAGAAGTTCGTTCTGTTCACCAACTATCAGCGCTATGTCGATGAATTCATCGAATTCGCCAAGGCGCAGCTTGATGACCCGAAAAGTCCCTATGTCGCGTTTGTCGAGCCGGGACCGAAAGTCAGCGTGCGCAAAAACGCGCCGAAGGGCTGGGTTGAAAGCGGTGAAGCGGTCAAGCAACTGCCACAAATGCCGTCCTATCACCTGATCCGCGAAGACGGTCTTGGTGTCACGCTGGTCAATATCGGTGTGGGGCCGTCGAACGCCAAAACGGCAACCGACCATATTGCCGTTCTGCGACCGCATTGCTGGTTGATGTTGGGGCACTGTGCCGGATTGCGGCGCAGCCAGCTGCTTGGCGATTATGTTTTGGCACATGGTTATGTCCGTGACGATCACGTGCTTGATTCGGACCTGCCACTGTGGATTCCGGTGCCGCCAATTGCCGAGGTGCAAGTCGCCCTCGCTGACTCGGTCACCAAAATCACCGGCCTTAAAGGGCGTGAAATGAAGGCGCGCATGCGCACCGGGACCGTCGCGACCACCGATAACCGGAACTGGGAATTGCGATACAGCGAACTGTTTGTTCGCCTCAACCAGTCACGCGCGATCGCGGTCGATATGGAAAGTGCCACCATTGCCGCCAACGGTTTCCGGTTCCGTGTGCCGTATGGCACGCTTTTGTGTGTGTCCGACAAACCGGTCCACGGCGAATTGAAGCTGCCCGGCATGGCGAATAATTTCTATCGCCAGCGTATCGGTCAGCATTTGCAGGTGGGTCTGGATACGATTGATACGCTCCGTCAGGACGTCAATCAGCTCCATTCCCGCAAATTGCGGTCCCTGGACGAGCCAGCCTTCCGCTAAGGCGTGAATGATCAAACCAAAACCCCGCCTGCGGCAGATCGTCACAGGCGGGGTTTTGTTATGGAATTGTGACGAATGGCTGTGGCCCCGATTTTGGCTTTGCCGCCTTTGTGCGATTGCGTATGGTCAGGCAAAATCAGGGGTAGGGCAGGAAAATCACATGCCAAATGCAACGCCACAAAATAAAACCACAAAAAGTTCCACGGATAACCCAGCACCTTCATTGACGATTGGCGGTGTTGGTCTTTGGCAAATCTTCCTGATCTTTCTGCGTCTTGGCTTGACCAGTTTTGGCGGGCCGGTTGCGCATATCGGCTATTTCCGTGAAGAGTTTGTCGCGCGCCGCAAATGGCTGAGTGATGCGCGCTATGCCGATCTGGTCGCACTTTGCCAGTTCGTGCCGGGACCTGCCAGCTCGCAGGTCGGCATGGGCATTGGCATGGCGCTTGGTGGTTTGCGTGGATCACTGGTCGCCTGGCTTGGATTTACCATGCCATCCGCGATTGTGCTGGCCGCCCTTGGCATGGCCTTTGTCGGGTTTGATCTTGGCACGGTCGAGGGGATAATTCGCGGCCTTAAACTGGTGGCGGTCGGGGTTGTCCTTCATGCGCTGCTTGGCATGGCGCGCAGCCTGTGTCCGGATATTCCGCGTGCCCTTCTTGCCGTCTTGGCCGCGGCGGTCATGATCTCCAGTGAAACGGTGATGGCGCAGTTTGGCGTCATCCTTGGCGGGATGCTGGCGGGCTTTTTGCTGCTTCGGGACAAGGTGGGCGCGGATGCCGATCCCGGACATGTACCACGTTCGGCCAAGGGGGCTGTTGCGGCCCTTTGCGCATTCTTTGTTCTGCTTGTTCTGTTGCCTATTTTGGCAAAGCTTGATCCCACCGGTCTTTTTGCCGTGATTGACGGCTTTTATCGCAGTGGTGCCCTGGTGTTTGGCGGCGGGCATGTGGTTTTGCCCCTGTTGCAAAATGCCGTGGTCACACCGGGCTGGGTCGATGCCGAGACTTTCCTGGCAGGCTACGGCGCAACCCAGGCCGTACCCGGTCCGATCTTTACCTTTGCCGCCTATTTGGGGGCAGCCCTGCATACCGGCTCTGGTAGTACGGGGCTTTGGGTCAGTGCCATCACGTCCCTTGTGACATTGATCGCGATTTTCCTGCCGGCATGGTTATTGGTGGTCGGCCTTTTGCCGTTCTGGGATCGTGTGCGGCATATACCGTCGATGCGGGCGGGATTGATGGGGGTGAATGCCGCCGTGGTCGGCCTTCTGGCGGCGGTGTTGTATGACCCGATCTGGACCGGTGCCAATCTTGATGTCTTTGATATCGGGTGCGTGATTCTGGTCTTCGCAATCCTGCAATGGCGGATTGCCCCGGTCTGGGCCGTGGTCGGTGCCGGTGCTGTGGTTGGGTATCTGACAGGTCTTTTCTGATTGCACCAACCGGCGTAATCAGCCGTCATTTGCCCCGGTCGTTGTGGCGTCCGATCCGATCGGCGCATCCGCCGGGGTACCTGAAGTCGCCGGGAAAATGGCACTCAGATCGGCAATGAACTGACGCAGCTTGAAAGCGCCGGAATTGCGGGTGACGCCGAAACGCGCCACCACGAGGTTTCTGGACGGAATGACGGTAAGCGACTGGCCATCATGACCAAGTGCGAAATAGGCGTCTTCGGGGATCTGCGGCACGTCATTGCGGGGTGTGCCATCCTTGTTTCTGCTGCCGGGCAGATCAATCCACCAATGTGCGCCATAAAGACCATACGGGTCTTCTGCGGCGGGGCTGGTGGAATATCCAACCCATCCTTCGGGCAGCAGGCGCTCCCCCTCCCACACACCGTCTTGCAGGAACAACTGGCCGATCTTGGCCCAGTCGCGTGCGGATGCATGCATGAAGCTTGAGGCGATAAAATAGCCTTCCGGGTCGGTTTCGATCACCGCACTGCTCATGCCAAGCGGACGGAACAGAAGCTCTGTCGGTCGGCTGAGATAGGTTGAGCGTGAGCCGCTCAGGTTACGGATGGCTGCTGACAGGATGTTGCTTGCCCCGGAATTATAGGCGAAATCACCGCCCGGCGTGTTTTCAAGCGGCATGGATACCGCATAGCCCGCCGCCGCAGGTTCGATAAACAGCATCTGCACCACATCTGATAGCGGATTGGCATAGCTTTCATCGAACTCAAGCCCGCTTCGCATGCGAAGCAGGTCATCGTAATTGATGGTTGCGCGCGGGTCGTTTGGCTCTGCCTGCCATTCGTTGATCAGGACCGGGTCCTGGATGTCGGGCATCATGCCTTCGAACTGCATACGACCGAGGATGACGTTGAAAACGCTTTTGGTCATCGACCAGCCGGGCAGCGGCGTGTCGGCTGTTATGCCTGCGGCATAGCGTTCGGCGACCACCTTGCCATCATGCAAGATCACCACCGCACGTGTCCGCCGTTCCGGATGCAGGCCCGGCTCATCCATGACGTCAAACAGGATGTTGTTAAGGGCCCGGCGGTCAACATTGGCAGGTGGTGGTGTCGTCAGAAGCGGGCGCGGTGTGACCGGTCGCATCACCGGGGTCGAATTGCGCAATTGCGCGACATGATCCAGATCATCAGCCAGCGTACAGCCAAGATTGGGGCGATAAACGGCAAACCGTTTGCGGAACCCGAAGGCATGCGCACTGACAGTCTGGTTGCGCAGATCGACATTGGTGGTGATCAGGGATAAAAGGGCATTGTTATCGGCCAGAACATCAACATCGCGCGCCCGTGTCGATGTCAGGCCATCGACAAAAATGGCGGAGCACATGATCTTGGCGCTATAGGCAGCCCCCACCGGGGCCAGCCAGATGAAGAAGACAGCAAGAACGGAAATGCCGATCAATACCAGTCCGATAAAGATGGCTTTGATCAAATGCATTCCACTTCCCTGAATCTTTTTGATTTGTGTGGGAGGGAAGAGTCGCCTGCTTCGCCGGATAGGTCAAGCCATCGTATCGTATAGTTCTAAGATGAATTTTGTCTAATATGGGCTGCTATGCCCGGTTTTCGTAGGGTAATCAGGAAGCCTGCGAAGTAAAAACCACCCAGAACCACTGCCGCCCCGGCCCAGCCGTTTTGATCAATCATCGCCCCGGCAAATGGGGGAACAATCACGACAAAAATCTCGGCGAATTGCGCCAGCATGCCCTGCAGGGCGGGCATGGAAAGGCCGTCCTTGGCGATCCTTGGCAAAAGCGCAAAGCACGTCCCGGCAACAGCGCCCTGACAGATGTTAAAGATGATCAGTGCGGTAATGCTAAGCGGTACAGAGGTGCTGATATAGAGGGTCGAAATGGCAGCCGCCATCATCGGCAAAAATACAATCAGAATGGTCCGGCCAGCAACATCACGACCCAGAACAGTTCCGGCGCCAACACTGCCAATAACATTTCCGGCAATTGCGGTTGTGCCGATGATCCCGGCCGACAGCGTAATGCCAATATCAAGGTTATCGGCCAGCATGGCAGGCATGAATGCCAAAGCGGCCGACGTTGCACCGGCAAAGGCGGCAAAGGTCAGCGCCACCTGAAGGGCAGCGCGCGATTTCAAGACACCGAGCACCCCGACAACAAGCGATCGCCGCGCCGTTGCGATTTCGGGTTTTTCCATCAGGGCAAGAAGCGGCAGCAAAACCAGAACCGGCAGGGTGCAAACCCCAACAGCGATCCGCCAGTCCATCCATGTCACCACAGCCGCACTGACCCAGTTGCCCAACGCAATGCCAACCGGGATGAAGGTGCCCCAGATGCTCATGGCCATGGCAACAAGCTTGGGATTTTTGAACCCGGCCATCCAGCTTGGCGCACCAACAACAATCAGAAGATAGCCGACACTGGTGACAATCCGACCGACATATAGAAGGCTGCTCATGCTTGCGGTGGCAAAGATCAGTGCGCCCGCAATCATCATCATACAGCCAAGGACGAGTGATCGTCTTAAACCCGCCCGCGCGGCCCAGACACCGGCTGGAATGGCATATAGTGCGCCTGCTGCGGTGATCAGGGACGCCACCAGTCCGAATTCCGCCTGACTAAGCCCGAAGCTTGCGCGCAAGTCTGGCGCAATCGGGCCAATCAGACCGACCTGCATCGAGGCGGTCAGTCCAAGTCCATACAGAATGATAACGGCGGTGATGGGCTGCATGGATCAGTTCCGTGGGGCAGGATCGGTGCACTTGAAGGGCCTGATTACCGATATTCTGGGAAAAATGCCACGTATGAAATATGCGCCGGTAAAATATGCGCAGATGATCCGTATCAGATGTGAACCGGCTTCTGATCAAACCCGGTGGTCAGGCGCACTGCCGTGCCATCAGACAGGAAAAACCGTTCCCAAAGGATATAGGTATCGACAATTCGCAGCGGTGCGCCCTCCCGACGGGAGTTTTCAAAGGTCAGGTGATCGGTCTGATCCTCGTGCCAGCCAAGGTCATGCAGGCTTTTTTCGGCTGATGCGATTTCCGGGGTCGCAAAGCACCACAGCGAGGTGCCAAGCAGCGGCGTGCTGTCACGTTGCCACTCGTTTTCACGCGGGCGCGATAAACAAAGAAGACGGTGTGATCTGTCTTCGATCAGGTGGACACGCTGCGATGAATGCAAAACCAGCCGTTTGATCGCCTGATCAAGGCGGAAATTGCGTTTGCGCGTCATCATTTGATGGATCAGGCCATATTGCAGCGGGGCCGGGCTTTGCGCGCCACTTTCCCACCGTGAAACGGTTGCCTGCGTCACGCCCAGAATATCGGCCAGACGCGATTGTTTGATATCGCTTGTGCGCCGCCACTGGCGCAAAAGGCGACCAAAATCCTTGTCTGGTGAACTATTGGACAGGCGTTTCATGACGATCAACCGGTAGTGCTGGTATCCAAATCTATCACAGAATGCGCTGACGGGCAGCTTTGCTGCAATCAGGAGATAAAGCGCCCGATATCAATCTGGCAGCGGCCATATTTGCGACTGTCGCACAGATAAAAATCTTCAAGTGCGATTTCCGGATCGCGCGGATCGCGTTCGGCAACAATCAGGGTGTTATCATCAATCCACCCGGCCTGGGCCAGGGCCGTGATGCTGGGCTCGATCAGGTCTTTGCCATAGGGCGGATCCAGAAACACCATGCTGGCCGGCGTGCTTGCGCGCGGTGGTTTGGTGGCATCCGCGCGCCGTGCGCTTGCCTGATCGGCAATGCGAAGGGTGTCGATATTTTGTTCGATGATCGCAATCGCCTTGCGGTCATTGTCAAAGAACACTGCGCGTTCCGCCCCGCGTGAAATGGCTTCAAGGCCAAGCGCACCGGACCCAGCAAAGGCATCAAGGATCACGCCATCAAATAGCGGGTTGAAGTCATCCTCATACCAGCGCGATGCGTGTGACAGGATGCTAAACAGGGCTTCGCGCACCCGATCAAGGGTCGGGCGCGTATCACGTCCTTCCGGTGCGTTCAAAAGCCTGCCACGATGGGTGCCACCGACAATCCGCATTCAGCTTAGTCCTTCTTGCCGCGCGGACGGTTGCCGGACGGCTTGCGGCCGGGCGCACTATGTGTGGTATCGCCGGAACGACCAGCAGGTTTTCCGGATGGTTTGCCGGTTGGCTTTCCACGGCCGCGCCCTTCGATGAAGCCGGGTTTGCCTTCGCGGCCACCAGTCCCCCGTCCGCCATCACGTCCACCGTCGCGGCCGCCATCACGTCCACCGGAAGCTTTGCCTTCGGCGCTGTAACGGCCACGGCCCTTATTAGTCGGGCGTGATGATCCGCGTTCTTCGCGCATATCGCGTTCCTGGCGATCCCCGCCAGAAGTGGGTTTGCCACGGCCACCGGCACGCGGGGCAGCCCCGATGCGCGGGCCTTTCCGTGCAGCACCACTAGCCGGACGTTCGCGGGTTTCACGCTGTTCGTCGGCCTCGGCATTCTGGGCGGCGGCGTTCGGACCGCCTTGCGGGCGTTTGCGCTGTGCCGGTTGGCCGAATACGGTGCGCGGGGCCTTCGGGCGCGATGTGCCGCCACGGGCAACCGATTTCTTTTCGGAAACCTTGGAATAGTCACCCTTGAAGAACGCAGCCAACTGTTCTTTCATCACCTTGCCGGTGATTTCCTCGCACTCGCCGGGTGCCAGGTTGCCCAGTTGGAACGGGCCATAGGAAACACGCATCAGGCGCGTGACTGGCCAGCCAAGATGTTCCATGACACGGCGGATTTCACGGTTCTTGCCTTCGCGAAGCGTCACCGTCATCCAGGCATTGGTGCCTTTCTGAACGTCAACCTCGGCATGGATGGAGCCGTAATTGATGCCGTCGACCGTAACGCCGTCTTCAAGCTGCTTGAGCTTGGCCGGGTCAATTTGCCCATGCACGCGCACGCGATAACGCCGCGCCCAGCCGGTTGCCGGCAATTCAAGATAACGGGCAAGCTCCCCGTCGTTGGTCAGCAACAGCAACCCTTCGGAGTTGAGATCAAGCCGACCGACCGAAATCACGCGCGGAACGTAACTTGGCAGATGTTCAAATACCGTGTCGCGGCCCTGTTCATCGCGGTGGCTGGTGACCAGACCGCGCTTTTTAAACAGGCGCCAAAGACGCGGTTTTTCCTTTTCCGGAAGCGGCTTGCCATCGACGATGATTTCATCTTCGTCGGTGACGGTGACCGCCGGGGTATCAAGCTTCTTGCCATTCAGGCGCACAAGCCCCTCGGCAATCATGCGTTCGGCATCACGTCGGGAGCAAACACCAGATCGCGCAATGCGCTTGGCAATGCGTTCGGGCTTGTTGTCATCCGGGGTGGTGTTCTTGTCGCTCATTTGCGGGCCTCGGAAATCAGGGCGTCGAAAATCTTCGCATCGCCCGAACTGATATGGAATTCGGGATGCCACTGGACCCCGAGACAATAACGATATTTCGGATGTTCAATCCCCTCGATCACGCCATCAGGCGCATAGGAATTAATGATCACATCCGGGCCAACGCCCGCCACCGCCTGATGGTGGGCGGAATTGACCGAAAGACTTTTCACATCGCCAACGATCTTGGCCAGAAGCGTATTGGGTTCAACCGTGACATCATGGCCGGGCTCGTTGCGCGGGTTCGGCTGTTCGTGGGGCAGGCAGTTTTCAACCGCATCCGGGATATGCTGGATCAACGACCCGCCCAGAATAACATTCAAAAGCTGCTGACCACCGCAAATGCCCAGAACCGGCATGTCGCGCTTAAGCGCGCCTTCGGCCATCGCCCATTCAAATTTGGTGCGCCGATCCTTGGTGACAACTGTGTCGTGTTTTTCCGTCGCGCCAAACAGGCTTGGGTCCACGTCAAACGCGCCACCGGTCACCACCAGCCCGTCAATCAGGTCCAGCAGATCGGGAACCAGTTCGACCTCGTGGGGCAGGGGCATGGGAATGCCGCCTGCCTCGGTCACTGCACCGGCATAGTTTTCACGCAGCGCATACCACGGGAATTTGGAATAGCCCCCCGGTTCTTCGGAATCGAGTGTGATACCAATGATCGGCTTGCGCGTGGTCATGTTGGATGGACCTTGGTGCTGGTGATGGAATGGCGAATTAAGTTTGGCGGAAACTACCTGTGTAACCTTTTAAGGGCAACGGCAATTCACGCTGATAGTCTATGCGTTCTGCGCAACCAGACAAGGATTGGTCTGATTTCCACGTAGATGATCATCGCGTGCCAGATCATCTGCGTGCTGGCACTGTGAGCCAACACACCCTAAAATGAAGTAAAAACAGCCGTTGCGCAGGACGTTTTTGTCACTCGGCACAAGCGGGATGGAAAGATCATGAGTGCAGACAGCTATATGGTTATGGCCCTTGAAGAAGCCCGCGCCGCTGCCCGTCGTGGCGAGGTGCCGGTCGGTGCCGTTCTGGTCGATGCCGATACCGGGGAGGTTTTGGCACGGGCCGGAAACCTGACCGAGGAAATGAACGATCCGACGGCCCACGCCGAAATTCTAGTGATCCGGGCCGCTGCCGGGGCCAAGGGCGAACCGAGGCTTCCCAATTGCGATCTTTATGTCACGCTTGAACCGTGCCCGATGTGCGCAACTGCCATTTCATTTGCGCGTTTGCGTCGGGTTTATTTCGGGGCCTATGACCCCAAGGGTGGCGGCGTTGATCACGGCCCGCGCGTGTTTGAAAGCACAAGCTGCCATCATCGCCCGGAAGTTTATGGCGGCATTGGCGAGGTCGAAGCCGCCAAGCTTCTGAAGGATTTCTTTGGTTCACTTCGGTAATAAATAGCATGGTGTTTAAGCAGCAAAGTAATGTTCGAAAGGGCCGAGCGTATGAGGACTTCGTTGAAATGGTATACGCGGCTATTCTAGAGGCAGAGCAAAGAGATAGGCGTATTGGAACAGTTGAAATTCAGAGAAATAAAACCATTCTCTCGAAGAGCAGGACGCCCGCAGAAATAGACATATATTGGGAATATACCCTTGCCGGGATTAAGCATGCTGTCGCTATTGAGTGCAAAAACTATAGGAAGAAGGTAGGCCTCCCTCAGGTTAGGGACTTCGCTAGAAAGATTTCGGATGTAAGTGGTCTGAAAGGGCTAATTGTTTCTCACACGGGCTATTCCGAAAATGCCATTCTTGAGGCGAGTGGAGATAATATTGATCTCTTGGTTGTTCGCCCTCAGGTCGAACAAGACTGGGAAGGAAGATTTAAACAAGTAGATGTTGCGTTGAAGCTCAGCCCGCCGGCGATGGCTAAGACGGTAATACCTCGGATAAATGCGCAATGGGCGAGGGAAAATGGTTTCCAGAAAGGGGATCAAATTCAGATTAGCTGTTCAAACAATGAGCTAATTTTTAAAGAAGAGGGCGAGGGCTTTGAGGCAAGCCTGTTCGATCTGGAAGAAAACTTCACTATGAAAGGTTGCACGCCCGGGCAGTACAAATGGGAGAGGTCATTCGATAACGGATGGATGGTTGTCGCGACCAAGAAATACAAAATTGATCACGTTGTTATCGATTACTCAGTACCAGATATGATTGAGACGGATTTCAGTGTCGATTTCACCCAGTATGTATTGGGTGTCATGGAGTTCATTAATGGCGATCAGAAAAAGTTCTTAGTCTTGAAGGACGGAGTAAGAAACGAACTGGATTAGCGTAAGTTCCTCACCCGCATAGCCTCATAGATTTTTAGTCTTCCGACACTTCACGAAACATCACCATGCCACCGTGATACAGGACATCATTTTCAAAATAACCATCGGCGGTAAAACCGGTGTCATCCTGATAGGTGATGTAATTGCCTGAAACCTGATAGTCGCCCTGATAGGCCGACTGGCGTCTGCCTCGGGCCTCGTCATAACGGCCATCGGCACGCAGTTCCTGTCGGATATGACCATCCTTGGTCACCCACATGCCGACATAGGGGTGCGGGGCGATTTCAGCGCTTTTGTTCATACCGGCCTCCTGTTGGGGCCATGCTGGTGATGCGAACACCACCAGCATGGAAAGAAAACACAAGGATTGCAGAATGATCTTCATCAGAACGCCGATGCCGTCGGACGAACAACGACTTCGTTGATGTCGACATCTGCCGGCTGATCAAGGGCATAAAGCACAGCACGCGCGATGGCATCCGGGGTAAGGGCGATCTGACGGAACTGGGTCAGAAGCTCCTTGCTGGTCGGATCGGTAATGTCGTGGCCCAGCTCGGTTTCGACCACGCCCGGCGAAATGGTGGTGACACGGACATGGGTGCTTTCCTGACGCAGGCCTTCGGAAATCGCCCAAACCGCGTGTTTGGTTGCGCAGTAAACCACACCACTTGGCACGACGACATGCGCGCCGATTGATGCTGTGTTGATGACGTGACCGCTGCCCTGTTCATTAAACAGCGGCAAAACAGCGGCGATGCCGTTCAGAACACCCCGAATATTGACGTCGATCATGTTGTTCCACTCGTCGATCTTGACTTCCGACATCGGGGCAAGCGGCATCACGCCGGCATTGTTGAAAATCGCATCCACACGGCCATAAAGGTTGTTTGCGTTGTAAACCAGTGCCTCGACGCTATCGGCATTGGTGACATCCACCGAACGGGCCATGGCACGGCCGCCGGCAGCTTCGATCTCGGTCGCAATCTCATCAAGGCGTTCTGTGCGGCGTGCGCCAAGAACCACATTCGCCCCGCGTGATGCCAGAAGGCGGGCCGTTGCTTCGCCAATGCCGCTGCTGGCGCCGGTGATGATAACGGTCTTGTTTTCAACATGGTTGATCGGGTTCGACATGACATGCTCCTTGGGTTGGTGTGTCGGTGTTTGTTCGTGGCGCTTACTCTGTCGATAAATCCCCGATTGATGAATACACAGAACTCGAATTGGATTGCCTAATCCTCCAAATCCGAGATTGAGTGCTTTGTCTGTGCGTGGGCGCGTGTATAGTGGGCCTATGGAAAACAAAGGGTTTTGCGATGAATAGCTATCAGAAGCTGTGTGGCCTGATTGACAAATACTGCGAGGCGGATGGTGCGGTGCGCACGGCTGTTGAGCCGGTCTGGATGTTTAGAACAACCGGCCCGACCCTTAAGGTGCCGACGATTTACAAGCCTTGCCTGTGTCTGATTATCTCAGGCGCAAAGGAAGTCACGCTTGGGGATGAGCTTTATCGCTATGAGCCCGGCCAACTGCTGGCCGCATCGGTCGATTTGCCACTTGTTGGCCATGTGACCCTGGCGGCCGAGGATGCGCCGTATCGCAGCCTGTCGCTTGATCTGGATGCGAAGATCCTGGGCGAACTTGTCGCCAATATGGATATCAAGATGGGCGCAGACAGCGAAAGCACGCGCGGGCTTTTTGTCGAAAAGACAACCGACAGCCTGACCGATGCTGTCTTGCGCGTGGTTGAGCTGCTTGATCGTCCCGATGATGTGCCGGTGATGTTGCCGCTTTTGATGCGCGAAGTGCATTACCGCTTGTTATGTACCGCCAAGGGGGCGGCGATTGCGGGGCTTGCCATCGGCGGCAGCAACATGCAGCGCATCTCGGCAGCCCTTCAACTGATCAAGGATAATTTCGACAAGCCGCTTAAGGTGGAAGACTTGGCAAACCGGGCCAATATGAGCCCGTCTTCCTTCCATCACCACTTCAAGCAGGTGACAGCCATGAGCCCGCTTCAGTACCAAAAGCGGCTCCGCCTGACGACGGCGCGTCAGATCATGCTGGCCGAAATGAAGGATGCGGCATCGGCGGCCTATGCGGTCGGGTATGAAAGCGCGTCACAGTTCAGCCGCGAATATGCCCGCATGTTTGGTGCACCGCCAATCCGCGATGTCATGGCGATCCTTGGGCAGGGCGGGGCCAGCCAGTCTGCTGACATGGCCCCGCATTAACCCTAACCCTGTCGCTGGTTGCCAACGGCCGGCAGGTGCTGGAACATCCAGGTTTCACTTAAGGGGCCGTCACCGCGTTTCAGATACATGCGCAGGTCAACCGGATCATTGCCCGTGGCCTTAAGGTCAAAGGCCGCCCGCCAGATGCGGGTATCCATGATCGGTTCGATCTTGGTGCGCACAATCTCCCCGCGCGAGGATGTTACAACCACTTCGGGGAATTCGCCGTAGGCAAGCGTTCCCAGAACCTCGCCTTCGAACTCGACCGAAAACTTGATTTCGTCCTTGGGCCGGTTGGTGCCGGGCTCCCCACCACGGCCCATGCGGGTTGCGGTGGCGGTTGCCAGTTCCTTGACCGGGAACGGGTTATAGGCCTGCCAATACAGGCGGTATTTGAATTGATAAGAATTGCCCGCCTTGGCTTCGCCATTCGGGACCCAGAAGGCGGCAATGTTATCGTGGATTTCATCGTCGGTCGGGATTTCGATCAACTGAACCGCGCCGTCGTTCCAGTCGCCTTGTGGTTCGACCCACAGGCTGGGTCGGCGGTGATAACGCACACCATCCAGATAGTTCTTCACATCGCGATCGCGCTGCATCAAACCAAACCCACGCGGGTTATTGTCGCCAAACGCCGATGCGCGGATGGTTTCCGGGTTATTGAGCTGCCGCCAGATGCGTTCGCCGCCGCCAGTCCAAAGCTCCAGCCCGTCACTGTCATGCACTTCCGGGCGCCAGTCAAAGCGGAACGACTTGTTCTGTTCTGAATACCAGAACATGCTGGTCAGCGGTGCGATGCCAAGCCTTTCGATGTCCTTGCGCAAGAACAGATGTTTTTCGACATCCATCGTCACCCCTTCGCCGCGATAAAGCAGGAATTTATACGCCCCGGTGATGCTGGGGCCATCCAGCAGGGCATAGACCGTCACGGGGTCTTCGGGGTTTTTGGCCGGTTCGATAAAGAATTGACGGAAATCGGGGAATTCTTCGGGGACCGAGGTCGCGGTATTGACCGCAATGCCGCGTGCCGACAGGCCATACTGGCCTTCATCCCCGATGGCGCGGAAATATGATGCGCCAAGAAACGCTGCCCAGTCCTGGGTTTTCCAGTCATCGCGCGCCTGATTTTCATGCAGGCGGAAACCGGCAAAGCCGCTATTGGCGGGCAGTTGGCGGGCAATACTGTCTTCGGGCATGTCAAAGTAATCGGGCTTATAGATCACTTCGCGTGCCTGTCCGTTTTCCAAAAGGTACATATGCACCGGTTTGGCGAAATACATACCCAGATGGAAGAAGGTCAGCGGATAGGTGCCCGATCCATCGGAAAACGGCGAATGGTCGCGTTTGTAATGCAGCTTGCCATGGGTGTCGTAATCGATCTTGCCGACAATTTCCGGGTTTGGCGCAACGGGTGCTTCATATGCCGATGCGGCCATGGATTTGGCGCGCGCAATCAGATCGGCAAAATCAAACGGCTGTGCCGAACCCAGATCAAGGCCGTCGACATCTGCCAAAGCATGCTGATAGATCGACATTCCCGGCAGGATAAGACCGGCTGCCGCGATGGATTTCAAAAAGCGTCTGCGTTCAACAGAAGTCGTCATGTTCATCACATTCCTGTGGTTTGAGGTGTCGGGAAAGCATACCCGGCAGTGTGGAGGTAATCGGGATGAAACATGGCAAATTCAAGGTCGTATCAATTGCTTTTTATGCATGGAGGCGCAGCGTTAATGCCACTGGTGGTCTGCCAATTTCCTTGACCGTGTTTTTGGTTTAATCTAACCGTGACGTGTCGGTATCCGAATATCGGATAAAGGGAATTCGAGATGGGCCAAATATTGGCTCAATAACCGAAGCTGCCCCCGCAACTGTAGGCGGCGAGCATTTTTCTGACCAATGCCACTGGGATCAACCCGGGAAGGCCAGGGAAAATGTGTTGACCCGTAAGCCAGGAGACCTGCCGACACGAAGACGACGGACCGGGCGGGGTGCCCCGGAGAATGTCGGTACGTGTCTTGGCCCAACAGTTTAGCCCAGGTTTTCTAAGCTTTAAGGCCGACATCTTCCGTCATCTCCTGACACTTTTGCCAGTCCATTGACAGCAGTAAAAGCGATGTTATGTTATAACATAACATTTGACGATGTGTTGAAACTGGATCATCCAAAGCGGTCCCGGATCAGTGCATCAGCAAGAGGGAACTAAAAGTGATCAATCACGATAAACGTGTACTGGCGGTCGGGGTGTTTGCCGCTGGTCTTATTTCATCTGTTTCATTTGCGTCCGCAACCGAATATCCGCTCAGTATCGAGAATTGCGGCACTGTATTGCAATTTGACGCGGCCCCGGATCGCGTGGTGTCGCTGGGCCAAAGCACGACCGAAATTCTTTATTCGCTGGGTCTGGCCGATAAGGTCAAGGGTACCGGTGTTTGGTTTGGCCCGGTGATGGATGAATTCAAGGATGTGAATGCCTCTGTTCCGCGTCTGGCCGACAATGACCCGGGGTTCGAAACCGTTGTCGCGCAAAAGCCGCAACTGGTTGCCACCCAGTATCAATGGCATGTCGGGCCCAAGGGCACCGTCGGCACCACCGAACAGTTCAACGAATTATCCATTCCGGTCTACACCGCACCTGCCGATTGTGTGGGTAAGGACAATGCCGGTGGCGGTGACGGGGTCCGCCATGAAGGCTTCACCATGGATCTGATTTATCGCGAGATTTCCGATCTGGCGCAGATTTTTGATGTCGAAGATCGCGGTGAGGCATTGATTGCCAGCTTGAAGGAACGTCAGGCGAACTCATTGGAACGTGTGACGGCAAGCGGCCATAACAACGTATCCGCCGTCTTCTGGTTTTCCAGCCCGGAAATCAACAGTGATCCCTATGTGGCCGGCAAAAACGGTGCGGCAGGCTATATCGCCGGTAAACTTGGTGTCCGCAACATTATCGACAGCAATGAAGAATGGCCGACCGTTGGCTGGGAAACCATTGCGCGCGCCAATCCTGATATCATCGTGATCGGTAAAATGGGCCGTCGGCGTTTTCCGGCCGATGACTGGCAGGTCAAGATGGACTTCCTGAAAACCGATCCGGTCGCAAGTCAGATGAAGGCGGTTCGCAATGGCAATATCGTGGTGATGGACGCCCAGTCGATGGATCCGACCATCCGCCTGATCAATGGTATTGAAACACTTGCCGAAGCCGTCGAACGACTGAGTGCTTCGAACTGACCTGCATTGCCAAAGGCGCCTGATATGCCCGGAGAATTCAATGTTTGAAACAACGCCAGTGCAGCAGCCGGTTCAGCCACCTCGGCAATCGCTGGCGGGGCGGGCATATCTTGTGCGGGCTGGTGTCAGTCTTGGCGCCCTGGTTTTGCTTGTTGGCGTCATCGCGATGGCCGCGGCCAAGGGGGAAACACACATTCCCCTTGGCACCGTGCTTCAGACCATTGCCAATCATCTTTGGCAGGCGGGCTATGACGTTGATCCGATTGATGCCGGGATCATCTGGAATTACCGGATATCGCGCGCGATGGTGGCGGCGGCCTGCGGCGCATCCCTTGCGCTATCTGGCGCAGTGTTGCAGGCGCTTTTGCGCAATAGTCTGGCGGATCCCTATTTACTGGGCATTTCGGCCGGGGCATCGACCGGTGCGGTCAGTGTTGCCATTCTGGGGTTCGGGGCAGGCATGGTTTCCCTGTCGCTTGGGGCCTTTGTCGGCGCGTTGGTGGCGTTCGGGTTTGTTGCCCTTTTGGCCATTCCGGCCGGGCGCGGGGCCGGTGCGATCATTCTTGCCGGGGTTGCCGGATCGCAACTGTTTAACGCATTAACGTCCTTCATCGTGACCAAGGCCGCCACGGCGGACGAGGCACGCGGGGTGATGTTCTGGTTGCTTGGCAATCTAAGCGGCGTGCGCTGGCCTGATGTCTATCTGGCGCTGCCGGTCGCCGTCATCGGCTTGCTGGTCTGCCTTTGGTATTCGCGGGCGCTCGATGCCTTTACCTTTGGCGTGGAATCGGCGGCGTCCCTTGGTGTGCCGGTGCGTCGGGTTTACGTGGTGTTGATTGCCATTGCTGCCTCGATGACCGCGGTGATGGTCAGTATCGTCGGGTCCATCGGCTTTGTCGGGTTGGTCATCCCCCATGCCGCGCGGTTCTTTGTTGGCACGCGGCACGGGTTTCTGTTGCCGGCCTCCGCCCTGATCGGGGCGGTGTTCCTTGTGGCGGCCGATATTGTATCGCGCATCATCCTTGATGGTCAGGTCCTGCCCATCGGGGTGATCACAGCCCTTATTGGTGCACCGGCGTTTGCGATCATCCTGTGTCATGGGCGGGTGTTGCGATGAGCCTTGAATTACGCAATGTCGGCTGGAATGCCGGATTTAAAAAGATCATCAGCGACGTGTCGCTTCGGGTCACGCGTGGCGAGTTCCTAGGTGTCATCGGGCCAAACGGGTCGGGCAAAACCAGCATGATGTCGGTTCTGGGTGGCATTCGTGCCCCGTCGACCGGGCAGGCATTGCTGGGCGATCAGCCGATGAAGAAAATCGGTCGGCGCAACCTTGCCCGTCATATCGGCTTTGTCGAACAACAGGCCGACACCATCGACCGCATTACCGTGCGCGATGCCGTCGCGCTTGGTCGAACGCCATATCTCAGTTTGCTAACACCATGGTCAGGGCATGACGACGCCATCGTGTGTGAAGCCCTTGCCAGTGTTGAAATGGGGCCGTTTGCAGACCGGATGTGGCATACGCTTTCGGGCGGTGAAAAGCAGCGCGTTCATATCGCCCGTGCCTTGGCCCAGCAGCCGGATTTCCTGTTGCTTGATGAACCGACCAACCATCTTGATATCCATCATCAGCTGGGTCTGCTGGAACTTGTGCGTGCACTGCCGGTCACCGTGGTGGCCGCCCTGCATGATCTAAACCATGCGGCGATGTTTTGTGACCGGATTGCGATGATGGATGGTGGCAAGCTGATTGCGCTTGGCACGCCCCAACAGATTTTGACATCGCAAAACCTTCGCGATGTTTTTGGCGTTGCCGCCGATATCGAAATTGATGATCAGGGCCGCTGTCACATCCGCTATCACGCCGGAAACCAGAAATCTTCGGACATAAAAAAAGACCGGGTTGCGTAACCCGGTCTTTTGATTTCAGCATTCAGGGCTGCTTGGTGATTAGCCCTGTTCGCGGGCAACCGCGCGCCAGCCGATATCGCGGCGGCAGAAACCACCATCCCAGTCAATCGCATCAACCGCCTCATAGGCGCGTTTCTGGGTTTCGGTCACCGTCGCACCGCGCGCTGTCACACCAAGAACGCGGCCACCGGTTGCAACCAGCTTGTCGCCATCCATCTTGGTACCGGCATGCAGGACCTTGACCTTGTCCATGGCGTCCGCCGCCGGAACGTTTTTGATCTCGGTCCCTTTTTCGTAGGATCCCGGATACCCCTTGGCGGCCATGACAACGACCATCGCGGTTTCATCGTGCCATTCCGGTTTGACTTTATCGAGCGTGCCGGTGGCTGCCCCGTCCAGGATATCAAGCACGTCTGATTTCAAACGGGTCATCAGGACCTGACATTCCGGGTCGCCAAAACGAATGTTGTATTCGATCAGTTTCGGATTGCCCGCATCATCAATCATCAGACCGGCAAACAAAACGCCCTTGAACGGGTGGCCTTCGTTGGCCATGCCCTTGACGGTCGGGATGATGATCTGATCCATGACTTTGGCTTCGACCGCATCGGTAAAGACCGGGGCCGGGGAATAGGCACCCATGCCGCCCGTATTGGGGCCGGTATCGCCTTCGCCAACCGCCTTGTGATCCTGGGCTGCGACCAGCGGAATGACATTTTCGCCATCACAAACAGCAAAAAATGAGGCTTCTTCACCTTTGAGGAATTCCTCGATCACGATTTCCGCACCGGCATCGCCAAACTTGCCGCCGACCATGCATTCTTCAATCGCAGTAAAGGCTTCGTCATTTGTCATACAAATGGTCACACCCTTGCCAGCAGCCAGACCATCGGTCTTGACCACAATCGGTGCGCCCTGTTTTTCGACAAACGTCTTGGCGTCCTTGGGATCGGTAAAGCGGCCATAGGCAGCGGTCGGCACACCGAACTTCGCCACCATGTCCTTCATGAAGCCCTTGGAGCCTTCAAGCTGGGCTGCGGCCTTGGAACAGCCAAATGATTTGATGCCCACGGCATCAAGGGCATCGACAAGGCCTGCCACCAGCGGGGCTTCGGGGCCGACAACGACCAGATCAACCGCGTTGTCCGTGGCAAACTTTACCAGACCATCAATGTCGCCATCGGAAATCGCAACGCATTCGGCCGAATCCGCGATACCGGCATTGCCCGGTGCACACCACAGTTTGGAAATGCGCGGGCTGCGCGCAATTGCCCAGCACAATGCGTGTTCACGTCCGCCGCCGCCAACGACCAGAACCTTCATGACTTTATCCTTCGACTTGTCCGATTGCTTGATGGTCCATGCGCGATGAACTAGGCTAGACCCAATTGCCACCCCGCAAAATTATTAGGCGGGCTTTTAGCATAAAGTACCCTTGATGACGCAAGATTTGTTCGACCCTTATGCCCCGGTTCCCGAAACGCCTGTAAAATCGGGAAATGCGCCCGAATTTTCGGTTTCCGACCTGTCAAACGCGCTGAAGCGGACTGTAGAGGATGCGTTTTCGTTCGTGCGGGTGCGCGGCGAAATTTCCGGGTTCAAGCGCGCCAGCAGCGGGCATATGTACCTTGCGCTGAAAGACGACAAGGCGGTGATCGATGGCGTGTGCTGGCGCGGGCAGGCGGCCAAGCTTGGCCTTGTGCCCGAAGACGGCATGGAAGTCATCGTTACCGGGCGGCTCACAACATTCCCGGGTCGATCAAAATACCAGATCGTCATTGAGACGATGGAAGTCGCGGGCGAAGGCGCGCTTTTAAAGCTTCTGGAAGAACGCAAAAAGAAACTCGCGGCCGAAGGCCTGTTTGATCCCGACCGCAAAAAGCCGATCCCTTTCCTGCCCGACGTCATTGGCATTGTGACATCGCCCACAGGTGCCGTAATCCGCGATATCATGCATCGCCTGCGTGATCGTTTCCCGCGTCGGGTTTTGTTGTGGCCGGTGCTTGTGCAGGGGCAGGGGGCGGCCGAACAGGTGGCCGAAGCCGTGCGCGGTTTTAATGATCTTTTGCCTTATGGCCAGATCCCGCGCCCGGATGTGTTGATCGTTGCGCGCGGTGGCGGGTCGCTTGAAGATCTTTGGTCGTTTAACGAGGAAGTCGTTGCCCGTGCGGTGGCCGAGTCTGATATTCCGGTGATTTCGGCCGTCGGCCATGAAACCGATACCACCCTGATCGATTTTGTTTCGGACCTCCGAGCGCCGACGCCCACCGGGGCGGCGGAAAAGGTCGTGCCGGTCCGCGTCGAACTGATTGGTCAGGTCGAGGAAGATGGTCTTCGTCTGGCGCAAGCCGTGCGGCGTTTGGGCGTTGAAAAGAAAACCGCGCTTGAAAGTCTGGCGCGTGGTTTGGGCGATCCCAAACGCATGCTCGAGGAACGCAGCCAGACCCTTGATAACTGGGCTGATCGGTTGCCGCGTGCCGCCGTCAATGTCACACAGCAAGCCCGCGCACGATTGAATGAAGCCAGTGCGCGTCTGGTCAGTCCGCGTGAACAGCTTTCGGAAAAACGCGGACGTCTGGAAAATGCGGCGCTTCGTCTAGATGGCGCGATGAAATCCGCGCTTCAGATGCAGCAATCCCGCCTTGATCGTGCTGCGGCGGGCCTTCGGCCCAGTGACGCCAAACGCGATATCGCACGTGCCGACAAACAGATCATGGATCTTGGCACGCGTTTGCAGGGGGCGGTTCGTAATACGCTTAACCGCGAGGCAGAAGGACTTGCACGCTATGACCGGCTGTTGGAAAGTTATTCCTATCGCAATGTACTGAAACGCGGGTTTGCCGTTGTGCGCGACGGGGACGGCAATCTTGTTGGTAAATCGTCCGACCTTGTCACGGGGCAGACCTATGATCTTGAGATGGGCGATGGCATTACCCCGGTGACGGCGGGTGAAGGTGTTGCGACATCAAAGCCAGCGCAGGGTAAGGATGATAGCGCTACCATCGCAGATCAAAATGCTGCCATATCTGCGCCCGAAAAATCCGCCAAACCCAAACCGGCGAAGAAGAAAAACCCAAGCCCCAAAGACGATGACAGACAAGGGAGCCTACTGTAATGCGTATGACCATTTCTGGCATGCTGGCCGCAGCGGGCCTTTTGGCGGTTAGTCTTTCCGCACAGGCGGCCGAGCCGACCTATCAGGGGCAGTTTGTTCAGGGCGGGATTGTGTTCGGGCAAACCGATGCAGGATCCCAAGTGCTGCTTGATGACGAGGCGATTGATACCATCGCGCCCGATGGCCGGTTTGTTTTGGGGTTCCCGCGCGATTACGAAGGCCCGGCACGGGTCAGCATCCGGCATGCCGATGGCAGTGTCGAGGCGTTCAGTTACGAGATCGGGGATCGAGAATTTAATGTTCAGCGCATTGATGGACTGGCACCCAAAATGGTCACGCCCGATCCGGAGGTCATCAGCCGCATTCAGGATGATTCACGTCAGGCCCGCGAAGCACGCACCGAACGGTTTACCGAGAATTTCCTGGAGAACGGCTTTATCTGGCCCGCCGTTGGCCCGATCAGTGGTGTTTATGGATCACAACGCATTCTGAATGGCGAACCGCGTGCACCGCATTGGGGCGTTGATATTGCGCTTCCGACCGGAAGCCCGGTTGTTGCCCCCGCGGATGGGATTGTGACGCTGGCGCATCCCGATATGTATTTTTCCGGTGCGACGCTGTTTATCGATCATGGGCTTGGCGTGGTGTCGGCGTTTTTGCATCTGTCGGAAATTGATGTGCAGGTCGGTGATGTCGTCAAACAGGGCGATTTGATTGGGAAAATCGGTGAGTCAGGTCGTGCGACCGGGCCGCATCTGGATTGGCGGATCAATGTCGGGGCGGCACGGGTTGATGCCCAGTTGCTGGTGCCACCGATGGAAGAAGCACAAAAGACCGCAAACGCCAGTCAGTAACGGGAAACACAAGTCATGAAAACCCACGGGGCCGTTGCCGCAGGACATGCCGTTACCGCAGATGCGGCGGCCCGTGTGCTTGACGAGGGTGGCAATGCCTTTGACGCGGTGATTGCCGCGATGTGGGCGGCCTGTGTGGCAGAGCCGGTTCTGGCATCGCTTGGCGGCGGCGGGTTTGTGATGGCGCGCCCTTCCGGGCAAACGCCACGGCTTTATGATTTCTTTGTTGAAACCCCGCTTGAAAAACGATCGCGTGAAAACCTTGAGTTTGAAAGCCGCCTTGCGACTTTCGCCGGTGGCGTAACCCAGGAATTTCACGGTGGCTATGGATCGGTGGCAACACCGGGTGTGGTGGCGGGGCTTTTTGCCGTCCATGACGATCTTGCCAAACTGCCGATGGCAAAACTGGCGGAGCCAGCGATCCGTGCCGCGCGCGATGGCGTCGAACTTGATGCCTTTCAACGCTATGTGATGGGGATTGTTGAACCGCTTTTGGGCTTTTGTGCCGAAAGCCGGAAGGTGTTTGGCAAGGCGGGCAAAACCGGTGCCGATGAGTTTGAACTGCTTGATGCCGGTGTGCTTCACCGGCAACCCGATCTGGCAGACAGCATCCATTATCTGGTCGAGAACGGGGCAGAGGGATTTTACCAAGGCGACCTTGGTGCCGCCCTTGTGCGCGGATGTGCCGAGCATGGCGGATATCTGACAGCACAGGATCTGGCAGGCTATCGGGTGCTTCTGCGTGATCCGTTGCTGGTGTCCGGACGCAAGGGGCGGTTTGTCCTGAACCCGCCACCGGCATCGGGTGGGGTTCTGGTTGGTTTTGGACTTAAGCTTGCGCGGGAAATGGCGTTGGGCGCCTTTGGCTCTGAACGCCATCTTGAAGCGGTGTCGCGGATCATTCATGCCACCGGTTTGGCGCGCGGGGAATATGGTGCGCGCCCGGCGATCTTGGCGGACGAGCTATGCGAACGTTATCGTATGATGATTGGCGAACGCCCGCTTAGTCAGAATGGCACCACCCATATTTCGGTGGTTGATCAACATGGCAACCTTGCCGCCGCGACGATTTCAAACGGCTCCACATCGGGGCGGGTCGTTCCGGGCACCGGGATCATGATGAACAACATGCTGGGGGAAGCCGATCTGTCGCCGGATGGTTTCCATAACTGGCCGTGTGGTGTTCGTATGACATCGATGATGACCCCGTCGCTTTATCTTGGGCAGGACGGGGCGTCAGTTGCGCTGGGCTCTGGCGGGTCAAACCGGATCCGTTCGACCATGCTGCAGGTGTTGCTTAATATCGATGCGTTTGACATGACCCTGCATGGGGCGATTTCGGCCCCGCGCATGCATGTCGAAGATGAACTGTTATCGGTCGAGCCCGGATTTGATGACGCCTTGCTTGATGGGCTCAGCCTTGGCAATCAACAGCGCTGGGATTGCGAGGACATGTTCTTTGGCGGGGTGCATGCGGCCAAGGTCAATCAGGCAGGCGACATGCTTTCGGCGACCGGGGATGGGCGACGCAATGGTCATCAGATCATCGTTTGATTTATCTGAAACGCTGAATAACGGCGAAGATCAGTGAAAAGATTGCGATCAGAATGATGGCAACCGTTGCGATCAGAAGCGCCTGTTTGGTGCGCAGTTCATAGGCCTGCTTGCGTTCGACAAAGACAATCACATCACGGCGCAACTGGTCCATTTCCGGTGCAACATCAAGACTGTTGAGGTAAAGCCTTGCACCTGCGCGTGCCAGAAGATCATTGGTTTTGTTCATCTCGCGGGTGAACAGGGCAAACCGCTCTTCGGTATCGGCCAGATCATCAAGAAGGTTTTTATCATCCTTCCCGGCCGAGGCAATTGTGATGGTTGTTCGCGTCAGATCGCGCGCATCTTCTTCGATACATTGCGACAATGATTTTCGGGGTTGATCAGATGTGCATTCAACTTGCCGACTGCCGAATTCTTCAAGGGCGCGTTTCAGATGTTCCTTGAGCTGCTGATCAAGCTCGGAGATTCGCAACCGGATATCACGTGCGGTTTCACGAATGGTCGTGTCGTCCTGATCAAGCGCCATCGTCGGCCAGACGACAAAGATCGACCCGGCCAGAATAAGACAGAAAATGATCAGCAAGCGGCGCAAAAAGGCGGGCTCCGAAGACGCGTTCGACAGCGGACGAAATGCCAGTCTGCGCCAACAGGGTTCCTATTCGGTTAATACCCGATCAAAACGCCAGCCGGATTTACTTCGGCCAGCGGCGATGCAGCCAAAGCCATTGTTCTGGGCGCTCACGGATCCAGTGTTCCATGGTGGCGTTCACATCGGTCATGATTGCAAGAGTATCGGCGCGGCGATCACCGGTTTTGGTGACTTCAAGTGGCGGATAGAACGTGACGCGGAAATGTGCACCATTCAGGCGTTCTGACCGTACGGGAATGATTGGCGCATCGTATTTGAGGGCAAACTGTGCCAGTGCCGGGGCTGTCATCGCATCCCGGCCAAAAAACGGCACGGCGATACCATCTGTCATTTTTTGATCGACCAGCATGCAGGCATGACCGCCATCTTTTAGATAGCGCGTGAGCTTACGTGCACCTTCCGGGCCTTTTTTGACCAGTTTCCCCTTAAAGGTTTTGCGCGCCCGCATGAACAGGCCTTCTACCCACGGATTATCCGGTGCGCGATAGACACTCATCATGTCCATATCAAGCACCTCGGCGATGCACATGGTCGCTTCCCAGTTGCCGATGTGACCGGAAAAGAACAGGCCGGGTTTTTCATCGGTCTTGGTGGCAAGGCCATTTTCAATGCCAACGATTTCAATGCGGGGGCCACCCGGGCGCATTTTATGCAGATGGGGAATTTCGGCAGCCGAACGGCCAAGATTGTCCCACATGCCAACAATGATATTGTCGACCTCTTCGGGGGACTTTTCCGGGAACGCCGCAACCAGATTGTTGCGTGCCTTTTTGGTCTGACCGACTTTGGGGCCCAGGGTACGCATAAGCCAACCGCCAACCGCCGATGCCATGTCAACGGGCATCAGGGCAAACATCCAGTAGACCAGATACGCCCCGAAACCCTGCAGCGGGTGGGAGATGTATTTCTGGCGCATTTTGTAAAGTTGGCTGTTCTTATCCATCGGCAAGTACTGATGTCACAATCTTTGCGAGCTGATCTGGTGCCTCGAACACCAGACGAATGTCGAGACTGCTTATGCCGTCCCGATCCTTTAATGGCAAGCGCATCAGATCTTTTTGGGTGGTGACAAGTCTGGCATCAAGCCGTGCCGCCTCGGCACGCAGATCGCCAAGCTCTTGCACCGTAAAGGGGTGGTGATCTGAAAAATCACGTGTCTGGATGATTTGCGCGCCAGCCTTTCGGAGGCTGTCATAGAATTTCGATGGTTGGCCAATGCCGGCAAAGGCCAGAACGCGGGATTTATTGAAATCACTCGCGTTGATCGCCTCAATCGATGCGCGCAACACCGGAACGGAAGCCGGAAGGCGCGTGATGAAGTCGGGCGTCTTGTCGCCGATCAGAATGATGGCGCGCACTTTCTCGAGCCCGCTGATCAGCGGTTCGCGCATGGGTCCTGCGGGCATGACGCGGCCATTGCCAATGCCATAGTTGCTGTCGATGACAGCAAAGCTGCAATCCTTGATCAGGGTTGGATTTTGCAATCCGTCATCAAGAATGATCGCATTGGCACCGGCATCAACCGCCATTTCGGCGCCAAGGGCACGGTTGCGTGAAATCCACGCCGGGCCATGCTGCGCCAGCAAAAGCGGTTCATCGCCGACTTTGTCGGCCGTATCAATGCCCGGATTGACGCGGTGCGGACCTTCAAGGGAACCGCCATAGCCGCGGCTGACGAAATGCGGTGTGCGGCCAAGGTTCGTCAGAAGATTGTACAGTGCGACAGCCGTTGGGGTTTTACCGGCACCACCCACAGTGAAATTGCCGACACAAAAAACCGGACAGCCGGGATGGCGCGGCGTGGTTGTCAGTTTGCGAAAGCAGGTGCCCGCCCGCCAAGCTGCGGAAAGCGGGCTTAGAAGTTTGGGAATGACGCCGTCATGCTGCCAGAATTCCGGATCACGCATCGCGGGCCTCCTTTATCCCCTTTTGCGCTAACAAGGGGCGCAGGGCATCAAGCGTTCGATCCAGCACTTCGGCCTTGGAGTTTGCGTAATCAAGTGCGGCTTTGGCGATTTTCCCGGCGGAATCAGGGTCGCGAAGCAGGGCTGCAACCTGTCTTGCAAGATCATCTGCATCGGTTACCGGGCGGCAGGCACCGTTTGCCAGCATTTCGGTGCTGATCGCGGCAAAGTTGCTCATATCCGGGCCATGCAAAATGGCGCAGTTCAATCGTGCCGGTTCCAGCGGGTTTTGACCGCCACCCGCAGACAGGGTTTTGCCCATAAAGACAATTGGCGCGATGCGATAAAACAGGCCAAGTTCACCCATGGTATCGGCAAGATAGACATCGGTACCCGGGGTGATGTCGTGGCCAAGGCTTCGGCGAGATACCTGCAGGCCCTGTGCGACCAGATCGGATTCAATATCGTCGGCCCGGTCGGGATGACGCGGTACGACGACGGTCAGCACACCGCTATGGTCGCGGGCGAGTTTTTTGTGCACGTCGCCGGCAATATGTTCCTCGCCCTTAAACGTGCTTGAGGCCAGCCAGACCGGACGATGACCAATCTGTTCCTGAAGCGTTGCCAGATCAGCCTCATTGGCAGGCAGGGGCGGGGCGGCAAATTTAAGATTGCCAACGGCCCGGACCGATGTCGCGCCGAGACTTTCAAACCGTGCGGTTTCGTCACCGCTTTGGGTCAGAATCAGATCAAACGCAGAAATAACCGGCCGGATAAAGGACGGATAGCGAGAGTATCCCTTAAAGCTTTTTTCCGAAATGCGCCCATTGAGCAAAGCAAGACTGACACCGGCTTTCTTGGCCTTGGTCAGCAGATTTGGCCAGAAGTCACTTTCAAGCCAAAGCGCGACATCAGGTTTCCAGTGATGGAGGAAACGCGCGACACAGACCTGACGGTCAATCGGGACGAACTGGTGAATGACGCCCTTGGGCAGGCGGGCATGCATCATGGTCGCCGATGTAACCGTGCCGGTCGTCACCAGAATGGATGCCGACGGATAAAGACGACGGATTTCATCAATTACCGGCAAGGCCGACAGGGATTCCCCCACACTGGCCCCGTGGATCCACACCAGATGTCCTTTGGGACGGGCCGCACCCGGATGACCAAACCGTTCACCGATCCGGCCTGCGTCTTCCTTGCCGCGGTTTTTGCGACGGTTCAGATAAAGGTTTAGCGCCGGCCCAAGCAGGCGGGTGGCCGCGCGATAGGCGTAAAACAGGCTCATGACCCGGTTTCCCCCGCCGCGATGGCAGATCGCTTTTGTTTGGGCAGTTCATCGGGGGCCGCAGGCGGGATCACCGCAAGACCAAGTTCACGATCGGTTTCCTGCGTGAGCCTGGTCAGGGCATTTTCAAGCTCGATCCGTTTGGCTTCCATGCCTTCGTCATCAAGCTTGCGGGCGACAAAAATCGGATCGCCCCAGTGAAAAACACCGCGTGAAAAGGGCAGGGGTAAAATGAAACGATCCCAGCTTTGAATGACCTTACGGTTGGAGGCCGAATAGGTCAGCGGGAAAATCGGAACACCGGCCATACGGGCGGCCTGAATGATCCCGTCAGATGCCCGCATGCGCGGGCCGCGCGGCCCATCTGGCGTCATGCCGACAACTTCGCCGGCTTTAAGTGCCTTGAGAATCTGGCGCAGTGCCGCGGCACCGCCTTTGCCCTTGCCGGTTGATCCAGCGATGGTTTTGATATCAAAGCGCGCAATCGTCCGAGAAATGATTTCCCCGTCACGATGTGATGAAATCAGCATGTTAAACGGGCGGTCACCACCGACCGATCGCCAGGTATAGGGCATCATCAAAAGACGTTGATGCCAGAATGCAACGATAAACGGTTTGCCCTCTGTCAGGTAGTGGGCCGGATGGTCACCACCTTTGGTACGCCAGCGTCCTGTGGCACGCATCAGGCGCACATAAAACGCCGCCAGCCAGCACAGTGTGCTGCGCATTGTATCGCTTTTTATGATCCGTTTATGCCACTGCACGCCCGATATTCCCGAAGTTGTCCGGATCAGTTTCCGTTTTCTTCCGAGAATTGCAAGTTATAGAGGTGCGCATAAGCTCCTCCCAGTGCTAGCAATTCTTCGTGTTTGCCTTGTTCGGTCACGCGCCCATTGCTGACAACGCAAATCTTGTCGGCATCAATGATGGTCGACAGACGGTGCGCAATCACAAGGGTGGTCCGGCCTTTCATCAGTTCGGCCAGAGCCCCCTGAATGTGGCGTTCGGATTCCGTATCAAGGGCCGAGGTCGCTTCATCAAGCAACAGGATCGGCGCGTTTTTCAGCATGGCGCGCGCAATCGCAATACGCTGGCGCTGGCCACCCGACAGCTTCACACCATGTTCGCCGACAATCGTGTCATAGCCATGTTGAAGCTGTCCGATAAAGTCGTGGGCGGCGGCCTGACGTGCGGCTTCTTCGATCTCGGCATCCGATGCGCCGGCGCGACCATAGGCGATATTGGCCCGCACCGTATCGTCAAACAGTGTGATTTCCTGACTGACAAGCGCGGTTGCCTTGCGCAGGCTTTCAAGCGTCACATTGCGGATATCCTGACCATCAATGGTGATCGCACCCTGATCAATGTCATAGAAACGCGGGATCAGGTTGAGGATGGTCGATTTGCCCGCACCCGACGGGCCGACAAGGGCCACGGTTTCGCCCGCCTTGATATCAAGATCAATCTCGCGCAGTGCCGTGATTTCAGGGGTATAGGCAAAGGCAACGTTTTTGAAGTTGATGTTGCCACCCGAAACCGCGAGCTCCTTGGCATCCGGTGCGTCCTTGATTTCAGGTTCGATATCAAGAACCGTGAAGACGCGCTGGGATGCGGCAAGGCCTTGCTGCAAGGTGATGTTGATATTGGCCAGACGTTTGACCGGCTCATAGGCCAGCAGCAATGCCGTGATAAAGGCAAAGAAGCTTCCGGGGTCGCTTGCCCCGTCGATCACGCGGTTGCCACCATAGATGATGATCGCGGTAATCGCTGCACCACCAAGTGTTTCCATGATGGGGGAGGAACGCGCGCTTACCGTCGAGGCCTTGAAGCTCAGTTTGAAGACGGTTTCAACCAGCTTGCCCATGCGCGAACATTCATAGGGCTCCATGCCATATGCCTTCACGTGGCGAATGCCCTGGAAGGTTTGTTCAAGCAAGGTGGCGAATTCGCCAATCTGTTGCTGGGTGTTGGCCGACACCTTGCGCATGCGCTTGCCCAATCGCGCAATCGGATAGATCGCAGCGGGAAATACGGTAAAGGCGATGATTGCCAGCAACCAGTCCTTGTAGAACATCACGCCGACAAGGACGGCCGCAGTCAGAAGGTCTTTGCCAAAACCGGTCAGCGAGTTTGAAACTGCTGCGCGCATCGCAGTGATGTCGTTGGTAAAGCGCGTGATCAGCTTGCCGGTATTCGTGCTGTGGAAAAAGCCGATATCAAGGCGAATGACGTGCTCATACAGGCTGTTTTGCAGATCGGCCAGAATGCGCCCGCCGACATAGCTCATCAAAACTGTCTGCCCATAGTTGGCAAAGCCTTTGAGGGCAAAGGATCCAAGAACCGCCGCCCCGACGGGCACCAGCATGTTTTCCTTCTTGTTGATGAACACATCATTGATGATCGGATCCATCAAAAGTGCGTAAAGGCCGGTCGCCCCGGCCATCAGAGCCATGCACAGAAGCGCAAGCAGTATTTTGCCAAGATAGGGGGCAACCGCATCTCGCACGATACGCTTGACCAGCGGCCAGGTACCCCAGTGTTCTGCAGTATGATCCAACGAATTCTTTGGCAATGATTTGATCCCGGCCTTCTTCGCCATTTCCAGATTGTATCGAATTGATACTATCGTTATGGATACGGCATCATAAAAGTAAAATACTCGCGCTGTTGCTAGCACGCTCGGACAAGGGCGGCAAGCTGCTGAGACGCTTTAACGGACACAAAAATGGTCTGCATAACAGCAGATTGCCAACTGCGACATATAAGACAAATAAATGAACGAGCAACTCCACGCACTTGTCGAACGCACCGTGGCCCAGGGTGTCGGTGCACGGGTTTTCCCGCTGCGCTGGGATAACCGGCGCATTTGGGTTAAACAGGCTGTGCCCGCCAAACATAAAGTCTGGCACAGCGTTCAGCGCTTTGCGGCCAACATTACCGGTATTCCATTGTTGCGCCCGACCGTATCGCCCGGCGGCCAAAAGGGCCTTGAAAGCGAGGCCGCGACGTTGCGCAAGCTTGCCGCCCTTGGTGTGTTGGTGCCGGATCTGATTGACGTCGGTGAAAACTGGATTGCCATTGGCGATAATGGCCGCATCCTTAAAACCTGCATCGAAGATGATGTCGACAAGGGCAATGATGATGCCATCCGTCGCCATGTTGTCGACGCCGGTGCGGCCCTGGCAAGATTGCACAGCGAAGGGGTCGCGCATGGTGCGCCGTTGCTTCGCAACATGACACTGCGCGACGATCATCAGATCGGCTTTATCGATTTCGAAGAAGACCCGAACGCCCGCATGCCGGTAATTGATGCCCAGGCGCGCGACATCTTGCTGTTTGTTTTTTCCATCCAGCGTGAATTTAAAAAACGTCCGGAATTACTGCGTGCCGGATGGCAGGCCTATGTCGAGGCCGCCGGCGCAACCGCACCGCAATTGGTGCCGCTGCGCAAGGTGATCAGGCTGCTGCGCCCGGTCTATCTGATGCTGCGCCCGTTCCGTCGCTGGTTGGGCACGGATGCGCTTAATGGTCTTTGGGCATATCGCACCTTGCGCAAAAGCCTTTATCGTTGATCAGGCGTGCGGCCTATTGGGCTGGTTGGCCAACAGGTGCCTTGCTTGCGGCGGTTTCAGGCGCGTGATCCGGTTCTGCGACCTTTGATTTTGCCGTGCTGGTATTTGCCGCGTCATCCAGTGAAATGCGGGTTGCCTCAACACCATCAAATCCACCGGAAAACGGTGCCAGATTGTGCAGGAACTGGTCGGCCGAATTGCGCCAGCTATATTGTTCGGCCAACGCGCGGGCATCGTCACTTTTAAGTTCCAACGCGGCCAAGGCGGCTTCGCGGAGGTCGGCATCAATGGCGCCGGCCTTGGTGCCACGCACGATATCGGCTGGTCCCTGAACCGGGAAAACCGCAACCGGGGTGCCCGACGCCAGGGCTTCAAGGATCACAAGGCCAAAAGTGTCGGTCTTGCTGGGGAATACAAAGACGTCGGCCGCGGCAAAGGCCGTTGCCAGTTCTTCACCGGTTTTTTTGCCGAGAAACTGCGCGTTGGGATATTTGCCCTTGAGCTCATTTAGCTGCGGGCCATCGCCAACGACAAATTTTGTGCCGGGCAAGTCGAGATCAAGGAAGTGGCCGATGTTCTTTTCCACCGCAACCCGGCCGACAAACAGCCAGTGCGGTTTTGGGAAATCGCCAAAACTGGCTTCCGGGCGGGGGCGGAACAGGTCCAGATCGACACCGCGTGACCAGATTTGCAGGTTGTTAAAGCCCCAGTCGGACAGTTCCTGACGCAGGGTTTCGGTTGCGACCATGACGGATTGCGATTTGCCGTGGAAATGCTTCATGCCGCGATAAAGGATCGAAAGCGGCAGACGCCAGCGGGCATGAATATATTCCGGGAAGCGCGTGTGATAGGCGGTCGAAAAAGGAATGCCACGCTTAAGGCAATAGGCCCGTGCGGCCTGACCCAGCGGGCCTTCGGTCGAAATATGAATGGCGACGGGATGAAGGGCCTCGATCATCTTGGCCATTTTGCGTTTGGCAAAAAGCGCCAGCCGGATTTCCGGGTAGGTCGGGCAGGGGATGGTTTTAAACTGATCGGGCGAGATGACATGAACGTCATGTCCCATCTCGCCCAATTCGCCCCGTACGGTTTCAAGGGTACGGACAACACCGTTGACCTGCGGATACCAGGCATCGGTTACGATCAGTATTTTCATGCAGTCTTTCCAATCGGTGCATCATTGCCCTTTTTCGAAGAGCCCGATGCAGAGTTGCCCGCTTCATGGGCGATACGAAACATGGAAATCAATTTGCCAAGGCCAAGCGACGGGGCGCTTGCCGCGTCGTGACCGGGGCGTGAATGGCTCATCGCCATCTGGCGCATTTCGGCCCAGTGCAGCAGTTCGAGCTTGCCTTCCTTGTCTTCGACAAGGGCCGTACAGCTTTCAACCCAGTCACCATCATTGCAATAGAGCACATCGCCGATCTTGCGTTTTTCGGCGTGATGGATATGGCCGCAGACCACGCCATCCACCTTGCGTTTGGCGGCTTCGTGGGCGACGGCATTTTCAAAGTTGCAGATGAACTGAACCGCGTTCTTCACCCGGTTCTTAAGATAGGCCGAAAGCGACCAGTATCCGTAACCAAGCCGGCGGCGAACGCCGTTGAAATAGCGGTTGAGCGTAATGGCGAGGTTGTAGGCGGTGTCACCAAGGTAGGCCAGCCACTTGGCGTATTTGACGACGCCGTCAAATTCATCGCCATGGATGACCAAAAGGCGCTTGCCATCGGCGGTGACGTGGATATCGTTCATTTTAACGTCGACATGGCCAAAGGTCATATCGACAAACTCGCGGGCAAATTCATCATGGTTCCCGGGGACGAAGATGACTTTGGCGCCATTCTTTGCCTTTTCCATGATTGTCGTGATCACGGCATGATGACTTTCCGGCCAGTACCAGCTTTTCTTCAGGCGCCAGCCGTCAATAATGTCACCCACCAGATAATAGGTGTCTGCCGTCACTTCATTGAGGAAATCCAATAGAAGGTCTGCCTGACATCCACGTGTCCCCAGATGGACGTCTGAAATCCAGACCGTGCGGTAATGCGGTTGCAGCGTCATCGCTGTCATTGCCGCTCCTCCGTATCCTGCCAAAAGGATGGCTGGAATTCGACAGTTTGTCTTGCCGAATACTGTTCCAAACCAGTATCGGTTTAAAACAAATCGTTCGATTATATAACCCGTTCACAGAAATTTCGCAGTTCTGTAAAGCAACTGTTACATGTTTTATTTCATATGGTAGGTGCTGTGAAAAATTTATTTCATTTTTATTTCGGAAGTGGGTCCAAATGACCGAAGCGGATGTGACTGTCATCTTCAATCCACGTGCCGGTGGCAATAAACAGCGGTTCTTATCCCAGATATTGCAACATGCCGGCATCAAGGTGGAGTTGCTGCAAACCACCCATCCCGGTCACGCCCGCGAACTGGCCCGCAAGGTTCGTGCCCATCAACGTTTGTTTGTTGCCGGGGGCGACGGGTCCCTGAACGAGGCATTAAACGGATTGCTTGATGCCCAGATTGACGGGCACGAGGTCCCGCCACTTGGCATCATCCCGCTTGGAACAGCCAATGTGCTTGCGGTCGAGGTCGGGCTTGAAATCCGGGCACGCGCGATTGCCGACTATATCAATAATCCCGGCATGGTCTGGGTCCGTCCCGGACTGGTCAATGGCCGGGCGTTCTTTTTGATGGTCGGCATGGGGGCCGATGCCGATACGGTCGCCAATGTTTCGCTGCGCCTCAAACGCCTGATTGGCAAGGGGGCCTATGTTCTGGAAGGCCTTCGCAACATCTTTTTCCCGCGTCATCGTGATTTTGAAGTCAGTATTGGCCGGGAAAATTATCGGGTGTCGGGCGTGGTTGTAACCCATGCCCAACATTACGGCGGGGCATTTGTCATATCGCCCGATGCCAGTCTGACGGCCAACAGCCTTGATGTGGTGCTGATGCCGGGCAACGGTATCGGGGCCTTGGCACGTTATGGTCTGGCACTGACGCTTAATCGGTTGCATGCCCAAAGTGACGTTTCGGTGGTTCGGGCAGAGCGCATCACAATCACCAGTCATTGCGGCCCGGCGCCGCTTCAGATTGATGGTGAAAGTGCCGGGAAACTGCCGTGCGAGATCAGTTTGTCCCCCTATCCTGTGCGATTGATGGTGCCGCCGGCTTATGCCGAATTGTCTTCGATGACCGATCACCCTTCACGTGATCTGCTTCGGATCGCTGCGGATTAAAAGCACACCCCAAAGTCGTTACACGGATTGTCCGGTTGCCTCGGTCAAATGCCCGGACTTCCGGGATTTTTCAAGTGCTCCTGATGAATTATCAACGAGTCCTTGAAGTTGTATTTCTTTTCCCCACCTTGATTTTAACGTAGTGCGCGTGACTTATACCTCCCGAGCAGAGGGAATTGGGATGGATCTTGAGTCGCTAAACGTGCTGCGAAATTTGACGGATAGCGTTGATGAAGATCATCGCCATTCAGGGAGATTGACGATGGTTTCGGGGTCCTCTGCTTTGGTTCTCAACTCAGGTGTGTTGGCTGACATGCAGATAAAAACAAAAATTCTGGCTGGTTTTACCGTGGTGCTGGCAATTCTCATTTCGGCACTTGCCTTTGCTTATTTCACCTTTGTTGCTGTTTCACATGATGTGGATGAATATGCCCATTATGTTGAAGAAGCCGCGCTGATCAGCGAGATTGAAACGCAATTCCTGCGCTTTAACAGTCACGCGCGTGAATTTGCCAATACGGCTGATCCGGCAGATGCCGAAGCCGTGTTTACCTATGCCAAGCAGCTTGATCTGATGCTTGATGACGCCCGTGAGAAATTCATCGGCGAACAACACCGAAGCCGCATTGAACACATCGCCGAAGAGCTTGAAAGCTATCTGGCAAGCTTTGCCTCGGCCAAAAGCCTGAGCGACGAATACCATTCCCTGATCCTTGATCGCCTTGAACCGGACGGGATCAAGATCGTTGCCGATCTCGACAAGCTTGTTGCCCATGCGCAGGACACCGGCGATATTGAGCTCCTCAAACGTTCAGTCGCGGCACGTGAACATGCGCTTCTGGCAAGGTTGTATGCCAATATCCTGATTGGTCGTCAGGATGACAGTTTTGGCGCGAAATCCGCCGATGAGTTTGCAAAGCTTGAAGCCGCACTGGGGCAAATCGGTAATCAACCGCTTTCGGGTGACCTGAAAGCTGTGCTGGATGATGCCAAGAACCTGTTTGCTGATTACCGCGAAGTCTTCGACAAGATCCGTGCCGACGAACTGGAAATTGTCGCCACGGTCCACGGGACCATGCGCGAAGCATCCGAGGGCATTATTGCCGACGCCGAGGCCCTGAAACAGGAACTCGCGGTGGCAGAGCACAACATCTTTGAAAAGGTCGTCGCCGAAATCATTCTGGCAGAAAAGGAAATCCTGATCGCATCAATTGGTGGTGCCGTTCTTGGGATGGTTCTGGCCTGGGTCATGGGGGATCGTTTGTCGCGCCCAATCACTGCGATTACGACCATTATGCGCAGGCTGGCCGATCACGATCTGGGTGTTGAAATTCCCGGACAGACCCGCAAGGACGAAATCGGCCAGATGGCACAGGCGGTTCAGGTGTTTAAAACCAATGCCATCCGAAATGATGAGCTCGAAGCCGAAGCCCGCGCGCAGGAAGAACGGTCCAAGGAAGAACAGCGGCGGTTCATGAACCAGACTGCGGACAGCTTTACGACAAGTGTCGGGACCATTATCGAAGCGGTGGCTGCCGCCGCTGTCGAATTGCAGGCAACGGCCACCGGCATGTCCCAGATCGCAAATGCGGCGTCAGAGCAAACGACGGCCGTTGCCTCGGCCAGTGAAGAGGCAAGTGGCAATGTGGATTCCGTTGCTTCGGCCACTGAGGAGCTCAACAGTTCGATTGAGGAGATCAATCGTCAGGTTGTCTTTTCAAATGAAATCGCCAAAAAGGCTGTTGATCAGGCCCGCGAAACCATGCGCGGTATCAAGGAACTGGTCGAGGCATCCAACAATATCGATCATGTTCTCAAGCTGATTACCGATATTTCCGACCAGACCAATATGCTCGCACTCAATGCGACGATTGAAGCTTCGCGGGCGGGGGATGCTGGCAAGGGCTTTGCGGTGGTTGCCAACGAAGTCAAAACCCTTTCGGCGCAAACGGCCAAGGCAACAGAAGAAATCCGCGCCCAGGTCGACAGTGTCCAAAGCCGCACCGGCTTTGCCGCCAACCAGATCGAACTGATCAGCCAAACGATCAGCGAAATGGAAGGCATTGTTGCGACCATTTCCTCGGCAGTGGAGGAACAATCGGCAGCAACCCGTGAAATCGCCTTTAACATCGAACAGGCCGCGACCGGGACTACGGTTGTCAGTTCCAACATTGTCACGGTTTCACAGGCTGTAAACGATGCAGGCACAGCATCAAGCGACGTTTTAACCGCCGTTAGCACGCTGTCCGAAAACTTTGCCACCCTGAAAGGTGCGACGGACAATTTCGTCAATGCCATCCGGTCGGCCTAGGCGCTCCGGATTTTCGGATACGCAAAGGCAAAACGCCCGGCCAAAATGGACCGGGCGTTCTTTTTTTGATTGGGCAATAGCGAAGGTCGGTTACTGCCCGGCCAGCGTCATGCCATCAATGCGAAGGGTCGGGGCATTGGTGCCGTATTTGAATGTCAGGTCATTGGCCGGGACAACGGTCTTGAACATGTCTTTGAGGTTGCCCGCCACCGTGATTTCGGACACCGGATAGGCCAATTCGCCATTTTCGATCCAGTACCCCGACGCACCGCGCGAATAATCGCCCGTCACACCATTCACGCTGCTGCCGATCATCTCGGTGATGTAAAGGCCCGACTTGATATCCTTGATCATGTCTTCGGGCGAAATGGTGCCCGGTTCCATGTAAAGGTTGGTGGTCGACGGCCCCGGCAGGCTTCCGGCCCCGCGCGATGCGTTGCCGGTGGATTTCAGGCCAAGCTGACGGGCCGAACGCAGATCCATGATCCAGGTTTTCAGAACACCGTTTTCGATCAGATGGCGTTTCTGGTTTGCGACCCCTTCGGCATCAAACGGCTTGGACCGCAGACCACGTTTGCGGTGCGGGTCATCAATGATGTTGATATGCGGCGCAAAGATTTCGCTGCCCATAGCATCAAGCAGGAAGCTGGTGCCACGTGCAATGCCGGAACCATTAATCGCCGATGACAGATGCCCGACGATTGAGGCCGAAACGCGCGGATCATAGATCACCGGGACCTGTGCGCTTTTGACCTTGCGCGGGTTCAAACGACGCAGGGTCTTTTCGGCGGCCTTTTTGCCGATATCGACCGGATCGCGCAGATCAGTCGAAAAGACTGCACTGTCATAATCGTAATCGCGTTCCATGCCTGTACCGGTGCCCGCCAATACGGAAACCGAGATATGGCTGCCGGACCCGGCATAGGAATTGGCAAAGCCGTTGGTTGCAGCCAGCGTGATCTGATGGCGGCCCCAGCCGGCTTCTGATCCTTCGGAATTGGTGATGCCGTCGACGGAACGCGCGGCTTCTTCGCAGGCGCTGGCCCATTCGATCAGTTTGTCCTGATCAACCTCGCCCGGCTCGCACAGTTCAAGTGCTTCGACATTGAAACTTTCGGCAAGTTCACTTGGGTCGGCAATGCCGCAATAGGGATCTTCCGGGGCATTTTTGGCCATCGCGACCGCACGTTCGACCAACTCGTCAAGGGCGGCGTCACTGGTATCAGATGACGATACAACTGCCTGTTTCTTGCCAATCAGAACCCGCAGGCCAAGATCGGCCCCCTCGGAACGTTCAAGCTTTTCCATCTTGCCCAGACGCTGGGCAACCGAAAGCGATGTGCCTTCGACATAAACGGCATCGGCATCGTCTGCACCGGCCTTTTTTGCCTGTGCCAGAAGGTCATTGATGCGATCAAGTGTCATGTCGGTCTTGGGCATGGAGGCTCCCTTGTATCGGAATGTGTTTCTTACGTTATAGGGGGCACGAACGTTTTCGCATAGACCCGAAACAAAAAGCTGGTTTTGGTCTAAAATTCCTGCCTTGTTTCAGAGGTGGCAGGACGAGGGCAGAATGGCAAGGCCCGGTCAATGACAGATTTCAAACGGCTTTCTGTTATAGTCAGACAAACAAAAGCTAATGGCGCCAGATAAACGGGAACGCGATGAACAAGCAGAAAATTCTTTCCGGGCTTAGTGTGGCTTGCCTGATCGGATTGGTCAGCCCTGCATTCGCAGATGACAGCAAGACTGTGATGAAAGGCTGGGATGAAAATGGTGTGTGGGAGCTGAATGCGAATGGTGAAACCGATCCGGTTTCAAGCGCACAGTTCTATTACGAAATGCGCTGGCAGGGAGGGCAGTACGCGCGAAACTATCGCCATCAGATGCTGACCGGTGATTTTACCTGTGACGGCGTGCTTGATCGCATCGCCGGTTGGGTTGACCTTGATAACCCTGATGGTCCGTTTTTCGCACTGTTGTTTGTGACCAACCATGGTGCCAAAGATCACAGTGAAATCCGTTATATTCCGTTCAAGCAGTCCGAGCAGTTTGCCCTCTGTGTCTTTGATGAAACAGCACCACCAGTGCTGAGCTGGCAGGAAAACAGTACTGAATATATGGCCGAAGTTATGGGCGATGCGGATATGTGCAATTTCGCCATCCGCGTTGACGATTTCATGTGTGATGCGCCGCAGTTTTTCTATTCCGATAAGCCGGATGAAAATGGCGATCACTGGATGTTCTTCAGAAATTGAGCTTGGTGTCGTTTGCTGATAAAGTATGCGCATAAATATGCACATGAAAGTTGCGTAAATGACCGCAGATGTCAAAGCCAAGCAGCGCAAGCCGACAAATGTCAGTCTTGATGCTGAATTGTTGCAAGAGGCCAAAAAACTCGGGATCAACATTTCGCGCTCAGCCGAGTCAGGTTTGCGTGATGCGATTTCGATGAAACGTGCTGAACTCTGGAAAGAGCAAAACAAGGCAGCCCTTGCAGCCAGCAACAGCTATGTCGAAAAACACGGCATACCTTTGGCCAAACATCGGAAGTTCTGATGGCCAAGGGGGATATTTGCCGTTTCGAGGATGGCTATGTCGTTGATGTGCAGTCGGATCTGCTTTCTGATTTGCAGACACGGGTTGTCGTGCCCCTGAAACCAATCGCCGAATATACCATGCCCGCCGACCGGCTTAATCCCGTCATACAGATAAATGGCGACGACTGGGTTTTGTTGCCACAGTTTATCGCAACGGTTGGGTTGGCGGAAATTGGTGAGAAAGCTGGTGAGTTCGAAGATAGTTTCGCCCTCACCAACGCACTCGATATGGTCTTTCACGGCTTTTAGCGATCAGTCCCGCCAAATCTTCTTACCCGTTCCGGGCAGGCCATAGCGTTCCCATTTCTGATCGACACGGTCGATGATGTCATCATCCATATAGATCTTTTCACCCCATTCGCGGTTGGTTTCGCCGGGTAGCTTGTTGGTGGCATCAAGGCCAAGCTTGCCGCCAAGGCCCGAAACAGGGGATGCGAAATCAAGGTAATCGATCGGGGTGTCGGTGACGGTCGTGATATCGCGCACCGGGTCCATCCGGGTTGAGATCGCCCACATGACGTCTTTCCAGTCACGGACATCAATGTCGTCATCCACGACAATGACGAATTTGGTGTACATGAACTGACGCAGGAACGACCAGACGCCCATCATCACGCGCTTGGCATGACCGGCATAGGCCTTCTTCATCGAAACAACCGCAATGCGATAGCTGCATCCCTCTGGCGGCAGCCAGAAATCGACGATTTCCGGGAATTGTTGCTGCAAAAGCGGCACGAACACGTCGTTCAGTGCTTCGCCCAGAACCGATGGTTCATCTGGCGGGCGGCCGGTGAAGGTCGACAGATAGATCGGCTTTTTGCGCATGGTGATGGCAGTCACGGTAAAGACCGGGAAATCTTCGACCGAGTTATAATAACCGGTGTGGTCGCCATACGGCCCTTCCGGCGCATATTCATCAAGCGATACATAGCCTTCAAGAATGATCTCGGCCGTGGCCGGGACCTTGAGCGGGACAGTTTTGCAATCGACCAGTTCAACTTTCTCGCCGCGCAAAAGCCCGGCAAACTGATATTCCGAAAGGGTATCAGGGACCGGGGTGACAGCGGCGAGGATCGTGCCCGGATCAGCACCCAGAACGATGGCAGCTGGCAGCGGTTCACGCTTTTCCTGTTTCCAGCGCGCATGATGCTGCGCACCGCCACGATGCTTTAGCCAGCGCATGATGGTTTTGTTTTTGCCCAACACCTGCATGCGATAGATGCCAAGGTTAAACACATCGCGCTTGTCACCGCCCTTGGTGCCAGCACTTGGCCCCTGGGTCACGACCAGCGGCCAGGTGATCAGCGGGCCGGGCTCGCCGGGCCAGCAGGATTGCACCGGGATTCTCGCAAGGTCGATGTCATCACCCTGAAGAACAATTTCCTGACAAGGGGCCTTCGAAACCGTTTTGGGTTTCATCGCCATCACGGTTTTGGCAAGCGGCAGCATCGAAAAAGCTTCGCGGATGCTGGCCGGTGGTTCTGGCTGTTTGAGGAACGCCAGCGTTTCGCCGACTTCGCGCAGTTCTTCGGGCTTGCGGTTCATGCCCGCCGCCACGCGGTCCACGGTGCCAAACAGGTTGACCAGAACCGGCATGTCATATTTTTTGCCGTCATCACCGACAACATTTTCAAACAGAACAGCCGGGCCACCTTCGGCCAGAAGGCGGGTCTGGATTTCCGTCATTTCAAGATTGGGGGAGACCGGTTCAGTGACACGGACAAGACGGCCGGTTTTTTCCAGCGCATCCATGAAGTCACGAAGGGATTGATAGGGCATGGCACCTGTCATCTGCAAAGCTTTGAAACCTGATTGTCTTCATACGCCGCGGAGCGAAACGGGACAACCTTGCTGTTGTCAAATACGTCATTTGTAACCGCATCGATCCATCCCTACATGATCTGACAATGCTGCGTTGCACGGCGATGCATAATTTTGCGGTTTTGGTCAGCGCATCATTTGGTTATACATGGGCAAGGAAAAGAGTCGCGTGACCCACAGCACGCGACCTGGCAACTCACCAAAAGCATGAAGGACGCACAGATGGCCAAGTACTGGGTTATCGGGGGCACCTATCAGGATACCGGTTTCGACAAGCCGATTGGCGAAGAAACCAAAGTTGGTCCGTTTGGCAGCTTCGAAGACGCCGAAAAGGAATGGTCGAAAATGGCCTGGCAATCGGTTGATGACGCGAACTCGCGGTATCGTATCGAACGCCTTGAAGAATACTGGGTTGTCGGTGGCGAATACGAAAGCACCGATTTTGAAACCCCGGTTGGCGGCGAAGAAGAACGTCATGGCCCGTTTGCCACGTTTGGCGATGCAGAAAAAGCATGGTCGAAACTGGCATGGCAGCATGTTGACGACTGCAACTATCGCTATCGCGTTGTCGAAGGCTAAGCCGGACGACCAGCATGTTTTCGATATCTGATGCGCATATGATCACGGATCCCGTGTTGCGCGACCAGATCGAACAGCATCCACGCGCGCAGGACCTCCTGCGCGCGTTTTTGTATCCCTATCCTGCGCCGGGCCATGATTTTCTGTTTCGTGGTGGTGACGTAGTTGCGATGGAGCCATCAGACGTCGCGATTGCTACAAGGGGCAGGACACCGGTTCTGGCCGTCGGGTCCAATCGTGCGCCGGTTCAACTCGCCCGAAAATTCACCCATCAAAACTTGTCTGATGAAATTCCGGTGACGCATGGCTGGCTGGCACATCATGATATTGTCTATTCAACGCACATAACCGGATACGGCGCAGTTCCGGCAACGCTTGCGCCCTCATCGGGCACGCGCGTGCGTGTTTCGATCACCTGGCTCACCCCGACACAACTTGCCCATATGCATGTCACGGAATCCGTTCCGGCCCATTACAGCTATGTTCAATTTCCGGGTCGTGACCTTGATCTCGATTGCGGGGTTCGTTCAGATCACGTCGGCATGTACCAATCTGCGCGCGGGCATGTTTTTGATCAGGGCGCGGTGTTCGCCTTGTCTGCGATTGAGGCCAGAGATCGGCGGTTCACATCCCTTGACCAATGGGAAATGATGGCACTTTTCGCCAAGCGTGCCGGGCAAGTCTTTAGCCCCTCGTTCGTCCTGCGGGTTATTGATGATCCGGCTTTTCGCCGTCTTGTTGTTGAACAGGATTAATCGCGGTCCGGTAAAAGCTGCCAGATACGGGTGAATTTGGTGTCGGTGTCCTCGACCGCGACATCGACCGGCACGTCATAGGTTTCAAGCTCGTCGATATTGTGCGTCGGCGCATAGGTCCGGCCGGGGTCGGCCAGGATGACCTTGGTGCCGAGGCGGGCCTCGGCCATCAGCCACTGCAAAACGGCATTTGCCATGTCCTGCTGATAACAGACGTCGCCGGCAAAAATCACATCCCAACGCTTTTGCGGGGCCGAGGTGCCAACAAGATTTTCGGTCGTCGTCGGAATTTCAACACCATTGTGTTTGGCGTTTAGCCTTGTGGCGGTAATCGCCACCGGGTCGATGTCGTTGGCAAGGATTTCTGCGGCGTCAGAACGGACGCAGGCAATCGCCTGCATGCCGCCACCACAGGCAAAATCAAGCACCCGCTTGCCGCGCACCAGTTCCGGGTGATCAAGGATATAGCGCGTGATCGCCTGTCCACCGGGCCAGGCAAAGGCCCAGTAGGGCGGCGGGATATCAAGCACGCCCAGAATATCCTCGGTCGCCTGCCAAAGCGGGGTGATGTGGGTTGCCAGATACATCTCGATTTCCGGCGCCAGCGGCACGCGGGCAGGTACGGTGAATGTTTCGATCAGATCGGCAAATTGCGGATCGTCGACATCGGGCACCAGTGCATCGGCGAAGACATTCTCGCTCATTGGCGGTTTACCTTGAAAAGGGGTATCGGGTTATGCGTTCGCAATCAGATGCGAAAGCACGATGGCAGCAAGGACCAGTAATCCGTAATCGCGGTTGGATTTAAACCGCTTCAGACAATTGGCCGCATCATCAAGCTTGACGGTGGCAACCTGCCAGCCAAGGTGAATGCCCGCCAACCCCAGCAAGACAAAATAGGACCAGTGCAAACCGGCCAGCATCCCCGAAACGCCCAGCAAAAGCGTGGTCATGGTATAGAACCCCTTGGCCCATTTCGGCGTCGCATCGCCCAAACGCAGTGCGAGGGATTTCAGGCCGATCTTGGCATCATCATCCTTGTCCTGATGGGCATAGATGGTGTCATAGCCAAGCGTCCAGAAAAAGCCCGCCGCATACATGGCAATGGCGGCCGGTTCAACTGTGCCGGTCACCGATGCCCATCCGACCAGTGCGCCCCAGTTAAAGGCAAGGCCAAGGCAGGCTTGCGGCCAATAGGTGATCCGCTTCATGAACGGATAGGTAATGATGATCGGGATCGAACAGATGCCGACAATGATCGCCTCGATGCGGAATTGCACTAGAATGCCAAGTCCCAGCAACATCATGAAGCCAAGGAACAGCAAAGCCTGCCAGACCTTGACCTGACCACTGGGGAGCGGCCGGGTGGTGGTGCGTTCGACCTTGCCATCAAAATTGCGGTCGGCCAGATCATTGATCACGCAACCGGCCCCGCGCATGATCACAGCACCCACCCCAAACAGCGCCATCATGATGACGATCTGTTTGGTGGTGATGGCATCAGTTAACCCGCCTGCCATGGCGGTGGACCACCAGCACGGCAAAAGCAAAAGCCAGGTGCCAATCGGACGATCAAGGCGCAGCAGTTTCAGATAGGGCCGCACAGCTTCGGGCATGAAACGATCGATCCAGCCATCCTGTGGCATATCGTTCTTGCTGGTCTGTATTGGCTGGTTGACCTGTGTCATAATTGGCCTATCTGATAAAAAACCATTTCAAGATGCCGTAAAACGGCTTTGGGGACCTTTATGACTGCTGATGCCATGCGCGCCCGCCAACGCCTTTTCGTTCGGGATCCTATCACGGCTGATAGTGAAATCGAACTTGCTCCCGAACAGTCTCATTACCTCGAACATGTCATGCGCCTCAAGCCCGGAACACCGGTAAAAATTTTTAATGGCCTTGACGGGGAGTGGCTGGGGACGATCAGCGAGCTGCGCAAAAAGAAGGGCAGCGTCACCGCAGAACGCCAATTACGTGCGCAGGGCAATGAAGTTGGTCCGACTCTTGTTTTTGCGCCGATCAAAAAGCAACGACTTGATTTCCTGATTGAAAAGGCGGTTGAGCTCGGCGTTCAAATTTTACAACCGGTCATCACCCAACATGGCATCACCGACAAGGTCCGCCTTGATCGTTTGCAGGCACAGGTTGTTGAAGCGGCCGAACAGTGTGAACGCCTGACTGTGCCTGAGGTTTGCGAACCTGTGCGTCTTTTGGACTGGGTCGCAAACCTGCCGGAAAATCACCATCTGCTGTTCTGTGATGAAACAGGATCGGGGTCACCAATTGGTGAAGTGCTAAGTCAGCTATTGGCAAAGGGCGCTGGCTCGTTTATCGACAATACCAATGTTGTTAACCATGCAATCGTGATTGGACCCGAGGGCGGCTTTAGCGCCGACGAACTTGAACGTATCCGCAAACAGCCTTTTGCAACGCCTGTAAGCCTCGGCCCGCGTATTCTGCGTGCCGAAACGGCCGCAATTGCAGCTTTGACCGTATTTCAGGATCGTATCGGCGATTGGTCGCACCGACCCGTTGCGAGAGATTAGGGGAAGCCCTTATGACTGTCAGCGCCTCCACTGGTGACAGCCCGGTAATTGAAAGCCGGCGCCAGCTTGTCGAATGGTTCGAGTCCGGCTGTACGCCGAAAAAAGACTGGGCCATCGGCACCGAACACGAAAAATTCGCCTTCACCCGTGATGATCTTCGCCCCATCCCCTATGAAGGGGAACGCGGGGTTAAAATGCTGCTTAATGCCCTGGCCGAACATTATGACTGGGAACCGATCATTGAGAACGGCAATGTCATTGCACTGACCAAGGACAAATGTTCCGTCTCGCTCGAACCGGGCGGGCAGATTGAACTTTCCGGTGCGCCGCTTAAAAACATTCACCAGACCTGTGGTGAAGTGCACACCCACCTGCACGAAGTCCGCGAGATTTGCGACGGGCTTGGCATTGATATGCTCGGCGTTGGTCACAATCCGAAATGGAAACGTGAAGACATCCCGTGGATGCCCAAGGGCCGCTACGAGATCATGAAAAATTACATGCCCAAGGTCGGAAACCTTGGTCTGGACATGATGCTTCGGACCTCGACCATTCAGGTCAATCTGGATTTCAGCTCCGAAGCCGACATGGTCAAAAAATTCAGAACGTCTCTGGCACTTCAGCCAGTGGCGACCGCCCTGTTTGCGGCGTCCCCGTTTGTTGATGGCAAGCCAAGCGGCTTCTTGTCGGCACGGTCGAACGTCTGGACCGATACCGATCCGGATCGTTGTGGCATGTTGCCGTTCGTGTTCGAAGACGGTTTTGGCTTTGAACGCTATGTTGACTACATGCTCGATGTGCCGATGTATTTCGTCTATCGCGACGGCAAATACATTGATGCAGCGGGCAAGTCGTTCCGTGATTTCATGGATGGCAAACTTGATGTTTTGCCGGGCGAACGCCCGACCATGAATGACTGGTCTGATCACATGACCACGGCCTTCCCGGAAGTGCGTCTTAAGAAGTTTCTTGAAATGCGCGGTGCTGATGGTGGCCCGTGGAAACGCATCTGTGCGCTGCCAGCCCTTTGGGTTGGTTTGCTGTATGATGACGCAGCCCTTGATGCTGCATGGGATCTGGTCAAGGACCTGTCGGTAACTGAGCGCGAAGCGCTTCGCAACGATGTTCCACGCACCGCCCTTGCCACCCCGTTCAAAAACGGCACGGTTCAGGATCTGTCAAAAGACGTTCTGGCGATTTCCCGTCAGGGTCTTAAAAACCGTGGTCGCATGGACAGCTACGGCGACGATGAAGGCCATTTCCTTGATAGCCTTGATGACGTCGCACAAAGCGGCCGCACCCTGGCAGAGGAATTCCTTGATAAGTATGAAACCGAATGGAACGGCTCGGTCGATCCGTTGTTCAAGGAATACGCCTACTAAGGCCAACGAATACGCAATAAAAAAGGGCAGTGATTTCACTGCCCTTTTTTGCTGTTTGCAGGTTGCTCTTTTTGAGGGTTACTGCGCAGCCCGATCAAGCCGGGTTTGGGCGGCAAACCATTTTTCGATGGCATCGACCTGACCAGGCTGCATCCCGAGGCCAAGTTTGGTCCTGCGCCACAAAACATCTTCTGCGCGACACGCCCATTCATTGGCCATCAGGTAGTGGAGTTCAGCTTCGTAAAGGTTGGGCGCGACCTCTGTGCCCAGATCACCAAGCGATGTCGCCGTGCCAATGATCTTTCTGATCGCCGTGCCGTAGCTTCGCACCAGCCGGTACAGTAATGCGCTTGGCAACCAGTCATAGGTTTCCTTGGCCTTGGCAAGGAACGCATCAAAATCACCGTCGGGAATGTCGCCACCGGGCAGAACCGAGTTGGCTGTCCAGTCCTTGGCATCGTTGCCCAGCACCGGGGACAGTCTCTGCATCGCATGTTCGGCAAGCTTGCGATAAGTCGTGATCTTGCCGCCATAGATCGACAGGATCGGTGCAGCGCTTCCGCTATCGCCGGTATCAAGGTCAAACACGTAGTCGCGGGTTACCGCCGACGCATTGTCGTTCTTGTCATCATAAAGCGGCCGCACACCGGAATAGTCCCAGACCACGTCGCTACGGCTGAGTGGTTTGGCCAGATAGCCATTCACCAGATCCAGCAGATAGTCGGTTTCCTGATCGCTGATTTTGACCTGTGCCGGATCGCAGTTATAGGCAACGTCGGTGGTGCCGATCAGGGTGTAGTCCTGCTGATAGGGGATGGCAAAGGCAATGCGCCCATCGCCATTCTGGAAGATATAGCAATGATCATGGTCATGAATGCGCGGCACCACAATGTGGCTGCCCTTGACCAGTCGAAGACCGGCAGCCTTTTTGCCAAGTTCGGCATTTTCGACCATCTCGGTGACCCACGGGCCTGCGGCATTGACCACGGACTTGGCACTGACCGATTGCGGGGCACCATCGGGCCCGATCAGTTCGGCATTCCAGTGATCGTGATGACGCACCAGTGACGCACATCTGGTGCGGGTTCGGATGTCGGCCCCACGTGCCTGCGCATCCTGTGCATTGAGGACCACAAGCCTGGCATCATCCACCCAGCAATCGGAATAGGAAAAACCGCCGGCGAAATCGGATTTCAACGGTTGGCCTTCTGGCGTGCCGTTAAATGAGACGGAACGTGATCCGGGCAGGCGTTTGCGTTTTGCCAGATGGTCATAAAGAAACAATCCGGCACGCAACATCCATTTCGGACGCAGGCCCCGGTGATGGGGTAAAACGAATGTCAAAGGCCAGATGATATGTGGGGCAGCAGCCAACAGAACTTCGCGTTCCTGAAGTGCTTCGCGCACCAGACGGAACTCGTAATGTTCAAGATATCGAAGACCGCCATGGATGAGTTTGGTCGAAGAAGAAGAGGTGGCCGAGGCAAGGTCGCGCTGTTCGACCAAAAGAACAGATAGTCCGCGACCGGCGGCATCACGGGCAATACCAGCCCCGTTGATGCCGCCGCCAACGACCAGAAGGTCGTAAGTTCCGGTCACGTTAGATCACCTTTTTACGCAGGTAAGCTGAAATGGCTTCGCCAATAATGACCAGAGCAATGATTGCCAGAAGGATCGTGGCAACCGTTTGCCATGCAAAGGTATCAATCGCCCCCTGAAGGATGATGCCGATCCCGCCAGCCCCGACCAGACCCAGAACCGTACTTTCACGCAGGTTGATGTCCCAGCGCAGGATGGATACGGCAAAGAAGGTCGGCATGACTTGCGGAATGACGCCATAGACCAGAATCTTGAAGCGCGATGCGCCAACAGATTCCAGTGCCTCGATCGGGGCACGGTCGATTTCCTCGATCGCTTCGCCCAGCAATTTGCCAAGGAAGCCAAGCGACCGGAAAATGATCGCCAGAATACCGGCCAAAACACCCGGTCCGAACACAGCCACAAACAGCAGCGCCCAGATGATGGTGTTGACCGAACGCGACGACACCAGAATGAACCGGCCAAGCCACAGCGTGAAACGGTTCGGCGTGGTGTTCTGGGCTGCGATCAGTGCAATCGGCAGGGACAGGAACACGGCAAAGAAGGTCGCAATGGTTGCGATATTGACGGTTTCCAGAAGCGTCCAGCCGATTTCCTGCCAGCCTTCAAGCGATGGCGGGAACATGCGGGCAAACAGATCGCCCATCTGTTCCGGGGCGTCCCAAAGCCACGGCCAGATGATGTTGATCGTGGAAAGCGACCAGACCACAGCAAGCGCGACCAGCGCGGTCAGGCCATAACGCCGCCAGCGTTCCTTGGTGGTGTAGCGGGACCATTCGCGGTTGGCGATTGCTTCCGGTCCGGTAGGTTGGGTGGTGGCTACCATAGGTTCCTCCTGATCCGGCCGCTGATGGCCTCGCTGACAAGGATCACACCGATGATGCAAAGGGTAATCGCCAGCGCAAAGTCATAGTCATAACGCCCAAAGGCATTAAGAAGGGTCGATCCGATACCGCCCGCACCAACGATGCCAACAATGGCGGAGGCGCGCAGGTTACTATCAAGCTGATAGATCGAAAGACCGATCTGGCGGGGCATGATTTGCGGGATCACGGCATACAGAAGGGTGACGAATGTCGCCCCGCCGGCTGCACGGATCGCCTCGACCTGACCCCAGTCAATTTCCTCGATCCGTTCGGCCAGCATTTTGGCAACGAAACCGATGGAATAGACCGTAAGCGTCAGAATACCTGCAAGCGGGCCAAAGCCGACAGCTTTGACAAACAGGATGGCGACAATGACCGGATGGAAGGAACGGGCAACAATGATCACGCCACGCCCGATGGTATAAAGCCATTTTGGGGCGATGTTTGACGCCGATGCAAAGGCAATCGGAACGCTCAGTGCCAGACCAAGCAGGGTCGAGACAATGGCGATCTTGATGCTTTCCATAAAGCCGTCAAACAGCAACTCGCCACGGATGAAGCTTGGCGGGAAGGCGCCCTTGAAGATGCGGATCGCACGCGGGACACCGTCCTGGATGCGTTCCCAGTCGAATGGCAGGGTTGTGATGGCCCACCAGACATAGGCAACAACAGCAATCAGAAGTCCCCAGCGCAACATCGGGTTGGCAATAAAGGGGGGCTTCTTCCATGTGCGGCCCGTTTTTTGAACGGTGCTGCTCATCGTGCGGCGACCTCACGCAGGTGGGTGCTGCTTTCGGCGTCGCCGCGTTCTTCGGCGGGCACACCGGCATAGATATCGTCCATGGCGTCATTGGTCAGGTCGACCGGTTCGCCGTCGAAAATGATGCGGCCAAAGCGCATGCCAACGATCCGCTGGGTGTATTCCTTGGCTTCGTTGACGTTATGAATGTTGATCAGAACCGGCAGGTGCAGCTCGGATGCGAGCGCGCGCAGCAGTTCCATGATCTGACGCGATGTTTTCGGATCAAGCGATGCGGTCGGTTCATCGGCCAGCAGGATTTCAGGTTCCTGCATCAGGGCGCGGACCACGCCGACACGCTGGCGTTCACCGCCGGAAAGTTCGTCGGCACGTTTGTCGGCATAATGGGCGATCCCGACGCGTTCCATCAAATGAAAGGCGCGATCAATGTCTTCCTGCGGGTATTTGCGCGTCACTGCGCGCCATGCCGGAAGATAGCCAAGGCGACCGGACTGAACGTTTTCCATCACCGTCAAACGATCAATCAGGTTGAAGCCCTGAAACACCATGCCGATGCGGCGGCGTGCCAGACGCAGCGCCTTGCCTTCAAGCTTGGTCAGTTCCGTGCCATTGAGTTCGATGGAGCCCGAAGACGGTTCGACAAGGCGGTTGATACAACGCAGCAGGGTGCTTTTACCCGCGCCCGACGCGCCAATGATGGAAACAACACTTTCGCCCGGCACTTCAAGGTTCAGGTTCTTCAACACTGCCTTTTCTTCGCCATAGCGTTTTACAAGTTCTTTGATACGCAGCATTGCGTTACCCCGAATGAAATGGGTGGCACAGGGCCTGCCAAGGCAGGCCCTGCAAAGTTCGGATCGATTGGAAAATCAGGGATTACTTCAGGTTGTCCGGGGTGTATTTCACACCGTTGGCAGCCTGAATTTCACGGATAACCGCCCAGTCTTCCTGATAGGTGATCGGCAGGAACTTCGACACACCCTTGAATTCTTCACCAAGGGCGGTGCCCTTCATGTCAAAGGTAAAGAAGGCTTCCTTGATCTTTTCGACCAGTTCCGGCTTCAGGTTGTAGGCATAGTTGAACGAAGTGGTCGGGAAAGGCTTGCTTTCATAGATGATTTTGACTTCGTTCGGATCATAGAGATCGCGCTGGGCCATACGTTCGACAACTTCGGACGCGACCGGGGCGGCGTCATAGTCACCGGCGACAACGCCCAGGATCGACTGATCGTGCGAACCGGAATAGACAACTTCATAATCCTGTTCCGGAACGATGCCCTGCCCCGGAAGCAGTGCACGCGGTGCAAGGTTGCCCGAGTTCGAGGTCGGCGAGGTATGAGCAACGCGTTTGCCCTTAAGATCAGCCGGGGTATCAATGCCGCTGTCTACACGGGTGTAGAGCTGAAGCGTGTAACCAAAACGACCATCATCCGCACCCATCAGGGCGAACGGAACCGCACCGGCAAGGTTGACGGCAAACGGGGTCGGGCCGGTCGAGAAGCCGGCAACGTGCAGGCGGCCTGAACGCATGGCTTCGACTTCTGCCGAGTTCGACTGAACGGCAAAGAAGTGAACGTCCTTGCCGGTGACTTCTTCAAGATGCTGCAGGAACGGGTCCCAGATATCGGCATAAACCGCCGGGTCTTCGACCGGGGTATATGCAAAGACAAGGGTGTCCGGATCGACCTGCTGGTCTGCGGGCGGGGCATCGGCAACAAGATCGCCGTCCATGTCGCAATACATCGGGTCAAGATCGCCGCGTGCGATGCAGTCATCGGCTGCCGCGGCCGGGGTGGATGCCATGCCGACCATGCCGATTGCGGCAAGGAGGGTGGTGAGCTTTAAACTGTCGGTTTTTTTCGGAATTGAAAACACTGTTTTCGAACCTTTCTTCCCTGTGAATGACGGCTTTCCGCCGTTTTTGAATGTGGTTTTGTTGTTTTTATTGTTGCTTTAATCAACATTATGAATTTGAAAAAGTTGGAAAATCAACACAAAACTGTAACAAAAGGTTTCGCTCAGGATTGCTAAGATGCCTGCTATTGGCACAAAACCGGCCATAATTGAGGGGGATGTGGCTTTGCGTTTGGGAAAAAAAGAGCGGCAGCGTCGTATTCTGCAAGAGTTACAGGTTCACCCTCATGTGAGAGTTGCCACACTTGCAGAGCGATTCGATGTTGCAACCGAAACCATCCGTCGTGATCTTGACGCGCTAAGCCGTGATGGATTGATCAAACGCGAGTTCGGCGGCGCATCGGCGCGGCCCATGGGCCATCAGCCCGATCTGGCAGAACGCCAGCTATCGGCTGTGGCGGGGTTTGAACGCATTGGCATGCTGGCGGCCGACATGGTGCGGTCCGGCGATGTGGCAATGATTGATGCCGGATCAACCGTGGCCCAGATTGCGCCGTTTCTGGCAGCCCGCACGACAAAACTGCCACGCACGTTTCTAACCAATTGCTATGCGGTGGTGCATGGCATGGCCGAACTTGCCGATCATGATGATGTTTTGATGTGTCCGGGCCAGTTTGATCGTCGTGAAAACGCGGTCTATGGCAATGATACCGTCGAATATCTGCGCCGTTTCCACGCCAATATTGCCTTTATCGGGGCATCGGGGATTTCGCGCCAAGGCTTTAGTGACGTCAACCGCCGGGCGGTGGCCGTCAAACGCGCAATGATGGAACGATCAGACGAAACCTGGCTGATGGTTGATCATACGAAGTTTGATCAACGCTATCTGGAAAATGTCGCCCCGCTTGAGGCCCTTACCGGCATCATTACGGATCGCCGACCCGAACCGGAATTCGCATCCCAGCTTGAACGGGCGGGAATACGGCTTTTGGCGTGGTGTGATGAAAAACATGGTCTGGCATGAACCAACTGGCCTGAACCGATAAATAGATCGGTCAAACCTCAATTTGGTTGCAGTTGAGTTTGCGTTCGTCCTGATTCCAAACCATATTTCCCGGCACAGCGCGTTATTGTGTTGAATGCCGGGTTCCCGCCCCGGTCAGTTTGTTTCTGACACGGAGGATTATGATCGTGACCAATCCAGTGACCACCCGTACCGAACAAGACACCATGGGCGAAATTGATGTGCCTTCTGATCGGTATTGGGGGGCGCAAACCCAGCGATCCAGACAGAATTTCCGCATTGGCGGTGAACGCATGCCCGATGCCCTGATCAAGGCGTTCGGGGTTCAGAAGCTGGCGGCTGCGCGCGCCAATGCCGCGCTTGATAATCTTGAACCGGAACTGGCCAAGGCGATTGAGGCCGCCGCATCCGAGGTTGCCGAAGGTAAGCTTTTGGATCACTTCCCGCTTGTTGTCTGGCAGACCGGATCGGGTACCCAAACCAACATGAATACCAATGAAGTCATCGCCAACCGGGCGTGCGAAATTTTGGGCAAGCCGATGGGCAAACGCGAACCGGTCCATCCCAATGACCACGTTAATCGCGGGCAGTCTTCCAATGACAGCTTCCCGGCCGCCATGCATATCGCCGCCGTGGTCGAGATTGAGGAAAAGCTGAAACCCGCCCTTAAACACCTGCGCTCGACCCTTGACGCCAAGGTCGATGCATTTGGCGATATCGTCAAAATCGGCCGCACCCATATGCAGGATGCGGTTCCCCTGACCCTGGGGCAGGAATTTTCCGGCTATGCCGCGCAAGTCGCACTAGGCCTTAATCGGATTGACGATGCGCTTAAACGCCTGCGCAAACTGGCACAGGGTGGCACCGCCCTTGGGACCGGGCTGAATGCGCCGGATGGCTTTGATGTCGAATTTGCCAAACAGGTGTCAAAAATCACCGGCCTTGAGTTCGAAACGGCGGAAAACAAGTTCGAAGCACTGGCCGCCCATGACGCCTGTGTCGAGATGTCAGGTGTCATGAATGTGCTGGCGACGTCCTTGATGAAAATCGGCAATGATATTCGTCTGCTTGGGTCCGGGCCGCGTTGCGGGTTGGGTGAACTTGTCCTGCCCGCCAACGAACCCGGATCCTCGATCATGCCGGGCAAGGTCAATCCGACCCAGGCCGAGGCATTGACCATGGTCTGCGCGCAGGTGATGGGCAATCATGTTGCGGTGACGGTGGGTGGTTCGAACGGTCATCTGGACCTTAACGTGTTCAAGCCGGTGATTATTTATAACCTGCTGCAATCCATCCGCCTGATTGCCGATGCATCGGTCAGCTTTGCCGATAACTGTATTGCCGGGCTTGAGGCCGATCAGGAAAAGATCGCGCACTATGTAGAACAAAGCCTGATGCTGGTGACCGCCCTGGCACCGCATATTGGCTATGACAATGCGGCGGCCGTGGCCAAGAAGGCGCACAAGGAACGCAGCAGCCTGAAGGAAGCCTGCATTGCGCTTGGTTTCCTTGATGGGGATCGCTTTGATGAGCTGGTTCAGGCCCGCGACATGATCTGATGTGGTGTCTTAAAGCATCTAAAAACAAGGCCGGGTATCGCACCCGGCCTTATGTTTCCGCATGACGAAAAGTACCCAGACGTCAGGACAAAACAGATCCCCTGCAATGATCAATGTCATTGCAGGTGTGGTTTAAATCAGGCATATCCAACCCATGATAACGTGCAAACGCCATAACCGCCATTCGGGTGGAATTTCCCTGCGCCGTGTCGTTCAGACATGGCTGGTGGCGTTTGTTATCCTGTTTGCGGGCGTCACCCAGTCCGGGCTTGTCCCGGCATTGCTCAGCGGTCAGGCCACCGGTATTGCAACCGCATCCGCAGCGGAAATTGCGCCGGGTGGTGACTATGTTCTTATTTGCACCCCGGCTGGTATCAAGCTTGTATCTGTTGATACGCTTGAAGGTGTCGTGGCATCAAATGCGTCCGGTCAGGCCGACGAAATGCCGGCCCACGCGTTTTGCCCGCTTTGTGCAAACCATCAAGGGGCGATGGCGGCAATTGATTTGCCCTATGTCGCGCCAGTGCCGGTCATTCATGATGTCAGCTATGCCAAGGCGATTGCCTTTGTCACGGTCAATGACATCCCGCGCGGTCGCCATTCCCGGGCACCCCCGGTTTCCATCTGATTTCCCAGACTGATTAACCGACGACGATTGAAATCTCGGAACTGAAATCGCAGACCTGCGAATGCAGGCTGCTTATTGGATGGAATATCATGAAAAAGCTTTTTGCAATTGTTGCGACCGTGGCGTCGCTGTTTATCGTCACCAACGCCTTTGCCGCCGATATCGAAGTCAAGGATGCCTGGGCCAAGGCATCCAAGGGCATGGTGCGCAATGGTGCGGCCTTCTTTGATGTTGTGAATACCGGTGCCGCGGACCGCATTGTTAGCGTGCGCAGTGACCTTGCCGAACGCACCGAACTTCACACCCACATCATGGAAAACAGTGTCATGAAGATGCGCCAAGTTCAGGGCGGTGTTGAAGTGCCGATGCGTGGCTCTGTGCAGTTCAAACCGGGCAGCTATCACGTCATGTTCATTGGCCTGAACAACCCGCTTGAAGAAGGCGAGAAAATCGACATCACACTGGAATTCGAGAAGGCCGGAGATGTGCCTGTGACCATTGATGTTCTCAATACCATGGCGATGGGGCCGAACGGTGGTGCCGGCATGGGGCATGGTCATGGCAAGATGAAAATGAACAGCAACTAAGGTTGCACCAGCACTGAATATTCAAAGGGGGAAGGTTTGCGCCGACCCCCTTTTTTCGTCATGATGGGGCAACCAAAACGGTCGGTTACAGGGAGCCCATCATGTCTGATGACATCACTATTGACGATCTGATCGCCAAGCTTGGCCTGCAACCCCATCCGGAAGGCGGCTATTACGCCGAGACCTTCAGGGCGTTTGAAACCTGTAATCCCGGCAATCGGTATCTCGGTGTGCGCAGCACGGGAACGGCGATCTATTACCTTCTGACGCCCGACACGTTTTCAGGCATGCATATCCTGACCAGTGACGAGATTTTCCACCACTATATCGGGGATGCCGTCGAACAGCTTCAGCTGTTTGAGGACGGCACGCACAAGCGGGTCGAGATCGGCAAGGATTTGCTGGCCGGGCAGAAACCGCAAATGGTGGTGCCGAAAAATGTCTGGCAGGGGGCGCGGCTTAAACCCGGCGGCAAGTTTGCGCTTTTGGGCTGTACCGTTGCGCCGGGCTTTGATTTTGCCGATTTCTCCATGGGTAAACGCGCGGCATTGACGGCGAAATGGCGCGCCGCGTCCGAGCTGATTGCGGCATTGACGCGCGACTGAATTTCAGGCGAAAGTACGTCGTCACCAACTTGGGGTTGTTTGGCGTGGCCGCCAGCCCCGAAATACAGGAATAGCCCCATGCAGCTCGACAACTGGTTTCTTTTTGCCGGGGCGGCAATCGTGTTGGCGATGGCCCCCGGTCCCAATAATCTTCTCGCGATGTTTAATGGCGCGCGGTACGGCGTATCGTCTGCTGCCGTGGGCGGGATTGGCCGTATTGTTGCCTTTGCCCTGATGATTGTGGTGACCGCGGCTGGGCTTGGCGTTGTGCTGGCCGCCAGTGAAACGGCCTTCCTTGTGATCAAATGGGGTGGGGCGGTTTATCTGGTCTGGCTTGGTCTTAAAAGCTGGTTTGCCAAGGTCAATGACAGTGATGAAACGACCGGTCCGGTCGAGCTGATGGTCAATCCCGGGCCGTATAATCTGGCCAAGACCGAGTTCCTGACCGCAATTGGCAATCCCAAGGCGATCCTGATCTTTACGGCCTTCTTCCCGCAATTCCTTGATCCCGCGGTGGCATACGGGCCGCAATTCACCGTCATGGGCGTGACATTCATTGCCATGGAAACCAGCGTTTTGCTGGCCTATGGATTGTTGGGCGGGCAGGTGAAGGGCCTGATCAAGTCAGCCCGCCATATGCGGATGCTCAACCGTGTTTCGGGTACGCTTCTGGTCGGGGCGGGTGTTTTGTTGGCACTCTCCGACCGGTCACGCACGACGGCCTAATTCAGGCAAGATACCCTCAGAAATGCGCAGGGGCGCAGCTTTGTTAAAAGCGCGCCCCCTTGCTCCCTTGTCTACCTGGATAGCTGTTAGGCTTTCCGGGCGATCGCCTGTTGTCAGGCGATTTCTTCGACCCGATGACACGCCACTTCGCGGCCCTCGAAATTGCGCAGTTCCGGGCGAACTTTAGCGCATTCCTCGGTCGCAAACGGGCAGCGTTTATGGAACGCACAGCCCGATGGCGGGTTGATCGGTGATGGCAACTCGCCGGTCAGCGGTTCTGCCTTCACACGTTGTGTCGGATCGATCTTTGGTGCCGACGCCAGAAGCGCCCGTGTATAGGGGTGCAGCGGCTTGGCAAAGATCTCGTCGGTCGGTCCCTTTTCAGCGACGCGACCGAGATACATCACCATGACGTCATCTGCAATATGTCTGACGACAGAAAGATCATGCGAGATGAAAACATAGGCGACATTCATCTCTTCCTGCAGGTCCATCATCAGGTTCAGGACCTGTGCCTGCACCGAAACATCAAGGGCCGATACCGGCTCGTCCGCGACGATGACTTTCGGTTCAAGGATCAGGGCACGGGCAATCGCGATACGCTGACGCTGGCCACCGGAAAACATATGCGGATAACGCTGATAGAATTCCGGACGCAGGCCAACCTTTGCCATGGTGGCATGGACGCGTTCTTCACGTTCCTTGCGGCCAAGATTATCCATGTTCAAAAGAACCGGCTCGGCCAAAATCTGGCCAACCTTTTTGCGCGGGTTCAGCGACCCATACGGGTTCTGGAAGATCATCTGAACGGTGCGGCGGAACTGCTTGGCTTCCTTGTCAGACAGGTTGCCAACGGCATTGCCATTCAGTTTCAGCGCGCCCGAGGTCGGCTTTTCGATCAGGGTCAGCTGACGGCCAAGCGTCGATTTGCCGCAACCGGATTCACCGACCACCGCGAGGGTCTTTTGCGATTCAAGCGTAAAGGAAACCCCATCAAGCGCCTTGACCATGGCGCTGGGCTTGCCAAAGCCACGATTGACCTCGTAGTGACGGACAAGATCATCGGATTCCAGAAGCGGAACACCGGGTTTGGTATCCAGAAAACTCATTACACAGTCTCCCCGGTGGTCGTATCAGCGGTCAGGCCGGTCGGCTGGCCCTGATCATTTAGCGGATAGAAGCAACGTACATCGCGGCCATTGAAGTCCGTGACCTCAGGGCGCGATTTTACGCAGTGTTCATTGGCATAACGGCAACGCGGTGCCAGAAGGCAGCCCTGCGGGCGGTCATACTGACCGGGGACCACGCCGGGGATAGTCCGAAGACGGTCATGGCCTTCGGAACGTTCTGGCAGCGCTTCGAGCAGTGCCTGCGTATAGGGATGGCGCGGGGCAGCAAAGATGCTGTCAGCCGGGCCACTTTCAAAAAGCTGACCGGCATACATGACCTGAATGCGGTTTGCGGCCTCGGACACCAGTGCCAGATCGTGGGTGATCAGGATCAGGCCCATGTCGCTGTCTTCTTGCAGCTTCAGCAACAGATCAATGATCTGGGCCTGAATGGTCACATCAAGGGCTGTGGTCGGCTCGTCGGCAATCAAAAGGCGCGGGTTGCACGCAATAGCCATGGCAATGACGATACGCTGGCTCATGCCGCCCGACAGCTGATGCGGGTAGGCGGTCATGCGCGACTTCGGATCGGGAATGCCAACCTGGTTTAAAAGATCAAGCGTGCGTTCACGACGCTGTTTCTTGTTGCCGCCTTCATGGACCTTGAGGGCCTCCATGATCTGGGCTTCAACCGTGAAGCACGGGTTCAGTGCCGACATCGGATCCTGAAAGATCATGGCGATGTCTTTGCCGGTGATTTCGCGGCGGCGTTTTGCTGGCATGGTGATCAGATCCTGACCATCAAAGGTCAGGGCATCCGCGGTCACACGACCGGGAAAATCGATCAGACCCATTACGGCAAGCGATGAAACCGATTTACCCGAACCGGATTCACCGACGATGCCAAGGACTTCGCCGCGATCAACAGAATAGCTTACAGAGTCAACAGCTCGAAACGGCTTGTCTTCTGAGCCGAACTCGACTGTCAGGTTTTTTACTTCGAGAAGAGCCATGACTTACCGTTTCATCTTGGGATCAAGGGCATCGCGCAGGCCATCACCCATCAGGTTGAAGGCAAGCACGGTGACAAGGATGCAAAGGCCGGGGAAGGTGATTACCCACCAAGCGGAGCCCACAAATTCACGGGCCTCAGAGAGCATGGTGCCCCATTCCGGCAGCGGCGGCTGCGCGCCAAGGCCAAGGAAGCCAAGTGCAGCAGCGTCAAGGATCGCACTTGAAATACCAAGCGTGCCCTGCACGATCAGCGGTGCCATGCAGTTCGGCAGAATATTGACGAACATCTGGCGGACATGACCGGCACCGGCAATCTGCGATGCGATGACATATTCCTTGTTAAGTTCCGATACGACCGAGGCGCGCGTCAGGCGCACATAGTGCGGCAACTGGACGATGGCGATGGCCAGCATCGCGTTTTCAAGCCCCGGGCCGAGGATCGCAACAATCGCCAGCGCCATGATCAGGCTGGGCAGGGCCAGCATGATGTCCATCAGGCGCATGACGCCGACTTCGATCCAGCCGCGGAAGTAACCGGCAACCATGCCAAGCACGATACCGGCAATCATCGACAGGATCACGACGACGACACCGATCGAAACCGACAACTGAGCGCCATGGATCAGCCGCGACAGGATGTCACGGCCAACCGCATCGGTGCCAAGGATGTAACGGGGATCGGCACCTTCCATCCAGATCGGCGGTTTCAGAAATGCGGTACGGTCCTGTGCCACCGGATCGAACGGTGCGATCCATTGTGCGGTCACGGCCAGAAACAGAATGATCGCAATGACGATCAGACCGGCAAAGGCACCGCGGTTCTTTTTGAAATAGTCCCAAGTTTCGCGCATCGGGCTTGGCGGTGCGCCGACGGGCTCAACAGCTGCTTCGGCAACGGTTGAGGCGTGCGCTGCGGACGGGGTGGTGTTCTCGCTCATCTCACAGCTCTCCTTAGCGCTTGTAACGAATACGGGGGTTAATAATCCCGTATAGAACGTCAACGATCAGGTTCACGGCCATCACAAGGAAGGCAATCATCAGAATGCCGCCCTGAATGGTCGGATAGTCGCGACGGTTCATGGCTTCGATGATCCATTTGCCGATACCCGGCCAAGAGAAAATCGTCTCCGTCAGGATCGCACCGGCCAGCAGCACGCCGACCTGAAGGCCGATCACCGTGATCACCGGGATCAAGGCATTGCGCAGCGCATGGACCATGATTACCCGCATCGGTGCCAGACCTTTGGCGCGTGCAACGCGGATATATTCTTCGCCCAGGACTTCCAGCATCGAGGAGCGCGTCATACGCGCAATCACCGCCATCGGAATAGTGCCGAGCGCAACGGTAGGCAGGATCATATGGCTGAGTGCACTGGTGAAAGCGCCTTTCTCACCGCTCAAGAGGCTGTCGATCAGCATGAAACCGGTCACCGGCTCAAAGAAATACATGACCGATATTCGACCCGAGACCGGCGTCCAGCCCAAGGTGGTCGAGAAGAACATGATCAGAAGCAGCGCCCACCAGAAAATCGGCATCGAATAGCCTGTAAGGGATACAGACATTGTCAGGTGGTCGAGCCACTTCCCGCGATTAATGGCGGCAAGCACCCCCAGCGGAATGCCAAGGATCACAGCAAACAGGATGCCCATGACGGCAAGTTCAACCGTCGCCGGGAACAGGGTCAGGAATTCGTCCAGAACAGGTTTCTTGGTGACAAAGGATTTACCAAGATCCCCTTGGAATACGCCCATCAGATAATCGAAATACTGAACGATCAGTGGCTGGTCGAAACCATACTGAGCCTGAAGCTCTGCATATCGCTCAGCATCGACACCACGTTCACCAGCCATCATCAGGATGGGATCACTGGGAATGAGGCGGATCAGGAAGAATACCAAAAGGGTGACACCGAAGAAGGTCGGGATGATGTCCCCCAAACGGCGAAACAGGAATCCTAGCATGCCATCGGGCCTTTATTGTGTCCGCGTGCAAACGGGGTGCAGGCGGACGTCTCTCTCTTTTGCGAAATTGCAAAGAGGCCCGGAAAACCGGGCCTCTCTGATCAGGTTTTGATACGCTTATTCAGCGAGATCTACACCATAGAAGATGTGACCACCGAACGGATCGATCTTGTAGTCAACAACTTCGCTGCGGATCGGTTCGAACACGATCGAGTGTGCGATGGTTGCCCACGGTGCTTCGCGTTTGAAGACCAGCTGAGCTTCTTCGTACAGACGGGTACGCTCGAGAACGTCCGAGGTGGTTTTTGCCTGCTGAATCAGGTTATCGAACTCTTCGTTGCACCACTGTGCACGGTTCGCACTGCCAACTGCGTCACAGCCAAGAAGAACTGCAAGGAAGTTGTCGGGGTCACCGTTATCACCGGTCCAACCGAGCATGAAGGTACCCTGTTCACCTTTTTTGGTGCGATCAAGGTATTCACCCCATTCGTAGGATACGATTTCGGCGTTCACACCAATTGCAGCCCAGTCAGCCTGAACGAGTTCAGCCATACGGCGTGCGTTCGGGTTGTAAGGACGCTGAACCGGCATCGCCCAGATGTCGGTGGTGAAGCCGTCCGGATAACCAGCTTCTGCCAGCATGGCTTTGGCTGCTTCCGGATCATACGGGTCATCAACGGTGTCGTTGTTGTAAGACCAGATGGTCGGCGGAATCGGGTTTTTCGCGGCCGAACCAGCACCCTGATAAACACCTTCGATGATGGCGTCTTTGTTGATCGCCATGTTCAGTGCTTTACGGACTTTCGGGTCGGTGAACGGTTCTTTCTGGGTGTTGTAGCCCAGATAGCCAACGTTCAGACCTTCCTGGCTCATCAGGTTGATGTCGGCATCTGCTTCCATCTCTTCCAGATCGGCCGGGTTCGGGAACGGCATGACATGGCATTCGCCAGCTTTCAGCTTCTGGTAGCGAACGGTGCTGTCCGGGGTGATTGCAAAGATCAGGTTATCGATTGCTGCTTTGCCTTCCCAGTATTCCGGGAATGCTTTGTAACGGATAACCGCATCTTTCTGATAGGCAACGAGCTGGAACGGACCGGTGCCGACCGGATTCAGGTCAACATTTTCCGGGGTGCCTGCTTCCATCATCTTGTCAGCATATTCAGCCGACAGAACAGATGCGAAGTCCATGGCCATGTTGGCGATGAACGGTGCTTCCGGACGGTTCAGAACGAATTTAACGGTTTGATCGTCAACCTTGACGATGTCCTTGACCAGGTCGCCCATCGACATCGAGTTGAAGTACTCGTAACCGCCGCCCGAAACACCATGATACGGGTGCTCGGTGTCAAACTGACGCATGAAGGTGAAGATCACGTCATCAGCATTGAAATCACGGGTCGGGGTGAAATCTTCGGTGGTGTGGAATTTCACGCCTTCACGCAGGTTGAAGGTATATTCCAGACCATCAGCCGAAACGTCCCAGCTGGTCGCAAGACCCGGAACGATGGTGGTGGTACCGCGCTTGAACTGTACGAGGCGGTTGAAGACCTGACGCGAAGACGCATCGAAGGTCGTACCTGCAGTGTAAAGCTGCGGGTTGAAGCCTTCCGGGCTACCTTCCGAGCAATATACCAGGGTTTTTGCCGAAGCGGCAGTCGGAGCAGCAAGTGCGGTGGCTGCAAGCAGGCCTGCACCAAGTGCCACTTTGACGAAATTCGCTTTCATTAAATGCCTCCCTCAAGGCTGGTCCGAGCAAATCAATGCTGTCCGCGTGACATTTGATCCGGTCACGTTTGACAGCATATTTTGCAACGGACGAGGTTTACCCGATCCAACAGGTATGAATGTTGGCAATCGACGAGGGAAAGTAATCAGGGTTTCTGCGTATCGTCAACGGTTCCTGCGGGATTTTACGTAGTGCGGCCGCAGGTCCGAATGATGAATTTAAGTCAAGTATTTGTTATTTTTATGAAATTCACTGTCCGGTTTCATCATTGCAGCAGTGCATTTTTTTCAAGGCTCGGCGGGTGAAATCGCTAAATCACGTGTTTAAAATGTGCTTTTAAACGATTCATATCTTATTGAATCATAATGATTCGTTTGATTTCACCCGTCCTTTTGGCCTCAATTTCTACCCTAGAGTGGTATTGAGTTTGGTGATTTGCACGATATCCGCGTTCCACGCCGCAACAAATCGATAAACATCGGCACCAAGCGACGGCCAGCCGTGGAACATAAGGCCGGCATCACGCAATTTTCCGGCAAGCTCCGGGGACATTTTGATAAACAGCTCATTGCCCTCAGCCGCATGGGTAAGTGACGCGCCCTGTTTGATCAGGACGTCGGCAAGGGCCTGCGCTGCTGCGTTGGCATGGGCGGCATTTTTCAGCCAGACATCATCCTTGATATAGGCCAGAAGCTGGGTCGCCAGATAGCGATGCTTGGAATGCAGATGGCCACTGCGTTTGCGGGCCTGCTCGATCCGGGGTTTCAGGCTGGTGTCGAAAAGAACAATAGCATCAACCGCCATGGCACCGTTTTTGGTCGCGCCAAAGCTGATGGCATCGACGCCGGCCTTCCAGGTGACATCTGCCGGATGGCATTTGAGATGGGCCATCGCGTTGGCAAAACGCGCCCCGTCCATAAACAGGCGGAGATCATGCTTGCGGCAGACATCACCAATCGCCTTGACGTCATCTACTGTGTAAACCGCACCAAGTTCGGTGGCCTGTGTGATCGCCACACATTCAGGCGACACCGAATGCACACCGCGATCAACCAGACCGCTGACAAAACCATCAAGGCCATCTGCTTCAAGCTTTGCCGCCGGGCCATCCATCGGCAAAAGCTTCGCGCCGCCCGTGAAGAAGGCAACGCCGGTGCTTTCGTCCTCGTTGATATGGGCTTCGTGGTGGCAAACCACCCCGCCATAAGGCGAAACAAGCGCAGATAAGCTGATGCAGTTTGCCGCAGTACCGGTTGCAACCGGAATGACGGCAACTTCCTTGTTAAACAGTTCGGAAAAGGCTGCATCGAGTTGCTGACTAAGATCGTCACCGCCATAGGCCGGTGCATTGACAGACGCGTCCTTTGTCAGGGCTTCCAGAATTTCCGGGCAAAAGGGCGATACATTGTCCGAGGCAAAATTCATCTTAAATCTCGTCGTTTTTTTGGTGGCATTGGGGCGGTGATATCACATGCAACCGGGCGGCATGGCAAGGCTGCGCTATTGACCAACGGTTTCCGGCAAGGCTTCGATCATCTTGATCGGACTGTTCCAGGCACAGACAAACCGATAGGCATCAGGGCCAAGCGACGGCCAGGGGCGGAATACAATACCCGCTTTGCTGAGCTTTTCTGCCAAGGCATTGGTCATGTGAATAAACAACTCATTCCCCTGGGGAACAAAGGTCGGCTTTGCCCCCATGCTTGAAAGGGATTTGGCGAGTGCCTGTGCGGCTGCGTTGGCGTGACGGGCATTGCGCAGCCATAGGTCATCTTCAAGATAGGCCAGAAGCTGTGTGGCAAGATAGCGGTGCTTGGAAAACAGATGGCCGCCGCGCTTGCGGTTCTGTTCCGTTTTGCGCCGGAGTTCCCGATCAAACAATATGATCGCATCAACAGCCAACGCACCGTTCTTGGTCGCGCCAAAGCTCAGGATATCAACACCGGCTTTCCATGTGATTTCAGATGGATGGCAATCGAGGGCGGCAACCGCATTGGCAAAACGTGCACCATCCATGAAAAGCCGCATATCGTGTTTTTGGCAAACCGATCCGATGGCCTGAATTTCATCAACGCTGTAAACGGTTCCGAACTCGGTACTTTGCGTGATCGCAACACATTCCGGGTCAACCGAATGCATGCCGTTTGAAACATGCTTGTTCAAATAGGCATCAAGCGTGTCGGCTTCGATCTTTGCCGAAGGCCCGTCGATCCCCAGCAGCTTCGCCCCGCCGCCGTAAAAGGCGACACCCGTGGATTCCGTGACATTGATATGGGCGTGGTGATGACAGACCACGCCGCCAAACGGCGACACCAGCCCAGAAAGCCCAATGACGTTGGCCGCTGTCCCGGTTGCGACCGGCACGACGGATACATCACGCCCGAACAATTCTGAAAAAGCGGCATCAAGCTTTTGGCTTTTGTCATCCGCGCCATAGGGCAGGGCGCTGGCATCACTTTCGGCGGCGATGGCCGCAAGGATTTCGGGACAGATCGGGGTGACATTGTCTGATGAAAAATTCATTGGGGCCTCAAAGGGATGACGTAAAAAGGCGCACAGTTCGGCAAGGCAATGCTGTTTGATGATTAGCCAAGATTGTTTGGATTTTGCGTGCTTGGCAAGTCAGCTATTTGCTGGTGGCGACAAACACGCCATCCCAATCGGCTGGTGGTGGCGTTTCTCTGAACAGAGCAATGCGGCTGGTGTAAAGTTCATAAAGGTCGCCAAGCTTCGCAAAATCGTGTGATGCCTGCTGGCTTTCTGCAATCAAATTTTTGGCTTCGTCCCAGTTTCGCGCGCGATAGGCCGAAAGCATGGCCGCGTGCAGATCGGAAAAGGTTCTAAACTGCGCTGATTCCGCCAAGTCCTTATCGCCGAGCAGGGCAAAGATATGCAGTGCTTCGCTTTTGCCCTTAACGGTGATCAAATCGAGTTCGATCAGTGCGAAGTCATCACCAACCCGTTTGGCAACATCCTCGCCCAGCACGACATCGACGCCATAGTTCTTTGATTGTCCCTCAAGCCGGGATGCCAGGTTGACCGCATCGCCCAGCACCGAATAATCAAAGCGCTGATCCGATCCCATATTGCCGACAAGACAATCACCGCAATTGATCCCGATGCCGACATTGAGCGGCAGGAAGGGCTCATTGGCCTGTTCTGCTTCCTGTTTGCGTTCGTCATTAAGCTTTCTAAGCGCATGTCGCATCGCAAGCGCGCTGTCACAGGCATTGTGGGCATGGTTTTCAACATCCAGTGGCGCGTTCCAGAACGCCATGATGCAGTCGCCCATATATTTGTCGATCGTCCCCTCACGGTTCAGGATGCAGTCGCTCAACGGTGTCAGAAGCCGGTTGATCAGGCGCGTCAGGCCTTGCGGATTGGATTTGAAACCCTCTGATATGGCGGTAAATCCGCGGACATCACAGAACATCAGGGTCATGTCACGGGTTTCGCCGCCCAGTTTCAGACGTTCGGGATGTTCGGCCAGTTGCGCCACCAATGCCGGTGACAGATAGTTGGCAAAGGCGGCGCGCACCTGCCGGCGTTCGCCCTCGGTCCGCATGAAACCAAGCGAACTGGTTGCAAGGTAGACGGCTGCCAAACCGACAATCGGATAAAGCGGATCGATAAGGACGAGTTTATGTGAGTAGGCCCACCAGGAAATGCCAATTGCGCTGGTGGCAATCGCCAGACCAAGCACCGCCGGCCACACCGCACCAAGCCGTGGGACTGCCAGAATGAAGAACATGCCGATGATCAGAAGGACCAGCATTTCGACCTCCGCCGCCCAATAGGGACGGGTCAGGAAATGTTCAAGCAGCATCTGTTCAAGCATCTCGGCATGGACTTCGACCCCCGGGATCACCCGATCAAGCGGGGTAGGGCGCAAATCAAGCAACCCGGCCGCACTTGTTCCCAGAAGCACCATTTTATTTTGCAGGATGTCGGTTCCGGATCCGTTGAGAATATCCGTCGCCGACAGATACCGGTCTTTCTGATGGCCGGTGAAATGCACCCACATATACCCGGCGCGATCCGTCGGGATGGTCAGGGCACCAACGCGAACGGACGCGATGCCTTCCGAGTTGGTCCAGCGCGCACTGCCGCTCGCCCCGGACATCCGTACCAGCATGGTCTTGGGGGCATTCTGTAAAACGCGCAGCATCTCAAGGCTGAGCGTCGGATAGACCGGCTTGCCAATCCCTGGCTGTTCATGATCGATGGCAGCCATCAAAGGTACGCGGCGTACAATCCCGTCCTGACCTGGCGAAACGTTAACCAGCGCATTGCCGGTTGCTGCCGCCTCAATAATATCAAGGTTTCTGGCCGCAGTCGGCAAGACCGGAACGAAATCTGAAAGGGTTCGACCTGCTTCGCCAGCTGCACTGAAATTCCCGACCTGGCGGGGAAGGGCATCAAGCTCGCCATTACGGAGCTGAACCGCGGTGACCACGTTGCCAGTACCCTTGATGAATTGGGCAAATAGCTGGTCGTGGTCGGGCAGGGTCTTTGCCATTTCCGCAATACGATCACGCTCGGTGCTTTGCGGCCAATCGTCGATCACGCGTGATGGTGATGTGCGGTCCGGCTCGGCGAAAACCATATCAAAGCCGACAACAGCCGCGCCGTTGGCGCGCAGTCGATAGAGCAATTCCGAGAGCTTGGTGCGCGACCAAGGCCACTGGCCCTCTTCGCGCAAACTGCGCTCATCAATATCGACAATCCGCACGCCGACATCTTCGTAAGCGCGCGGTGCAATTTGTTGATAAAGGTCGAAAACCGTTAAACGCAGCTGATCAATCACCGGCACATTCTGCCAGCGCAAAACGATGCAGGTGAAGAGTATGGCCAGCGGAATAGTGTATTGCAGCCCAGTCAGAGCGCCGGATTTGCTGAAGCGCATCACGTCTTATGCTTCCGTTTGACCGGCAGACTTATTCCATCGTTCCGCTGCCATCGGTGCCGGAAGAATAGCCACTGGTCGACATATTGAATTCTACGTTATGGGCGTCTTTAAATTTGGCCGTCCCGCTGCATCCCATCGAAGTACAGTTTGGGTCGTAGGTGAAGTCGCCGCTGGCAAATTCAACATTCCCGGATGTGCTGGAATAATCAAATGTCGTCGGGTTGTAGCTTCCGTCAAGGATGCCTGCTGAACCGATTAAACCAGCGTCATTGACTTGAACATTTGTAAACTGGATTGCGATGGTACGGTTCGCATAATCCACAGTTGAACTGAAACTGTAGTCTACATTGGCGCCGTCAATGTTAATCGTCCCTGTCGTTGCGCTACCACTCACCACTTGGCGCAGGCCGTCATAGGTGAATGGGGCAGGAGAACCTCCTGAGTTACCTGACGAGCCTCCTGAACCTGAGCTAGCAGTATTATCGACCAGATTGTTGTTAAGAATCGTCGTGGTCTCAGAGACATTTGTGGCGCTGTTGATTGTACCGATTTGCGCCATGGCGACGTCAACGGCTTGTGCGCTGGTTGCGCCGGTCTGGTTTTGCGCCTGTCCGGTTTGCTGGCTCGTGACAACAGGCTGCTGCGTGGCGGATGCGGTCGAGCTTGCACCTGACCCGGAATCCGAGCCACCACCAAGTGATGCGGTACGCACAACATTTGCCGAAAAATCAAAAGTCGCGGCACTGGTCGGGAAACGTGTGGGCGTGGTGACGTTGTTGTCGGAGACAAAAACGCCAAAGTTTTCGCCGGTCACACTTTGTGAGCCGCCATTCTGGTTAAAGGCGGCAAAGGCGCCGGGGCGCGATGTTGTGTCATTGCGCGACAGGCCGGGCCCCTGATTGACCGCCATGAAAACCAGTTGGTTTGCGGTGTTTGCGTCGGTGGTATCAAAACTGCCCGGTACGATCTCGTTTGCCTGTTCGGCGGTCATGGAGCGGATCAGGCCAATGGTGCCGCGAATACCGATCGAGCCAACCGGCAGGTTCACATCCATGCTTGATGGATTGTTTAGCGGAATTTTACCGGTGACAAAGCGCATCACGCCCATAGCCATATCGGCGACAATGCGTCCGTCGCCGGTGGCCGGGTCATAGACGAACTCGTCAATCGCGACGTCGCTGTTCGGGCCAATGGTAAACACCGTTTCGTCAAGCAACAGAACCTGCATGCCCGAGTTGGCTGACGTGACGATCCGATCCCCCAGATAGACCGGCATGCCACTTTCAACCAGAATACCGACTTCGCCGGTGACCTTGGAAAGTGTGATTTCGCCGGTCACAGCGGCCGAGACGCCCGCCATTTCTGCTTCAAGTTCTGCACTGGCGGGTTTTGGCGCCATCAAGACTGTTGCGGCAATCAAAGGTGCGCAAAGCAGCGTTGCGCCAGCAAACCGACGGATTGTCGCATTCGATTTCAGGGGCGAATATTTGGCCTTTTGCATCACTAGAACTCCCAGCGGCGTGTCAGAAATACCTGTGCACGTGCGTTATGGTATTCGTAGTTGGGAATGTTTGAATTTGTGTTCAGATACTCACCGGTGACCGACCAGTTGATCGGTGCCAGAAAGCCAAGTATCTGATTTGCCGTTTCGCTATCCCCAAACAAGTCGGTCGGCAATATCGTCGAAAGCGGTGCACCGTATGTCAGGCGGGTCCGAGTACTGCGATCCGTGCGATGTTGCGGCGAATTGCCGGTCGTCAGAAAATCCGGATCCCGGTACTGGTCCATGCCATAGCGGATGCTTCCGCTGATGTAACTTCCCCCACCAAACAGATAAGCATGGATCAGCTCGCCGCTCAAGCTATTGTAACTATAATAGTTTCTGGCGGCATCCTTCATCCCGGCCGCAAAATTCACCGTCGTACGATGATTTGGCGACCAATTGTAGTTGCCGCCGATCCGTGCGCCATAGCGCTGACCCGAATGCAGGCGAAGCGCACTGGATTCAGATGTGTTCTGGTATCGCTCGTCAGAATAGCTGATATCACCGTTCAGATTAAAGAACGGGCGCACGTTCCAATCCAGCCGCAAGCGACCGGTTCTGGCGGTCAGGTACTTCTCGCGCGAAAGCGATTGCGCGGTCTGGCTGAGTGTCGGGGTCAGCATCCAGTATCCGCCGCGAATACGTGTGCCGATTTCTGCCGAAAAGGACCCAAGGTCCAGCGCGTCGAGCTGAACCTGGTCGCTGCCATAACCGGTTAAACTTGCAAAAACCTCGTGGCCTTCCTGATAGCCAAGGTCATAGCTGACGTCATAGCGAAGCGCCCCGATATAGGCGATGTCATTATTGGGTTTGTCGCCGCTTGCGGTGATGGTCGTCGGCGTGCCGGTCAGAAGCTGGACCTTGTCGTTCGGGGCCGCGTTGCGGTTGCTGTCAATCTGGCTTCCCAGTGTCAGGGTAAGGCTTTGTGACAGGCGCTTGCGGCGGCGCTCGATGGCGCTGACATACTGACGGATATTGGCTTCGACATCTGGCGAGATATCCATTTGCAACAGGCGATCAAACTGGCTGCGGGCCTCGTCCAGGCTATCAAGGCGATAAAGAACAATCGCGTAATACAGGCGCACCGGTGCCAGATCCGGATCCAGAACAAGAATGCGTTCAAGGGTTGCCGATGCCCCGCGGACGTCACCGCGCGCCAGCTGCGCCTTTGCCCAACGGAAGTTGAGGACAATATCATCGGGATTTGCAAGGATATCGGCATAGGTGATGTCACCGCCATCATCAGTGCTCAGCAGAAAGTTCGCCCGTGCGGTTACGTCGGTGAGTCGCTCGAAATCTTCGGAAAACTGGCGTGCTTCGTCTGTGCGCACATCAATGCTTTGCTGTGCGCTTACCGCGGTTGTTCCGATTGCAAGCGACGTTAGACCCGCTGCAATCAGCGCGGTAACGTACTGCCATCTGCCTGTCGTCAAACTGCTTTCCTACCATTGGCAGGTCACGACCGTCATCGGGTGCACGTAATGTCAGCAGAAAGCTTGGCGACGAAACCCGAATGGCGACCATAACCTGTTTGGAAACGATCAAATCAGATTATGGTCTTTGAAAAGACAGGGATAGCCATTCGGCAGGTTGGTGTGTCCATGTGTGGATGGATAGTATTTAGCGCCTTACGTATAGTAAATTTATCGAAAGGTGGTTTTGGTCCTATCCATAGGTCACTCAGAGTTATACTGCGGTCCCGCCGACGGTCAGACCATCAATGCGGAGCGTCGGTTGCCCGACACCAACAGGAACACCTTGCCCGTCCTTGCCACAGGTACCGATACCATCATCAAGTGCCATGTCATTGCCGATCATGGAAACCTTGGTCAGGCTGTCCGGCCCGTTGCCAATCAGGGTCGCGCCCTTGACCGGTGCGCCAAGTTTGCCATCCTCGATCAGATAGGCTTCGGAGGCCGAGAACACGAATTTTCCCGATGTAATATCGACCTGACCGCCGCCAAAGTTGACGGCATAGATGCCCTTTTTGACCGAAGCCAGAATTTCTTCCGGCTCCTTGTCGCCACCAAGCATATAGGTGTTGGTCATGCGCGGCATCGGGGCGTGGGCATAGGACTGACGACGGCCGTTACCGGTGGATTTGACACCGGTCAGGCGCGCGTTCAGGCGATCCTGCATAAAGCCCTTGAGGATACCATCCTCGATCAGGACGGTTTTCTGTGTCGGAGTGCCTTCATCATCAATCGAAAGCGACCCGCGGCGGTCATGAATGGTGCCATCATCAACCACCGTCACACCCGGCGATGCGATCCGCTGACCCAAAAGCCCGGCAAAGGCAGAGGTGCCCTTGCGATTGAAATCACCTTCAAGGCCGTGACCAATGGCTTCGTGCAGCAAAATGCCCGGCCAACCCGGGCCAAGCACCACGGTCATTTCACCTGCTGGGGCGGCGACTGAATCAAGGTTTACAACCGCCTGACGGAGCGACTCATTAACTGCCTTTTTCCAGGTTTTTTCATCAAAGAACCCGTCATAACCAATACGGCCACCTTCGCCGTGCGATCCGGTTTCCATGCGATCGCCCTGTTTGACGACAACGGAGACATTAAAGCGCACAAGCGGGCGAATATCGCCAATACGCTGTCCGCCGGAACGCCAGATTTGCACCGCCTGCCAGTTGCCTGAGATTGAGGCCGAAACCTGCACCACACGTGGGTCGCGCGACCGGGCATAGGCATCAATCTGGGCCAGAAGATCGACCTTGGCTTCAAATGTGGCCTCACCCAGCGGGTTCACGTCGGAATAAAGCGATACGTTCGTGCCAATTGATCCCAGATCAACCTTGCCCGAGCGGCCCGATCCAACCGCCTTGACGGTTTCAGCGGCACGCGCAACTGCGTCGTTGGAGAGTTCATTGGAATGCGAAAAGGCGGTCGCCTCGTCGGCAACGGCGCGCAGGCCGAAACCCTGTGCGGTATCAAAGTTCGCACTGCGCAGGCGGCCATCATCCCAGACAAGGCTTTCGGATTGGCGATATTCAAGGAACAGTTCCCCGTCTTCGGCAGCGCTGAGTGCATCATTGACCTGTGTTTCAAGCCGGTCGCGATCAAGATCACCCTTGGCGAAAAACAGATTGTCGGTGGTGCGAAGATCGGTCATGGAACCTCCTTGGGGCCGCGATAGCACGGCCAGAGAAAATGTCTTTCCCTGTACGATGATTCAGTTGAGGCAGTATTATCCCTTACTCAATTTAGGGTTTCTGATGCCTTCGACTTTCATCTATACAGGTACTTGTTCGGGCAAAGGACAAAGCCATGGCCCGAGTGGTTTATATAGACTGCAATAACCAATTATGAAAGCCCGTGGCAATGTTTGTCGAACATCCCCAGCGTGTCGCCCTTCATAATGAAATCCATGCCCGACCGTTTGGTGGTGTGACCAGCCCGGCGCGGTGTTCCTGCCTTGCCTTTCAAACGGGTGAAGACCTTGATGACGCGGTGCGCGACCATTTCACCGCCTTTTGCCACCGCTATAGCCTGACGCCGCCGGCTGCAGATCAAAAATATTTCGAAGCAGCCTGCGATGGATTTTCCGTCATCTGGGAACGGCACGCGGAATTCACGGTCTATGTCTTCAAACGTACCGAGCCATTTGATAACCCGTTCGAAGACCCGGTGATCAATCTTGTGCCGCGTGATTGGCTCGATGATACACCGGGGCAATTGCTGGTCGGGTTGCATATCGTCGTCGACAAGGCTGAGCGGAGTGAGGATGAGCTTTCCCGGCTGTTTGATCATAATGGCCTGACCGGCAGCCGCATATTGGGCGGCACGGCACAGGTATGGACGGATTTTCGCCTGCATGGTGACGGGTTTGGGCGCATCCTGATCAAGGATTGCGGCCTCGAACACCTTCAGGCCGGGCGTCTGGTGCAGCGGCTTAAGGAAATTGAGGTCTACCGCATGATGGCGCTGCTGGCCTTTCCGTTGGCGCATACGGCGACACCCAAGGTGTCGGAAATCGATACGCGCCTGTCGGAAATCACTGCCGAAATGGCGAGTAAAACCCAAACCAACGATGAAGAAACGCTTGCCAAACTGACTGACCTTGCCGCCCAGACCGAGGAAATGGCAGCCTCGCTGAATTACCGGTTCAGTGCGGCGCGCGCCTATTACCGCATTGTGCAGGCGCGCCTTGGTGAACTGCGCGAAGAACGCATTGAAGGTATGCAAACCATTGCCGAATTCCTTGAACGCCGCTTGGCCCCGGCGATGCGGACCTGTCAGAATATCGGCGATCGGCTGGAAGTTTTGTCAAAGCGCGTCGCACGGGCCAACAACCTGCTGCGCACCCGCGTCGACATCCTGCTTGAAGCGCAAAACCGCGATCTTCTGGCCAGCATGGACCGACGTGTGAAACTGCAACTGCGCCTGCAACAAACCGTCGAAGGTTTGTCGGTGGCCGCCATCACCTATTATGCGGTCGGGCTTCTGGGTTACCTGTTCAAGGCGATCAAGGATACCGGGGTTCCGATCAACGACCGGGTTGCCACGGGGGTTGCTGTGCCAGTGGTGCTGGGCGCAATCTGGTTTTCGATGCATCGCATCCGTAAGGCGCTGCATCGTGCCGATGACTGACGTGGTGTTTGCGAACTAGGTCGCATCGCGCAGTTTGTAGGCGGCATAGGTTGTCGCCCCAACCAGAACAACCGCACCGGCCTGATGGGCAACACCCAGCGGCAACCACACGACAGTCAGAAGGGTTGTGATGCCAAGCGTGACCTGCAGGAAGGCCGCAAGCAAAACCAGATGGGTGGCAAAGCGTTGATTGGGGTTAAGGTCCCATTTGCCAGCACGCCACCAGAACACCAGCACCATCACGAATGTCAGTTTGGCCAGCCAGCGATGATCCCACTGCACCGTCATGTGGTCCTCAAATGGCGCCAGCCAGGCCGGATCAAACACGAACAGGCCATCGGGGATCAGTTGCCCATCCATCAGCGGGAAGGTGTTGTATATGTGCCCCGCATTAAGGCCGGCAACAAAGCCGCCGGACAGGGTGGTAAACACAATCAGACACAGCAACTGCAAGGCGCGCGTTGACGCGGTTGTGGTTGTCACGCGCGGGCTCAGCTGTTGCAGGGCAACCCACAGCAGGGCGATGAAAATAATCAGTGCCAAGCCAAAATGCGCGGTCAGGCGATACTGGCTGACATCGGGGCGATCGACCAGACCGCTCATCACCATGTACCAGCCCATCAGGCCCTGCAGACCACCAAGGATGAAAAGCCCCCAGAGCTTCCACTTGGTTGTGCGATCAATTGATTTCTTGGCCAGGAACCAGACGAACGGGATGAAGAATACGATCCCGATCAGCCGTCCCCACAGGCGATGGATGAATTCGAGCCAGAAGATCGATTTGAAATCTTCGACCGACATCCAGGCGTTGATTTTCTGGAACTCGGGATATTGGCTGTATTTTTCATAAAGCGTCTGCCAGTGGGCTTCGTTCATCGGTGGGATGATGCCGGTGAAGGGCCGCCATTCGACAATCGAAAGCCCGGACTCCGTCAGGCGCGTCAAACCGCCGATCACCACCATGATGAACACCATCGCCGCACATGAAAACAGCCAGATGGCGACGTTTTTGTTGGCTTGTGGGTGCGCAAGGCTGACTTCGGACAGGGCAGGGGAGGCACTGCTGGACATCTGGACGCTCTCTTGAAGGTATCTTCTGGCGGACGGGTTTTGAAATTTGGCCCAATATAGGGCGATTTTGCAAGAATTGCAGGAAAAGCTTTACGGAAAAATCGGGGCCGATGGATCAGTCAGTCCGTAACTATTAAATACCAATATTTAGTGTTATTTATATATAAAACACATAAAAAATGTATTGAATAATTTGCTATCCACACTCATAGTCATGGGCAATAGAGAGAAACCCGCATTAGAGGATCGACGATGTTTCCCATCAATCTGGACCTGACGCGACTTTCGGTCGCTTTGGTCGGCAACGGTCAGGCCACCCTGAACCGTTTGCGCCAGTTTGACGGTGATGGGGCCAAATACGTTACCGTCTATTCTGAAGACCCGATACCCGAACTGGCCGAACAGGCCGGTGACCGGTTGCAGCGCTATTTGCCAAATTCGGCGGATGTGAATGCTGCTTCCATCATGTTTATCATCGACCTTGATCTTAAAAAGGCCGCCGAGCTGGCCTCCATTGCCAAGGCCGTTGGCACGATTGCAAATGTCGAGGACGTTAAACAATATTGTGATTTTTCATCGCCCGCGCGCATTCAGCGCGGCGATCTGATGATCACGGTTTCGACCAATGGGCACAGCCCGCGCCTTGCCGGTCGTATTCGTCGCGCGCTTGAGAAATGGCTGGTGCCAAGCTGGGAACAGCGCCTGCACGAACTGTCCAAACAGCGTGAAAAATGGAAGGCCGACGGGGCAGACATGCAAACCCTGTTGCGCAAGACCGATGAATATATCGATCAGCGGAGGTGGCTGCCATGAACGTGATGCGTGAAGAAGACATCGTTACCGGCGGCTCCATGTCTGTTGAGGAGGCCACGGATCGTGCCGCCCGTTTGATGGATCAGTATGGGCACCTTCAGGGTGTGTCACTGATCGAACCGATGGTGCATGAAGAATTCAACGGCCGCATCACCATGACCTCGTCCTTTGGGACAGAGGCCGCTGCCCTTCTGGCGCTGGTGGCCGAGGTCGACCGTGATCTGCCGGTGATCTTCCTTGATACCCGCAAGCTGTTTGGTGAAACGCATACCTATCGCGAAAAGCTGGTCGATCATTTGGGTCTGACCAATATCAAGATCATGCGCCCGGACGAGGAAAAGCTTAAATCCGAGGACCCGAACGGCATGCTGTTTGCCTCGGACGTGGCGAAATGCTGCTACCTGCGCAAGGTGGAGCCGCTTCAGCGTGCACTGGAAGGCTATGACGCCTGGTTGACCGGGCGCAAACGATTCCACGGTGGTGAACGTGATGCGCTTCCGGTGATTGAACCGGCGGGGTCGCGGATCAAGATCAATCCGCTGGCGGGGTACAAGCGCGAAGATATCGAAGACATCTTTGAACATCGCGCGTTGCCGCGTCATCCGCTTGAGGCTGAAGGCTTCCTGTCGATTGGTTGCATGCCTTGCACCGAACGTGTTGATCCCAACACGACCGATGTCCGTGCCGGACGCTGGGCCGGACAGGACAAGACCGAGTGCGGCATTCACTACATCATCTAAGCCCGATCAGGCTTTCATGAAAAACCCGGCCATCTGGCCGGGTTTTTTGTTAGATGGTGATGCCCTGAAGCTTCCTGAACAGGGTTACCGCATAACGATCCGTCATGCCGGAAATGTAATCCATCACCCGCATCAGGCGACTATACAGGTCGGGGGCTGCCATCAGCTTGCCCGACAGAAGCTTGTCGATGCGGTCTGCCTGCGGTGGCAGGCGTTTGCCATGATTTTTGTGCTCGTCAATGTCGATGGCAGCCCGGACAAAGCTGTCAAGCAGGCCATTGATGACTTCAAACCCGGCCATTTCAATCGGCAGGACATGCGGCGCGTTATAGATCTTTTGCACGGCCAGCTTCTTGCACGCCTTGGCGTAGGGGCCAAGCGGGGTGTTGGCCAAAAGATCACCTTCGATGGTACCGGCAAGCAATGCGTCTTCATGTTCGATGAAGGCATCAACGGCCGCCTTGACCAGATTGCCAATCGCCTTGCCGCGCAGGAACCCGATCTGGTCATCTTCTGATTTTTCGGCATACCAGCCTTCCGAACGCAGGTCTTTCCAGCGTTGTTCGGCATCGCCGTCATATTTTTCCGGATGGCGGGCAATCGGGGCCAGCGCACGTTCGACTTCCTCGAAGCTGACACAGCCCAGTTCCCAGCCATCTTCAAGATCGACCACGGAATAACAGATGTCATCGGCCGCCTCGACCAGATAGACCAGCGGATGACGCCGCCATGCACCGTCAAATCCTTCAAGCGGGGACAGGCCGCAAACCCTGGCAATCGCCTGCGCAATGTCGCGTTCGGCCTGATAATAGCCGGGCTTTTTAAGGCCGGTATATTCCTTGCGGCGGGCGTCAGGAACCGATGTGCTGCGCGGATATTTGATGAAACTGCCCAGCGTGCCGTATGTCAGGTTAAGCCCACCGTCAAAGCGCTTCATTTCGAGCTGACTGATGATGCGTAACCCTTGGGCGTTACCTTCGAAATGGCGCAGATCTTCAAGCTCCGGCCCGGAAAGGCGCGATGTCAGCTCATTCTTGGCAAGACGCGATGTGGTGAACCATTCATTGATGGCGTCTTCGCCGGAATGCCCGAATGGCGGGTTGCCGATATCGTGGGCCAGGCACGCGGCCTGTACCATATACCCGATATCGGCCACTGTGGTTTCCGATCCCTTGGGCAGGTTTTTGACGATATGCGCGCCTGCCATCAGCCCCAATGACTGCCCGACCGAGCCGACCTCTATCGTGTGGGTCAGGCGGGTATGGACATGATCATTTTCGGATAAGGGGTGAACCTGCGTCTTGTTTTGCAAACGCCGGAACGAGGATGAGAAGATTACCCGATCAACATCGATCTGAAACGGGCTTCGGCCATCGGGTGTCGGATAGGGGGCACCTTCGGGCAGGCGAATTTTGCCATCCTTGAATTCAAGCCGATGAGAAGAAAGAAGATCTTCCCAGCGCATTTTATCGCCGGAACCCTGTACAGACGACGCCACTTTTTACCCCTGTCCAAATCAAATGTTATTATCGGGCAACTTTAACGGGCCGGGGAGTCCGGTGCAATCGGACAAACAGTCTTTGACCCGATTGCACCGCGTTTATGGGCGATCAGCCAAAGAACCAGCTTTGCGGGTTATCAATCGGGCGGCCATTCAGCGCACGCAGAAGGCCGATCACATTACGCCCGATAAACCAGGCGGTGGTGTAAAGCGCCATCAACCCGACGACAGCCCAACCCAGAAGCGGGATCCAGCCAATCACGAAGGTGAAGAAGCCAAGAATGATGGCATAAAGGATGCTGATCCAGAATGTCCGGATGACAAACGTGTAGTGGCTGTTGGTCCAATGATTGTCGTCTTCACGCGCGACATAGGACACAATCAGCGCAATCAAACCCGTGGCAAAGGCCGTAAACAGGGTTGCGATCATCAGCCCGTAACAGACAGCGGCTGTATTCCCGCCGCGCTCGTCTGTATAGCGCGGTGCATTGTCAAAAGACGCATCCTGACCGTGAATATGGTCGTTCATGGATAAAATCCTATCAAGTTGTCGCAATCCCCATCGCGTCTGCCAGATCATATAACCCAAAAGTTTAAAAATGCTATCCCATAGCGGCATCTTGCGCCTTTGCGGGTATCTTGGGGCCCTTTCACGCGGATTTTACGCCCGGTTTACCGTGTTTTACCTCGACTCTTGGCAAATTCGCCCTACATTTGGCGCCATGTTGTCAATTGACCAAAACAGGAATTTCCGCATGTCGGACTATGATTTTGATTTGTTTGTTGTTGGTGCCGGTTCGGGTGGTGTGCGCGCCGCCCGCGTGGCATCGGGATATGGTGCCAAGGTCGCCATCGCCGAAGAAAGCCAGGTTGGCGGTACGTGCGTAATCCGTGGCTGTGTGCCGAAAAAACTGCTGGTCTACGGCGCACACTTTGCCGAGGATTTCGAAGATGCCTCTGCCTATGGCTGGACCCTTCCGGGGGAGCCGAGCTTTAGCTGGAAGACCCTGATCGAAAACAAGGATACCGAGATCAATCGTCTCAATGGCATCTATAAAAGCCTTCTGAAGGGATCGAATGTCGAGCTGTTTGAAAGCCGTGCGGTCCTGAAAGATGCCCATACCCTTGAAGTCGGCGACAAAACGGTGACTGCCGAACGTATTCTGATTGCTGTCGGTGGGACGCCGGTCATGCCTGATATCCCGGGTATCGAACATGCCATTTCATCCAATCAGGCCTTCCACCTTGAAGATCTGCCCGAACGCATCGCGGTTGTTGGTGGCGGTTACATTGCCGTTGAATTTGCCGGTATCTTTGCCGGTCTTGGCGCAAACGTGACCCAGTTCTATCGCGGTGATCAGATATTGCGCGGTTTTGATAACGATATTCGTAACCATCTTGCCGCCGAAATCGTCAAAAAGGGCATCGATCTGCGCCTGGACACCAATGTCACGGCGATTGAAAAGAATGATGACGGCTCTCTCAGCCTGACACTGACCGGTGGTGGTCATCAGGAAGTCGATGCCATCATGTTCGCCACGGGGCGCGAACCCAAAACCCATGGTCTGGGCCTTGAACAGGCCGGGGTGGAGCTGAACGACCGCGGGGCGATCAAAACCAATGCCGGTTTGCAGACCAGCGTTCCAAACATCTATGCCGTTGGCGATGTTCGCGATCATGTGCAACTGACCCCGGTCGCGATCAAGGAAGGCATGTCATTTGCCGACACAGTCTATGGCGGCAAGCCGTGGTCAATGTCCTATCAGGCCATCCCGACCGCGGTCTTCAGCCAGCCACCGGTTGGCACCGTCGGCCTTTCCGAGGAAGAAGCGCGCGATAAGGGCAAAGACATCGAAATTTACAAATCGACCTTCAAGCCGATGCGCCACACCCTGTCGGGCCGTGATGAAAAAACGCTGATGAAACTTGTGGTCGACAAAACCACCGATGTGGTGCTTGGCGCGCATATGGTCGGCCCGGATGCGGCTGAAATCATTCAGGGCATCGGCATTGCTGTTCGCATGGGCGCAACCAAAGCCCAGTTCGATCAGACCGTTGCGGTTCATCCGTCAGCGGCGGAGGAATTCGTCACCATGCGTTCGCCGGTAAGTTAACTGCTGCGCTGCGTGCGAAAAAAGACCCTAAAACAAAGGCGATATCTGTTGGATATCGCCTTTGTCATATGTTTTGGCAAATGCCGTCAGAACGGCAGTGGCGCGTTATCGACCACTTCCTTCATGACAAAGAAAGTGCGGGTTTGGCGCACACCGGGCAGGGCGATCAGTTGATCACCGTGCAGACGGTTGAAGTCAGCCATATCGCGCACCCGGATTTTCAGGAAATAGTCGAAATCACCCGCCACGAGGTGACAATCCAGAATGAAGGGCATGGTGCGACAGTTTGCCTCGAACTCGGCGAAGCTTTCGGGTGTTGAGCGATCAAGCACCACGCCGACAATCACCAGGGCACCGCGGTCGACTTTTTCCGGCGCGATCTGGGCACGGATGTTTTTGACATAGCCTTCCTCAATCAGCTTTTGTGTCCGACGGTGGCAGGTGGCAGCACTTACATTGACCTGTTTGGCAATTTCGGCATTGCCCATGCGGCCATCTTGCTGCAACAGGCGCAAAATCTTGAAGTCGATCTTGTCAGGCTCAAAATGCATGGAAGAACCTTCCGTAAATTTACCAATTAATGGAACAAATGGTGATTTGATCAAAGTGTGACGGTCTGAGCCGGGAAAATCAATCCGAACTACGAGAGCACCTTTCAAATGTGTCGCGCTAGCCTGAAGACGGTTTCAATCAGTTTTCAGGAGTGTCCGATGAAGTTGCACAAGTTCGAAAAATATCCGCTGACCTTTGGCCCAACCCCGATTGAGTCTTTGCCGCGTCTGTCCGCCCATCTTGGTGGCGATGTTGAACTTTACGCCAAGCGCGAAGACTGCAATTCCGGTTTGGCTTTTGGCGGGAACAAGGTCCGCAAGATGGAATATATCATTCCCGATGCGATCAAATCCGGGGCCGATACGCTGGTGACCATCGGTGGCGTGCAATCCAACCATACCCGGCAGGTCGCAGCGATTGCCGCCAAGATCGGGATGAAATGCCGGTTGGTGCAGGAAAGCTGGGTGCCATTCAATGATGCGGTCTATGACCGTGTAGGCAACATCCTGATGAGCCGGGTGATGGGTGCGCAGATCGAACTGGTCGATGAAGGATTTGACATCGGTATTCGCGAAAGCTGGGAAGCCGCCCTCGAGGATGTAAAGGCCAAGGGCGGTGTGCCCTATGCCATTCCTGCCGGGGCATCGGTTCATAAATATGGTGGCCTTGGGTTCGTTGGCTTCGCCGAGGAAGTTCGTGCGCAGGAAGCCGAACTTGGCTTCAAGTTTGATTATGTCGTCGTCTGTACCGTGACCGGCTCAACCCATGCCGGGATGGCAGTCGGCTTTGCCGCAGATGGTCGGGCTGACAAGGTGGTCGGCATTGATGCGTCGGCAACACCGGATCAGACCCGCGCACAGGTGCTTGCGATAGCACAGAAAACCGCCGATCTGGTGGAGCTGGAAGGCGGTATTTCGGACCGGGATATCACCCTGATCGAAGATTACGCCTATCCGCTCTATGGTGTGCCATCTGAGGAAACCAATGAAGCCATCCGTCTTTGTGGACGCCTTGAAGGCATGATGACTGATCCGGTTTATGAGGGGAAATCAATGCAGGGCATGATTGATCTGGTTCGCAAAGGATACTTTCCCAAGGGATCGAAAGTCCTTTATGCCCATCTTGGTGGCGTGCCTGCGATCAATGCATACAGCTATATCTATCGCAACGGCTAACGGTCGCGGGAAATGTAAAAAGGGCGGAGCCAGCTGGCTCCGCCCTTCGTTTTTAGCCCCCGGCAAGGCCCGGGAAGATGATCAGAAGGGCCACGGCCAAAATCTGCAGGCAGATAAAGGGCAGAAGCGACTTGAAGATATCGCCAAGCGATATGTCGGGTGGCGCGACCGATTTCAGGTAAAAGGCCGCAGGCCCGAATGGCGGCGACAGGAAGCTTACCTGCATGTTCATCGCGAACAGCACGCCAAACCAGACCGGGTCGTAGCCGAGCTCTTTTACGATTGGCACAAAGATCGGCATGGTCAGAAGCGCGATACCGACCCAGTCAAGGAACATGCCCAGCACGAACAGGATCAGCATCATGAACAGGATGATGATGGTTGGATCATCAGAAATGCCTGTGATCAGGGTTGAGACAAACTTGATCCCGCCCATCAGGTTGAATACGCCGACAAGGGCAGATGCACCGATGCCGATCCAGACAATCATGCCGCAGGTCGAAAGCGTTTGAAGTGCTGCCGCCTTAAGCATCGGAAGCGAAAATTCCCGCCGCAGAACAGTCGAGGCGATCACACCGGCCACACCGACGGCCGATGCCTCGGTCACGGATGCGATGCCACCATAGATCGACCCCAGAACGCAGAACACGACCAGAATAGGCAGGAAAAGGCCCTTGAGCAGGCGGATCTTTTCTTCGCGCGGGATTTTTTCGGTCTGCGGCGGCGGGGCGATGTTGTTGCCGGTGTAAGAGCGAAACAGCACATAAGCCACATAGAAGCCCGCCAGCATGAAGCCCGGCAAAAAGGCCGAGGTGAACAGATCACCGATCGATACGTTCGCGGTCAGGCCATAAATGATCAAAACAATCGAAGGCGGCACCATGGTGCCCAGCGACCCACCGGCACAGACAACGCCGATGGCGAGGTTCTTGTCATAGCCCTGACGCAGCATCTGGGGCAGGGCGATCAGGCCGAGCAGAACAATCTCGCCGCCGATGATGCCGCTCATGGCAGCCAGGATCACAGCAACAAAGATCGTCTGAACCGCAACGCCGCCTTTAAGGCGTCCGCCAAACAGGCGCATGGCATCAAACAAATCGCGCGCAATACCGGATCGGTCAAGGATGGCCGCCATCAGGACGAACATCGGTACCGAGACGAAAACAAAGGATGAAACGAATGAATAGACCCGGCTTGTGATCAGCGGTACTGCCATCGGGCCGAACCAGCCAAGGGTAAAGATCAAGGCAATCAACAGCGTGACAAATGCCAACGGCATGCCGGTCACAAGGAAACCAAGCAGCATGACAAACATGGCAAGTGTGCCGAATTCGATGCCAAGGGACTGTAAATCAAACATTTAAATGTATCCTGTTGCGCTGCTTGGCATGGCCGTGCGGAGACGCATCAATTGATTGGGCACGAGGCGCAGATTATTCGGTCGAAGTGTGGGATGCCGGCATGATCGGTGCCTTGCGGGCATAGTTGAAGGCCTGAACCAGGAACTGAACCATCAATACAATCAGGACCACCAACAAAAACACCTTAAGCACGCCCGGATAAGGCGCATTGAACGCACTGCCGGTTGTTTCAAGGTGGATGTCACCAGTGGGCGTAAAGACAGCACGTTCGACCATCAGCCAGGCGGCCCAGGCAAAGAAGCCCGATGCGATCATGCAGACCAGCGAAATACAGATATCAAGCGTCTTGCGCATTTTCGGTCCGGCAATGTCATAAAGCAGGACAACACGAATATGCTTGTCGCGCGCGGCACAATAAAGGCCGCCAAACACAAAGCCGACAGCACAGATAAAGGTCGTGGTTTCATGCGCCCACAAGGTCGGGCTGCCAAAAACGTGACGTGCCACGATCTCATAAATCAACGTCGCCATGGAAAGCAGAAATCCAATGGCGAACACGCTGGAAACCTTCGTAATCATCTGGCCCAGAAGACCGGACACCTCAGTTGCCTGATCGGTGCTTTCTTCAAGTTCGGGAAGTTCGGGCAACGGTGAATGTTGCGGGGTGTCAGACATTTCTGCGTTCCTTGCATCAACAGGAAATACAATCCGGCAAGGAGGGAGGCCTTCAGTCCCGATACGTCTCGGATCACGGAACCAGCCGGATTGTATCCCAGCAGTTTGCCGGCAGCAACACGGTGGGTTGCTGCCGGCGAAAAAGCTGATCTGTCTTAGATCATACCCTGTGACTTAAGGTAGTCTACAAGGGTGTCGTATACACGCTGTGCATCTTCGGAACGTGCCGCGACTTTTTCCCACTGGCTGGTGGCAATCTGACGGAACTTCGCACGCTCTTCAGCCGACCAGTTGTGGATGGTGACGCCACCTTCCGAACGGGCCTTGGCAACAGCTTCCATGTCTTTCATCGCCAGACGTGCATCCATGTCATGGGCCAGATCACGGACCGACATTTCAAGGATCGCCTGGATATCAGCCGGCATGGAATCCCACTTGGTCTTGTTGATCGAGACTTCAAGCATCGGCATGGAGTGGAAGCCCGGATAGACCGGATGTTTTGCAACATCATGCAGACCCATGGCCTGGTTGGTCGAGAACACGGTCGCATCCGCAGCATCGATCACTTTTTTATCAAGCGAGGTGAATACTTCGGACTGCGGGATGTTCACCGGCGATGCGCCGGCTGCGGCGAAGACCTGCTGAACCATGCCTTCCGGGGCACGCATTTTCAGGCCTTTAAGATCGGCAACGCCATCAAGCGGGACAGAGGAAACAAATGCTTCCAGGCCCGGGGTAACGGCACCGATGAACTGCAAACCACGCGGGTTCAGAAGGCTGTTCATCAGTTCCTTGCCGCCGCCATATTCAACAAAGCGCAGCATTTCGGACGGTGCCGACCATGCGCCAACCGGGTTGGCGATCAGGCCGAATGCCGGATCTTTACCGGTGAAATAGCTGGTGTCGGTGATGTGACCGTCAAGAATGCCGGCCGCAATGGCGTCCTGGGTTTCGGCATGTTCGACAATCGAGTTAACCGGAAGCATTTCCACGGAAACGCGGCCACCGGTCATGACGCCGACACGTTCGGCCCATTCCTGTTCCAGCTCAAAGTTAGGCACGCCAGCAGCATCGCTCGACTGCATCTTGAGGGTAAATTCCTGCGCATTGGCGGCAAACGGCGCCGTTGCAATCAGGGTTGCGATAAAGCCTGCACCTGCAAGCGATTTAAGAGTCTTGGTCATTCGTCTTCTCCCTAAAATGCCTTATTTTCCGGCAGTATTCTCTTTGACAAAGGAAAAACTGCCGTCTTCACGCTCCGCCAGTCGGTCAAGGACCGTGGCAACAACAGTTTCAAGCGGGGCATCGATAAAGACAGTCACGCAATTCTCGTCCGGCCCCGGCGGCTCGAGAGCTGTAAACTGGCTGTCTAAAAGTGCGGATGGCATGAAATGACCGACACGGCGTTCAAGCCGGGTCTGGATTACTTCGCGCGTGCCATCCAGAAAAACAAAGGTGATCGGGTCGAGGTGCGTGCGCAACACATCGCGATAGCGCCGTTTAAGCGCAGAACAGGCGATGAAAATGGCCTGACCGGACTTTGCGCTTCCGTCTGAACTGGCAACTGAACCAGCCTGCGTGCGGGCCGCTGCTGCGACCGCATCAAGCCAGGGCCAACGCATGTCGTCATTGAGCGGAAGACCACGGCGCATGTGTTCTACATTCGTGCTTGGATGGTGATCGTCGGCGTCCAGATACATGGTATCTGTCATGCTTGCCAGACGACGCGCGACCTCGGTTTTGCCCGATCCGCTCACACCCATGACAACGACATACTGCGTTTGCCGGTTCATTGAATTCGATGCACTCACTGATTTTCAGGGCGGGTTTTACTCTTGGACTGCCCTGTTGTGTTATAATGTTAGCGCTAACATAATGTTAGCGCTAACATTGAGTCAACAGCCGAATTTCCGGTGTTTGCTTTACCGTCACAAGGTGCTTGTCGGTTTGGAAAAGACGTAATAAATGTAAGGTTATGAGGAAGCGCAAAGGGGCCGGACGGCCAACAATATCCGATGTTGCCGAACGGGCTGGCGTCAGCACCATTACGGTCTCACGCGCGTTGCGCGATCCATCAAAGGTGTCTGATCACCTGCGGCGGAAAATCAACGATGCGGTGCGCAAGCTTAATTATGTGCCCCATTCGCATGCCAGCGCGCTGGCCTCGACCCGATCAAATGTGATCGGTGTGATCGTTCCCTCGCTGACCAACAACGTGTTCGCCGATACGCTGCGCGCCATTTATGACGAGCTCTATCAGGGGCCGTTTCAGGTGCAGCTCGGCAACTCGCGCTATGTCGCCAAGGACGAGGAACGCCTTGTGCGCACCTTCCTGGGACAGGGGCCGTCAGCCATGATTGTGGCCGGGGTTGATCAGACCGATGCAACCCGCGAACTTCTTGAAAATGCCGAATGTCCGGTGGTCCAGGTCATGGATATCAGTGATGACCCGATCGATATGATGGTCGGGTTTTCGCATTTTGAAGGCGGGCGGGCTGCCGGTGTGCATCTGGTGCAAAAGGGCTACAAACGCATCGGGTTTCTTGGCGCGCGCATGGACCCGCGCTCGCACCGCCGAATGGAAGGTTTCAAGGAGGCCTTGCGCTCAGGCGGGCGATATGACCCGGACCTGATGATGACGACGACCGATTCTTCAAGTGTTTCGCTTGGTGGGCATTTGATCGAACAGTTGCGCAAACGTCGTCCGGACCTTGATGCCGTGTTCTGCAACAATGATGACATGGCGCTTGGCGCGCTGTTTGGCTGTCAAAAGGCCGGCATCTCGGTCCCCGATGAAATGGGGATCATCGGCTTTAACGATCTTGAAATGATGGCGGCAAGCTACCCGTCACTGACGTCCATCCGAACCGACCGTTATCAGATCGGCAAACGGGCCGTGCAAATGATCAAAGCGGTTCTGGACGGCGAAACCCCCGAACAAAAAATCATCGATCTTGGTTTCGAACTTCAATGCCGTGAAAGCACCAAGCGCCCGAAGTCAAAAGCGCGCTAAAACCTTTTACTCAGGCATTGGAAATTGAACGCTAAGCTCTGCCAGGCGTTCGCGTGGTCCGGTGATTTTGATGCGCGTTCCGTCGGTATCAAACTGACGATCAAGGATGGTGATGCCGTCCTCTGCGCAGGCTTGCTCAAGCGTTCCGGCATCAGAAAAACCGGCAAACAGTTCTGCCTCGCCCTGCGGGATATATTCGATGATCTCGGCTACGTCGCAAACCGCATTGGCTGCCCCGCTATAGGCGCGCACCAACCCCCCAGTTCCCAGTTTTGTTCCGCCAAAATAACGCGTCACAATCACCGCAACATTGATCAGATCACGTCCTTGAAGCACCTTGAGGCAAGGGATGCCCGATGTGCCGGATGGTTCCCCGTCATCCTTGCCATGTTCAATCAGCTGGCCTTCATCATTTAGATAGCGATAGGCGTTCACATGATGATTGGCCTTGGGATGCAGGGTGCGCAATTCATCAATCCGCTTGGCCAGGTCATCGTGAAAAACGAGTTCGGCCAGAAAGCGGGATTTCTTTTCTTCGGTTTCGGCAAAGGCAGGGCGGGCGATGGTTTTCATGGCGATGTGCTATCAGAAATGGCCGGGTTGTGCCAGATGACATCTCCGGCCCGCGTGCGTGTTTGACCGTTAAGACGCAAACAGTTTGCCAACCAGAATGACGCCAAAAATGATCAGCATGATCAAAACAACCTTGCGGAAGGTTTCCGCATCCATGCGATCCCGCACACGCGTGCCCAGCTTGGTGCCAAGATACACCGGCACCAACCCGGCCAGCGATATCCACAGCGTTTCGATCGTCATCAGCCCCAAGCGCGCAAGGCCAAGTGCCATGACGATGCTTGAAAGACTGAACGAGATATTGATCGCCGTCAGGAAACGTTTCGGCTCAAGCCGCATGGAAAGCAGGAAGGGCAACACCGGCATGACCTGTGATCCGGTGATGCCGTTGATAAGACCCGTGGCAAAGCCCGATATCGGGGCCAGTCGCCGCGCAAGCTTGTCAGATAGTGGCTTGCCATGCCGAAACAGGGTAATCGCCCCGTAATTCATCAACACCAACCCCAAAACCGCGCCGGCCAGAATGCTGTCGACCATTTCAAGCACGGCAAGCCCGATCAGAATGCCTGGAATGGTCGCCAGAAACATCGGCCAGAACCGGTTGATCGTTTCACGAAAGTGACCCGCCTGCGCCATGATGATGGAATTGCTGACAAGCGATGGGATGATCACAAGCGGCATACCCGCCTTAAGCCCCAACCCAAGGGCCAGGATCGGCAAGGCCGATGTCGAAAAGCCAAGCCCGGTTGCCCCTTTGACGAAAGCGGCAACGAAATAGGCACAGGCAATTATCGCAAGTGTTTCAAGGGGCATCGGGGATCCGGCTGAACGGTGGCGCTGCAGGTGGTTGGCGCTGGCAGTGTGCCCGCAAATCATGAACTGTGCAATTGGTCTGATGATTGCGCAGTTCCGGATTCGCACTACCTTGTTTGGTATGACGAATTGGCATTCGCCGGTGCCACATGCATGAATTCACGGTTATGGGTGGAATTTTGCGTGGTTTTTGGGTCGGTTGGCAAAAAATTGCGAGATTTTATTGTCCATATGTCGAGAAGGGGTGGAAATGCGCTGGCAAAACCCGTATCAAGTTTGGCCCGGTTGCATGACCGGATGCCAAGGCGGAAAACCGCCGGACAACTGGATTTGTGTTATAATGGCGGCATGATGATGAACATGCCGGATTGAGAGGAAGCAAATGAGCAAGAGCTGGAGCATTGAAAGCTGGCGTAACCTGCCGATCAAGCAGGTGCCGACTTATCCTGATGCACAGGCCGTTAAGGCCGTAGAGCAAGAGCTCGGCAGCTATCCTCCTTTGGTGTTTGCTGGCGAGGCGCGCGCGCTTAAAGAAAAGCTTGGTGACGTCGCAGAAGGCAATGCCTTCCTGCTGCAAGGTGGCGACTGTGCCGAAAGCTTTAAGGAATTTCACCCGAACAACATTCGCGACACCTTCAAGGTGATGCTGCAGATGGCGGTGGTTCTGACCTATGGCGCGGCATGCCCGGTGGTCAAGGTTGGCCGTATGGCTGGCCAGTTTGCCAAGCCGCGCTCATCTGACACCGAAACCATCAATGGCGTCGAACTGCCAAGCTATCGCGGTGATGTGGTCAACGGCATCGAGTTCACCGAAGAAGCCCGTATTCCGGACCCGCAGCGCCAGATTCGTGCCTATAACCAGTCAGCAGCGACGCTGAACCTTTTGCGTGCCTTTGCGCAGGGCGGTTTTGCCGATCTGACCAAAATCCATCGCTGGAACCTGTCATTTGTTGATGGCAGCCCGGCCGGGGAGCGTTACAGCAAGATGACCACGCAGATCGATGAAGCCGTTGCCTTCATGGAAGCATGCGGCATCACGGCTGAAAGCGCGCCGCAGCTGCGTGAAACCGATTTCTATACCTCGCACGAGGCACTTCTGCTGGGGTATGAGCAGGCACTGACCCGTCAGGACAGCCTGACCGGCGAATGGTATGATTGTTCGGCCCACATGCTGTGGATCGGGGACCGTACCCGTCAGGCCGATCATGCCCATGTTGAGTTCCTGCGCGGGGTGAAAAACCCGATCGGCATGAAATGCGGACCGACCATGGATGAGGATGACCTGATCCGTCTGATCGATATCCTTAACCCGCAGAACGAAGCCGGTCGTCTGACCCTGATCGCACGTATGGGGGCGGACAATGTGTTTGATAACCTGCCGCGTCTGGTCAAACGTGTGAAGGCCGAAGGCCGCAAGGTTGTGTGGTCCTGCGATCCGATGCATGGCAACACGATCAAGGCATCAAGCGGCTATAAAACCCGTCCGTTTGACGCGATCCTGTCGGAAGTCAAAAACTTCTTTGACGTGCACAAGGCCGAAGGCACCCATGCCGGTGGCGTTCATTTCGAGATGACCGGTACGGATGTGACCGAATGCATCGGTGGTGCACGCGAAGTGACTGAGGATGCGCTTTCGGATCGTTACCACACTCATTGTGACCCGCGCCTCAATGGCGGACAGGCGCTTGAGCTTGCCTTCCTGATGGCGGAAATGATCAAAAAAGAACGCGACAGCGTGCGCGCAGAACAGATGGCTGCTTCTGCTTGATTTGATCTTGCGCGATATATCTTGATGACAAAGGTGCCCGGCGATCTGTCGGGCACCTTTTATTTATCCGGTTATTTGCCCGGAATGTTCGCAGAATGCGTTTCCTAAATTAGATTTCAGAAAATTTTGTTGCGCAATCGGCATGAATTCATAAAAAACATCTACCAATGACCAGTAAATATTCTTAAGTATGGGTAATTGCAGGGTGTTCCTGACAGACGATTAAGGGTGAGGGGTCGCAACGGGTATGATGGACGACGCTGAATTCAGCGCATGGCAAAAGAAGGTGGAGGGAACCAACATTTCCTCGACCACGCTTTTGGCGACCGACTATCTGAACCATTTCAACGAGATCGTCATGCTGCTCGAAATGGTGCCTGACATGCCTGACATGATCGAGGACTGCAAGGAATGGGCGCCGAAAAGCTATCAGGAGCATTTCCGCGACAGTGCCTTTTCCGACAAGGAGCTGGCGATTGAGGCCTATGAACATGTCCCGCCGAAATTCCGTCGCCCGTTCGAGGAAACCATCGAGCACCTCAATACAATCGTTGCCCACGCGGTTTCGCAGCTTGAAACCATCATCGAGACGGGTGATGAAGATCTGCTGCGTGTGACGGCCAGTGCAGTAACAACCTCGCTTCAGAAATTCATGGATGTCGCCAGTGGCATTATCCACGGTTCAGCCAAAACCATGAGCCAGGACGAGATCGACGCGGCCCTGGCACTGTAATCCTTGCCGACGTTTTCATGTATGCGGACACAAAAAACCGGGACTGCGAACAGCCCCGGTTTTGTTTTTGTCTGGTCGACAAGCTAGGCGTGATCAGTCCGTCATTTTGGCGAGTTCACCATCAAGACGTTGAATTTCGGACTGCAACAGCGGCAAGACATCGGCACGGGCGGTAGCGACAATTTCCTGCATGTTTTTAAGCGCATGTTTTGCCATGCCGTTGGCATTTTGCTGCATGAACATGATCGTCATCTTGGCTTCGATATCGGAATAAAACCGACGTACACCGGTGATAATTGCCGGATCGACTTCAAAGGTGCGCTGGGAATAGCGCATGGTTTCCCAAACCATATCGTCAAGCTTGTGGCGTTCGCGCGGGGCGAGATCTGCCGAATGCCATGTCATCGGGCCTTCCGGATAGTCGGCAATCCAGGTTTCGACCTTTTCGATGTTATCGACAAACTCCGCCTCAAGCGATCGTTCGAGGTTATAGACATCAGACGTGCTTTGATAACGGTCGAAATCAACGGCAATTTCAAAACCGGCAAAGCTTGCCAGATACACACCCAGAACGGTTGATGCCAGAATGATGCACTGGGTAAGCCAGAACTCGGTATTGGGCTGGCCACTTACGCTTAGAAAGCGAAACGGGGCGAAAAGTCCGCGCATGGGCTAGTGTCCTGTATTGGTAAGGTTGAATTGGTGGCGGTCTTCAAGCGCGCTTGCCGGGATTTCACCGGTCCGCATAAGAAAATTCTCAAATGCGATTTGAAGATCAACCGGTTCCCCGATGGGAAGACCCTGTTCGCGTGCCATATCCTCAAGTCGTTCCACCCGATCACGCGGGTGCGGATGGGTTGAAAGATAATCCAGCAAACTGCGGTCGCCTTGAAGCTGTCCCAGCTTTGCAAAGGTGGTGGATGCCTCTGCGACATGGCCGTATTTGGCCATCAGGATGCGCAGGCTCCAGTCATCGGCATCGAGTTCCTGACTTCGGGAATAGTCCCGATCAGCCAGAAGTTTCGGCCAGCTTGCCGCCCAGGTGGTCAGAACCGCATCGGTCTGAAACATCATGGCCGAAAGTGCGACACCAACGACTTCACGGCCAATGCCTTCAAGGTGATCGCGTCCGTTGTAATGACCGATTTCATGACCAAGGATCGACAGCAACTCGTTCTCGGTATCGACCAGTTCAAGCATCCCGGTATGAACAAGCATCAGGCCACCGGGCAATGCCGCGGCATTGGGACTGTCATCGGGGATTATCAGAACGTCAAAGTCATAATCCTTTGCCGGGCCAATGGCCTCCTTGGGGATGGAATTGACCAGATCAAGAAGATAGCGTTCCGGCAGGCTGCGTTCATAATCTTCGCGATGTTCTGCGATCAGTCCGGGTTCAAGCTCCGACCAGATGGCAACTTCTTCCTGAACCGAAATGCTGTTTGCCGCCCACTCAACTGCCATGCCGCTTGCCGTATAAATCCCCCAGCAAATCAGAAGGAACGCGATACTGCCCGACGCAAATTCGGCCAAAAGATTGCGGTGCGAAATATTCACCCCGTCATCGGGAAGGGCAGATGGACGCCCGCCCGTCGGGCGATGATCGGTATAAAGGGCGGTACCGGAAACGATCACCTCGATCATGCCACGTCCAAGTTCGGCAGAATCAAAGCGTAAACCGATAATGTGACTTGCACCCTTGGCATTGGTGCGAAGCCGCAAGATCGCCTCTCGCTTGGCCCTGGTGACGGTGGCTTCGTGTGCAGCCAGTCGACCGCCGACGAAAATGCGCAGGCGGGCCAGAAGATTGCGAAAACGGTCTTCGGCAATGACGACCTTGCCGGTCACCAGTTTGCTGTCATGCAACGTGATGTCATCGGGAACTGCATCCCCGGAATCAAGATATTGATGGGGCAGTAATGCTTCGTCGCGTCTGAGCGCGCGTTCATGTGCCCCATCGGCCAAGCGGCCGGTTATATAAGCGATTCCGATCAGGATGGTCAGGGCAATTCCCGGAAGAAACAGATCTTCCATGGTATTGTGCCCGCCCTGTTATTTCAGTCGTACGGCTGTGCCGTATGCGAAAATCTCAGCCGCCTTGTAGGCCACCTGTGACGTTGCGAAATGCACATCCACAACGGCGTCGGCATCCAACTTTTTGGCTTGGGCAATCAGGCGGCTGGTGGCTTCCTGCTGGGCGTCTTCCAAAAGGCGGGTATACGAACGTACTTCACCCCCGAACAGGTTTTTCAGCATCGCAAAAATATCAAAAAGGAAGTTGCGGCTGCGCACGGAACTGCCAAAGACAATGCCAAGGTTTTCAGTGATTTCGCGGCCTGGAATATGGGAAATGGTTACCGCTGCCATCTCGGCGGCCGCATTGGGGCTGTGGGTCATGTTGTTTGCTCGTATTTTAATTTGTGTTTATTGCCGTGTTTTCACGGTCGCGTGCAATAGATCGGGACGAGGCCGGTTTTGCAAGTCATTATCAACACGCTAAGTCTTTGATAAGAATAAATTCACGCTCAAAACCAACGTGCTTGCCGGTTTCAAAGATTTGCATTTCTGCCATGCAAGAATGGTGATCTTGTCTGAAACATGGGATATTGCGCATTCCGCAATTGACAGCGCGCAGGGGCGATCCTATTCCAACATCATGACAAAGAAGCTTGCCATTGCGATTGCCCAACTCAACCCGATTGTCGGTGATGTCACCGGGAACCGGGACAAGGTTGTGGCTGCCTGGGAAACTGCGGCCGATCAGGCTGCGGACGTGGTTCTGTATTCTGAACTGGTGCTGTCGGGCTATCCGCCCGAAGATCTGGTAATGAAGCCGGCCTTCATGCGCCATCTGCATGACGCGGTCGAATTCATCTGCGAACACACGGCCAAACGCAAAGATGGTCCGGCCTTGCTGTTGACCACGCCATGGGAAGTCGATGGCACGCGTCATAATGCGGTGTTGGTGATTGATCAGGGCAAGATCGTTGATGTGCGCGCCAAGAATGATTTGCCCAATTATGGTGTGTTTGATGAAAAGCGCGTCTTTGCCGCAGGCCCGATGCCGACCCCGATTTCATTCAAGGGTGTGAAGCTGGGTGTGCCGATCTGTGAAGATGTCTGGACGCCGAACGTTGTTGCCCATCTGGCGGATGCGGGGGCAGAAATCTTCCTTGTGCCGAACGGATCACCGTTTGAAGCCGACAAGGATGATTTGCGCCGCAAGCTGATCGAGGATCGGGTGCGCGAAAGCGGCAAGCCGATGATTTATTGTAACGAAGTCGGCGGTCAGGATGAACTGGTGTTTGACGGCGGATCATTTGGCCTGAACGGTGATGGATCGCTTGCCGTGGCCCTGCCTGCCTTTGCCGAGGATGTGGTGCTGACCACCTGGCAACAGGATGAAAGCGGTAAATGGCGTTGCACGGATGACGCACCGAAGGTTGGCTATCCCACCGGGCTTGATGCGATCTATCAGGCGCTGGTTCTGGGCCTGCGCGATTACGTAAATAAAAACGGTTTCCCCGGTGTTGTGATCGGCATGTCGGGCGGGATCGATAGTGCGCTTTCGGCGGCGGTTGCGGTGGATGCGCTGGGCTCGGATCGTGTGCGTCTGGTGATGATGCCATCGCCTTATACCTCGGCCGAGAGCCTTGAGGATGCGGAGCTTTGCGCAGGCATGCTCAAGACCAGGATCGAGAGCATCAATATCGGTCCGGCCATGGCTGCGTTCGAACAGATGCTCGCCCCCGCATTCGAAGGCCGCGATGCCGACATTACCGAAGAAAACATTCAGGCCCGTTCGCGCGGGATTATCCTGATGGGGCTTTCAAACAAGTTTGGCCACATGGTCCTGACCACCGGCAACAAGTCGGAAATGTCGGTTGGTTATGCCACGCTTTATGGCGACATGTGTGGTGGCTATTCGGTTCTGAAAGACCTTTATAAAACGACCGTGTTTAATCTGTGCCACTGGCGCAATGAACATAAACCGGTCGGGGCTGTTGGCCCGGATGGCATGGTGATCCCGGAACGGATTATCACCAAGCCGCCATCGGCCGAGCTTCGCCCGCATCAGAAAGACGAAGATAGTCTGCCGCCTTATGATGTTTTGGATGATATCCTGCATCAGATGATTGAAGGTGAGCGGTCTGTTCGCGATATCGTGGATAGCGGTCACGATGAGGCAACAGTACGCCGGGTCTGGCGGTTGCTGGATCGGGCGGAATATAAACGCCGTCAGGCACCCCCGGGGGTCAAGATCACCCCGCGTGCCTTTGGCCGTGACCGTCGCTATCCGATTACCAATGGTTTCACGAACCTTGTTACGTGATTGAAAAGTTTGAAATGACAAAACCTGTTCTGCGATTTGCCCCCAGCCCGACCGGGCTTCTTCACGTCGGTAACGCCCGTGTGGCGCTGATGAACTGGCTTTATGCCCGTAAATCAGGCGGGAAATTCATCCTGCGCTTTGACGATACCGACCCGGTACGCTCTAAAGACGAATATGTCGATGCGATCCGTGAAGACCTTGCCTGGCTTGGCATCGACTGGGATCAGGAAGAACGTCAAAGCCTGCGTCAGGATAAATATGACGCGGCGATTGATGACCTGAAAAAGCGTGAATTGCTTTATCCGTGCTACGAAACTGAAGGTGAGCTCAACTGGAAACGCAAGGCCGCCCGCCAGCGTCACCAGCCCTTCATCTATGACCGCAAGGCATTGACGCTGTCTGATGAAGAAATTGCCGCCCTTGAGGCCGAAGGTCGCAAGCCGCATTGGCGTTTCCTTCTGACCGACGGCATGGTCGAATGGGATGACCTGACACGCGGGATTTGCTCGTTTGATACCGAACATGTGTCTGACCCGGTTCTGATCCGCGAAGACGGATCGTTGCTTTATATGCTGGGCTCGGTGGTGGATGACCTTGAAATGGGTGTTACCCACATCATCCGCGGCGAGGACCATGTGACCAACACCGTGTCGCAGATTCTGCTGTATTTGGCGCTTGGCGGAAAGCCGGGTGCGCTTGAATTTGCCCATATGCCGCTTTTGGCGGGGCCGGGTGGCTCGCAGCTTTCGAAACGTCTAGGTAGTCTTTCACTGCGTGAATTGCGCAATGACGGGTTTGAGGTCGAGGCGCTTGTTGGTCTTCTGACCGGTCTTGGGGCGTCGGACAAGATTGAGCCGGCGAACCTTTCCCAAGTGCTTGAGAAGTTCGATCTTGATCATTACGGCCGTTCCACGCCGAAATTCGATCCGGCCGAACTGGCAAGCCTCAATGAAAAAGTCATTCACGAAATGTCGTTTGAGGCCGCCAAGCCAAAGCTTGAGGCCGCTGGCATGGCAGATGCTGATGAGATGTTCTGGAATGCGGTGCGCGGCAATTGCTGGCGCGTGGCAGAGGCACTGGAATGGTGGGATGTGATCCACAAAAACGTCATTCCGGAAATCGATGCCGAGGATGCCGAGTTCCTGAAAAAGGCCGCCGATATGCTGCCGGAAGGTGAACTTGATGGCACCAGCTGGAAAACCTGGACCACAGCACTTAAGGAAGAAACCGGCCGCAAGGGTAAGCAGCTTTTCATGCCGCTGCGCAAGGCGTTGACCGCGCGTGAACATGGTCCGGAAATGTCGACGATGCTGGTTCTGATCGGGTCTGAAAAGGCGCGTGACCGGTTGTGTGGGAAGGCGGTCTAAGCATCTGCTTTGATCGCCGGAAAATGCACGCATTTGACCCGATAACACAGCCAAACGGACGTTTGAAATGACCAAAACCCTTCGCATCTTTGATACGCTCACCCGCGAAAAGCAGGTGTTTAAGCCGATTGATCCTGATCACGTGCGCCTCTATGTCTGCGGCCCGACAGTCTATGACTATGCCCATGTCGGCAATGCCCGCCCGGTGGTGGTGTTTGATACGCTGGTGCGCGTGCTGCGCCATATCTATCCCAAGGTAACCTATGTGCGGAATGTCACGGACGTTGATGACAAGATCAACGCACGTGCCAAGGAAAGCGGCGAGCCGATTTCCGAAATCACCAAACGCACCCATCAGGCCTATCTGGAAGATATGGGCGCACTTAATGCCGCCAAGCCTGATATCGAACCGCGCGCGACCGAACATATCGCTGAAATGATCGCCATGTGCCAAAGCCTGATCGAACAGGGCTTTGCCTATGCCGCCGAGGGCCATGTGCTGTTCTCGGTCGAGGCGTTTGATGATTATGGCAAGCTGTCGCGCCGTGACCGCAAGGAAATGATTGCCGGTGCGCGTGTTGAAGTGGCGCCGTACAAAAAAGACCCGGCGGACTTCGTTTTGTGGAAACCGTCGAGTGATGACATTCCGGGATGGGATAGCCCGTGGGGCCGTGGGCGTCCGGGTTGGCATATTGAATGCTCTGCCATGTCGACGCGGTATCTCGGTGAAAACTTTGACATCCACGGCGGTGGTTCGGATCTGGTGTTCCCGCACCATGAAAACGAACTGGCGCAAAGCTGCTGCGCCAATAAGGGTTCCAGCTACGCCAAATACTGGATGCATAACGGCCATCTGATGGTCGAAGGCGAAAAGATGTCCAAGTCATTGGGCAACTTCGTCACCGTGCATGAGCTGCTTGAAAAATGGCCGGGTGAGGCGATCCGTCTGGCGATGATGGGAACCCATTATCATCAGCCGATCAACTGGACCGAAGAAAACCTGCGTCAGGCCAAAGAGGCGCTTGATCGGTTCTATACCGCGCTTCGACAGAGTGCCGATGTCACGCCGGAAAATATGCCGGTGCCGCGTGCGGTGCTTGATGCGCTGTGTGATGACCTTAATACGCCGCTTGCGATTTCGGAATTCCACAACCTTGTGACCAAGTTCAACAAGGCGGAAAAGAAGTTCGAACGTGCTGAAGCCAAGGGTGAAATCCTTGCTGCGGCCAAGCTTTTGGGCATTCTTGAAGCGGATCCCGAAGACTGGTTCACCGGATCAGCCGATGAAGACGAGGCGGCTGAAATCGACGGGCTTATTGCCCAGCGTGCGGATGCCAAGAAGAACAAGGATTTCGCAACGGCGGACAAAATCCGTGATGACCTTCTTGCACGCGGCATCATCCTTGAAGACTTCAAGGATGGGACCAGCTGGAAGCGCGTTTAACGCCCAGCTGCCACGAAAATGATAAAAGGCCGCAGGTATCGCTGCGGCCTTTTTCGTTGATAGTCGGATAATCAGGCGGCCTGATCCATTTCATCAAACAGCTCTTGTGCCGCATTCAGGCCGTTGATTGCGGCTGGAAGGCCGCCATAAACGGCCATTTGCCAGATGGCCTCAACAACTTCCGTGCGGGTGGCTCCTGCGGCCAGGGTGTGGCGAATATTTATCTTGAGTTGCGGGGAGGTTTGACCACCGAGCACGGTTAGGGCCGAAATCGTGCAAAGCTGCCGGGTTTTAAGATCAAGTCCCGGGCGTGCATAATGACGCCCATAGCCCCATTCAACCAGTGTTTCTGCAAAGTCAGATACCAGACCGTCGTATTTTTCTGACAGTTGGCCTTCAAGTTCCGGGTTCAGAATGGCCACGATTTTGCGACCAGCTTCCAGGGCGGATTTGGTTTCGGTCATTTTTTAGGGTCCTTTAATGGCGCACCCGTCGTGTCATAATTGGCAATTTTGGCATCCAGGACATCAAGCGTTTCGGTCAGACTTGCAATACGGGTTGCAAGATCGTCGCGATAGGTTTGAAGCAAGGACCTTCGGGCTTCGATCGTACTGTCACCCTCGGCGCGCAGCCGGGCATATAGCACCCGGTCGCGAATTGGCATCCCGAGATCCCTGAGCCGACCAAGAAAGTCGAGCCAGCGCAAAACATCGCGGTCATAGAACCTACGTCCGCCGGGGTCGCGGTCTGCATTTGGTAGAAGGCCGATCTTTTCGTAATATCGAAGGGTGTCGATGGAAAAACCGCTTTTTTCTGCCACTTCGCCAATCATCATGACGGGCACCTTTGTGTTGAAGTTATTCAATGCTGCATCAGGCTAAGAGCTGGAGCGCACTCTAGGTCAAGCAGTATTTTGCGAAGCCGTGTGATTTGGCGAGAAAGGCTTGAAAGTACCTAAGGTTGCGGCAGGGCAGAATTCTGCCCAAATCTTGATGGATCATGTTTGAAGATTGGTCCGAAGCAACGAAAAGGTGCTCTAAGCCATGTCTGAATTTGACCGCCGAGGGTTTCTGAAGGCTTCTGCCTCATTAGGCGCGCTTGGCCTTTTGGCGTCGGGTGTCCCGGCGTGGGCGCAGGGAAGCTCCGATGCGCGCGCATCGGAAGTATTGCAAAAGCAAATCCCGTCAACCGGCGAAGAAATCCCCGCTGTCGGGCTTGGAAGCTGGATCACGTTCAATGTCGGCCAAGACATTGAGCTGCGCAATCAGTGCGCGGATGTGATGTCGGCGTTTTTTGATGCCGGTGGCCGCATGATTGACAGCTCGCCGATGTATGGTTCTGCCCAGGATGTGATTGGCTACGGGCTTGATAAGCTTGGTGCGCGGGATCGGGTGTTTTCGACCGACAAGGTCTGGACCGCGGGCGATGGTGCCGAACAGATCGCCGAGACATCAGATCGGTGGAAGGTCGAGCAGTTTGACCTTTTGCAGGTCCACAATCTGTTGGGCATCAATGAAAACCTACCGCTTCTGTTTCGGATGAAGGATGAGGGGCGGTTGCGCCATGTCGGTGTGACGACTTCGCACGGGCGACGTACCGAAGACCTGATCGCGGTGATGAAGAACGAACGGCTTGATTTCGTGCAGGTGACCTATAACCCGATAGACCGCAAGGTTGAGGACTACCTGCTGCCACTGGCATATGATCGCGGCATTGCGGTGATTGTGAACCGGCCGTTTCGTGGCGGCAGCCTGACGGAGCGTCTGGAAGGCCAACCGTTGCCGGAATTTGCCGCCGAACTTGAAGCCAAAAGCTGGGCGCAGTTGATTTTGAAATATCTGATAGCCCATCCGGCGGTGACCTGTCCGATCCCGGCCACCACCAAACCGGCGCATGCGGCTGAAAACATGGCGGCCGCAACCGGGCCTTTGCCCGATGATAAAATGCGCGAACAGATCGCCGCTGTCATTGGCGTACTGGTGTGATCAAGGCAATCGGGGGCAGACAGCATGACTGAATGGTGGGATTACGGACTGGCGGATTTGTTGCTGTTTTCGCCGCGTGTCTATTACCGGCTGTTTGAAACCATGAACACCACCTGGTGGCTGGTGGTTGCCAGTGCGCTGATTGCCGGGTTGATCGCATCGGGCCTTGCCGTGCGTCACGGTTTTCGCGGCAACCGGGTTATTCTGGTGTTGTTGGCACTTGTCTGGGGCTGGTCGGGCTATGGCTTCCTTTGGCAATATTATCAGCCGATCAATTGGGCGGTGCCTTATCTGCTACCGGCCTTTGCCCTGCAGGTGGTTTTGTTTGCCATCTTTGCAGCGCGTCCGTTGCCGCTTCGTTTTGGCTGGCGCGGGGATTTGTCGTGTTATATCGGGGCGTCTCTGGTTGCCTTTGCGCTGATTGTCTATCCGTTTATTGGCCTGATTGAAGGGCGCGACTTGGTGCAAGCCGAAATTTTTGGCAGTGCCGCCGATCCAACAGCGCTTGGCACGTTGGGTTTTGTGCTGCTGTCGCGTGGCACTTGGCGGTGGGTTTTGTTGCCGGTTCCCCTGGCGTGGTGCGTGATATCGGCAGGCACGCTTTGGGTGATGGATCAGTATGTCGCGTATTTGATGCTAGCCGCCGTCTGGGTGACTGTTTTTTGCGGCTGGCTTGATCTTAAAAACGGGGTCACCACTAAACGCCTGACCGAGGCCGAGATCAGAGACCCGGCAGCTTAGGCCAAAAAATCCCCTTCATACCGAAAAAAGTCTGGAAACTGAATGTGATCAGTGGTTTCGTACTTTTTGCTGAGACTTGTCATTTGTCTGAACCAACACGACATCAGACCAAGGCGCGCTGAGCTCACAGACAGTCCGGTAATCCCCAAAGTGCGAAAGGGCGATTCATGATCCAGGTTTTAACCAGTGTCTGGGCACTTCTTATTGGAGTTGTCCTGATCATGCTGGGCAATGGCATGCATTTCACCCTGATCGGTTTGCGCGGCGGGATTGAGGGTTTTTCCTCTGCCGAACTGGCGATTGTCACATCGGGTTACTTTGCCGGTTTCCTGTCGGGCGCGCGCATTACACCGCGCATGATCAAGCGGGTTGGCCATGTGCGCGTCTTTGCCGCACTTGGCAGCTTTACCTCGGCCGGGTTGATTGCCTTTCCTCTGATTGCCGAGCCATGGGCATGGACGGCGTTGCGCGTGATCTTGGGCTTTTGCATGTCGGGGATCTATGTGACGGCGGAAAGCTGGCTTAATGATGCCTCGACCAACGAAACCCGCGGCAAGGTTCTGTCGGCTTATATGATTGCCCAGACGCTTGGTATTATCGGTGCACAGGGGCTTTTGACGCTTGGCGATGCCGCGAACTCGGCCTTGTTTATTGTTGCGTCCATTCTGGTCTCGATTTCCTTTGCCCCGATCCTGCTGTCGGCCTCGTCCGTGCCAGTGACCGAGGCGGCCCGTCCGATGGGGCTTAGGGAACTGTTTGCGGGGTCGCCGCTCAGTACCGTGGGCATCTTCCTTTTGGGGTGTGTGTATGCCACCCAGACCGGTATGGCGGCGGTTTATGGCACCCAGATTGAAATGACGACCGTGCAGATCGCGACCTTTGTTGCGATGCTGTTTGCCGGTGCGTTGGTGTTTCAGTATCCGATTGGCTGGTTGTCGGACCGCATGGATCGCCGCAAGCTGATTTTTGGTGCGGCGGCAGTTGCCATGTCGGCCTGTATGCTTGGCTGGCTATCAGGTAACCAACTGGTCTTTATGATGTGTGCAGCCTTTGTCGCAGGCGGCATGACCACGCCGCTTTATGCGCTGTTTCTGGCCTACACCAATGATTTCCTGTCGCTTGAGGAAATGCCTGCGGCATCAGGTGGTCTGGTTCTGACCTTCGGGGTGGGGGCAATTCTTGGCCCGTTGATTGCCGGTTGGTCGATGGAAAATTTGGGCCCGCAGTCGTTCTGGCTGGTGCTTGCCGGGACGTTTGCGGTGATTGCGGTTTACGCGCTTTATCGCATGACGCGCCGTGAGGCCCTGCCGGTTGAAGAAACCGAAAGCTATGTCAGCGTTCTGCCGACGGCATCCCCCATGGCGGTTGAAACCGCCGGGGTTTGGGCGGCTGAGCAGGCCGAGGCCGCCGCAGAAGAAGCCGAAGCAGAAAAGGCCGAGGCTGCAGAAGACAAGACGCCCAAGGCATAGCCTTTCACTGACAGCTTAGCGGTTGAACAACAACCGTAGCCCGACGGCTGCAAAGAACACACCAAGCAACCCGTTGATCCATCCGGCTGCGCGGCGATAAATAGAAATCGCCGGAGCGGTGGAAAAGGCGGTGGCATACAGCAAATGAATGCTGGTGGAAATCAGACCACAGCCAATCACAATCGCCGCCCCGACCCAAAGCGGGGCACCTTCGTGAAAGCCGATTGAAATGATGGCGATCCAGGTCAGGATGGCCTTGGGATTGGTCAGGTGAAGTCCCAATCCGCGAAAATAATACCCGCGACCGGATATCTTTCGGGCGTCAATGGCGTCGGCAATGTCTGATGTGGTGGGTGGTTTGCGAAATGCCGTGCGAAACGCCCGATAGGACATCCACAGCAAATATAACCCGCCAAAAATCCGGATGGCCGTCATCGCATCGGCATAGGTGGCAAGAACAGCCGACAGCCCAGTCAGGGTCAAAAGACCGATCGAAAACGATCCGGTTCCAATGCCAAGGGCAAAATGTTGACCAGCACGACGGCCCTGATCAAGCGACACGCCCATCAAGCCCAAAAGGGCCGGGCCGGGGCTAATCAGGCCGACAAGCAGGGCTGCATAAGACAGCAATATTCCAGGCAGATATTGCCCAAACTCGGCAAGGCTGATCATGGGGCGTTTCCTTGTGTGGTGGCAAGATCAGCCTAGATCGGTATTTGAGTTCTGTCGAGGGCAACGAAAAAGCCCGATCCAATGGACCGGGCTTTGTTCATCTGTCTGCACTTGGGCCTAATCAGGCGTCGTTTTGTGCTTCGGCAAGGATTTCATCACCCTGACGCGCGATTTCCGAAAGGGCCTGTTCGAACACTTCTGGTGGGTGGCCGCCGGAAATGGCGAATTTTCCATTGACCACATAGGTTGGTACCGAACTGATGCCGGCATCGCCAAATTCGTCTTCCTCGGCGCGGACTTCCTTGGCGAATTCGTCGCTGGCAAGGATTTCGGCGGCGCGTTCCGGTGAAAGGCCAACTTCCTCGACCGCGCGTTTCAAAACACCATGGTCGGCGGTGTTGTCACCGCCCTGGAAGTAGGCGGCAAACAGGTTGAGTTTAAGCGCGGTCTGCTGGCCGTATTCGCCTTCCTTGCCCGCCCAGTACAAAAGGCGGTGGGCGTCAAAGGTGTTATAGATGCGTGCATCTGACCCGAAATGGATCGGGAAGCCGACATTTTCGCCCATCATGGTGATGCGGGCGCGGTTATCGGCACTTTGATCGGCGGTCAGGCCGTATTTTTCGCTGATATGTTCCGACAGGTCCTGGCCTTCGGGTGGCATATCGCGGTTCAGTTCGAACGGATGCCAGCGCAGGGTGACGTCAATTTCGCCGTCCAGGCGGCTGATGGCATCTTCAAGGTTCTTGTACCCGATGATGCACCACGGACAGACAACGTCCGAAACAATGTCGATCTGCATGGGAATGGCTTTGGTCATTGGATTAGGCTTGCCTTGGATTATGTAACGTTGTGCTACCCCAACACATAATCGACATGGCGTCAAACGCAAGGAAAAGCCGGGGCGGACGCTTATTCGAAGGGCAATTCATTAGTTGTATCTGATTTTGCGGGCATGGTTACCCGCCGGTCATCAGGACGATTGCCGCCGGGCGTTATCAACCATGTATTCGGCAAAAGTTTCAAGGATTGGGCAAGACCAGTCCGCACGGGTCAATTCCCCGTCCCGTTCCCAGTCGCCATACCAACGTTCATCGATGTCACGGAATATGATGTAGCGGGCAAAACGGTCTGATGCAGTCCAGCAATTGCGACCGGTACGTTCCCACGTCAGGCCGGCAAGCATCATGATATCAACGCTGGTGGGGGCGTCATTTGCCATTTTTATTGTCCTTGGACGTCGCGCGATCATTAGCTTTGTTCTACATGTGCAGGGATTTGATCAAGCGTACTACAACCTAGGATAAAGGTAATCATCGCATAGTGGTGGTTGCAACCATTCAAGGGGACAGGTCGGCTATCCTAAAGATGGGTAATTTGTTGAAATAGAGCAGAAATTATCGTCGGAATGCCAATTTGAGTAATGCTGTTGCGCTGCTGTCTGTTTTGCGGCAATTTGCCAGACCCGCAAAAGACATGAAATCATGAGCCTTGCGAACAGAATAGCGGCGGCCAAAAACGGCCGCGGCACCCGAGACGATCGATCAGTTGGAATGAAAATGTCAGACAAGCGCGTCTATCTCTATGACAGTACCTTGCGCGATGGGCAGCAGACCCAGGGCGTGGATTTTTCGGCCGCGGACAAGACCGCGATTGCCAAGGCACTGGACGAACTGTCGATTGACTATATTGAAGGCGGCTGGCCGGGGGCAAACCCGACGGATGATGCATTCTTTGCCAATCCGCCCAAACTCAAGAATTCCAAACTGACCGCCTTTGGCATGACCCGCCGTGCCGGGCGTTCGGCATCAAACGATCCGGGGCTGACCAGTTTGGCACAGAATGCACCGATTGTTTGCATGGTCGGCAAAAGCTGGGATTTTCAGGTGACCGAGGCGCTCGGGATCGAGCTTGATGAAAATCTGGCGATGATCTCGGACTCAATTGCCCATCTGAAAACCAAGGTTTCCGAAGTCATGTTCGATGCCGAGCATTTCTTTGATGGTTACAAGGCCAACCGGGACTATGCGCTTGCCGCGATCAAGTCGGCCTATGAAGCCGGTGCGCGCTGGGTTGTTTTGTGTGACACCAATGGCGGCACACTACCCGACGAGATTTTTGACATTGTCACCGATGTCTGCCGCCAGATCCCTGGCAGCCATGTTGGCATCCACTGCCACAACGATACCGAGAATGCGGTCGCGAACTCTTTGGCCGCCGTACGTGCCGGTGCGCGGCAGGTGCAAGGTACTTTGAATGGCCTTGGTGAGCGGTGCGGCAATGCCAACCTGATTTCGATCATTCCGACGCTGATGCTCAAAATGGGCTATGACGTTGGCATTTCCCATGACCAGCTGACCCATTTGCGTCGCATTTCGCACATCCTTGATGAGCGGCTGAACCGTGAACCTCTGCGTCAGGCGGCCTATGTCGGTGACAGCGCCTTTGCCCACAAGGGCGGCTTGCATGTTTCAGCGGTTGAAAAGAACCCGACCTGTTACGAGCATATCGAACCGCATCTGGTTGGCAATCAGCGCCATATCCTTGTTTCCGATCAGGCGGGCCGGTCCAACATCCTTGCCCGTTTCCGCGAGATCGGCGTTGAAGTTGATCCCAAATCCGAAGCCGTCGGCAAACTGGTTGAGACCGTCAAGCGCCGTGAGTTTGATGGCTATGCCTATGACGGGGCCGAGGCCAGCTTTGAATTACTGGCGCGCAAGGCCATGGGCGAGCTTGATCGGTATTTCCGGGTGACGTCTTTCCGTGTGATTGACGAACGCCGCTGGGTTGATGAGCAGGACGAACAGGTCATCACCATGAGTGAGGCCACCGTCAAAGTCGTGGTTGGCGATGATCAGTTCATGTCGGTCGCCGAAGGCAATGGCCCGGTTAACGCGCTTGATGCGGCCCTTCGTAAGGTCCTTTTGACCGTGCCGGAATACCGCGATGCGGTCGAACAGATCGAACTGATCGACTATAAGGTCCGCATCATAACCCGCGGCGATGGTACGCGTGCGGTGACCCGCGTCATGATCGAAAGCCGCGATGCCGAGGGCAATAACTGGGCGACGGTGGGCGTTTCGACCAACATTATCGAGGCGTCCTATAACGCGCTTCGCGATTCCATCACCTATAAACTGTTCAAATCCGGTGTGCGCAGTCAGCACGCCTGATGATGTGATCGGATATCAGCCAAATATATGCAGCCGGGCCATATCAAGGTCCGGCTGTTTTCGTTTCAATCCGGAGGCTTAAATCTGGAGGCTGGCGCGAACGGTTGGCTTTTGCTAAGTAAGCGCCAATATGGACGGGGACGCCCGAAAAACAGCTTCTATGCCTTCCTTTGACGACCGGAGAATACCGCGATGAGCGAGCCTATCGGCAGTGCCAAGCCTGAAACAGGAGGGATTGCCAATCCGCCCGTAATCATTCTGATTGAGCCGCAGCTTGGCGATAATATCGGCAAGGCCGCGCGCGCGATGCTCAATTGTGGTTTGGTGGATTTGCGTCTGGTGCGGCCGCGTGATGGCTGGCCAAATGAGCGGGCAACCGCCAATGCGTCAGGTGCCGATATCGTCATCGACAACACCAAGGTGTTTGAGCGCGAAGAAGATGCGCTGGCCGATCTGAATCGGGTTTACGTCACCACCGCGCGCACCCGTGATGCCATCAAGCCGGTCTTTACCCCCAAGGGGCTGGCACCGGAAATGCGTGCTGTGATCGGGCGTGGTGAAAAGGTCGGCGTGATGTTTGGTCCGGAACGCACCGGCGTTCGCAACGAACATATCGCCATGGGTGATGCGGTCGTCACCGTGCCGCTTAATCCCGGTTTTACGTCGCTTAACCTAGCCCAGGCGGTTTTGTTGATCGGCTATGAATGGTGGCAGGCGGGCGTTGATGTGCCCGATTATCAATTGATGATGGCGGATACCTTCCCTGCGACCAAGGATGATATGGAACGCCTGTTCCTTCATCTTGAAAGCGAACTTGATGAGTCGGGGTTCTTTCGGGTGGCGGAAAAGCGCCCCGGCATGGCGCGCAATATTCGTAACATCTTTAACCGTGCCAATCTGACCCATCAGGAAGTCCAGACTCTGCGCGGGATGATTGTTGCCATGCGCGGTGGCAAGCACAAGCCAAAGGACTGATTTTCCACCCGATTGCCAATCGCGGTGCAGGTGGGGTGCCATTCAAGCAGAACTCGGCAGAAATGCAGGGCTTCCATGCGGGATGGCGGGCGCGATTAATGTTTGACTCTTGATCAATCATCTCTATATTGCGCCTCACTTCCGAGAAAGTGGGTCGAAACATGTGGTTTCGTCCCCGTTCCGCATGCTCAGGTTTGGGCGGCTGGAAACTATCGGGACAATAAGTGATCTTTAAAAAAAGAGAGTTACAAAATGTCGAAACGTATTGCTGCAAAGCATAAGATTGACCGCCGCCTTGGTGTGAACCTTTGGGGCCGTGCAAAATCGCCGCTGAACAAGCGCGAATATGCACCGGGCATGCACGGCGCAACCCGCCGTAAGAAGCCGACCGACTATGGTACCCAGCTGTTTGCGAAACAGCAGCTCAAAGGCTACTACGGCTCGATCTCTGAAAAACAGTTCCTGCGCTACTACAAAGAAGCATCCCGTCGTCCGGGTGATACCTCCGAAACCCTCGTTGGTATTCTTGAGCAGCGCCTCGATGCGGTTATTTACCGCATGAAATTCGTTCCGACCGTGTTTGCGGCACGTCAGTTCGTGAACCACGGCCACATTCTTGTTAACGGCAAGAAAGTAACCATTCCGTCCTACCTGGTTCAGGAAGGTGACGTTGTTGAAGTGAAACCTGCTTCGCGCGAAATCCCGATGGTTATGGAAGCTGCCAACCTGAACGAACGTGACGTTCCGGAATATCTCGACGTTGACGCGAAGGCCTTCAAAGGTACCTTCGTTCGCGTTCCGAAATTCGCAGAAATTCCGTACCCGGTTCAGATGCAGCCGAACCTGGTCATCGAATTCTACTCGCGTTAATCCTTACGGATTTCGCGACGAACCGATACGAAGACGCCCGCTGGAAACAGCGGGCGTTTTTGTTTGTCTGCGTTCTGGGCAACGCGATCAGGCGGGCGGTTTGTTCAGTTGCTCGGATGCCTGCTGGGCGGCGGCGGCAACCGCTTCCTGTTTTTGTTCAGGTGTGGCATCTGGCGGCACATCGACCTTGACGTTGCGCGAGGCCATCTGGATGCCGTTTTCCTTGAACATGGCGAGAACCCGCTGATAGACGGTCTTGCGGATGGTGAATTGTTCGCCGGGTTTTGATGTGTATTTCAGCCCGATCACCATGTTGAATTCTTCCATCCGGCGCACGCCCTGGGATTTCAGCGGTTCGATGAAGCTGTCGCCAATCAGCGGATCTTCCAGAAGCTCTGCCGCCAGCTTCTTGACCAGTTTCTTGATCTTGTTGACGTCGGTTTCAAACGGCACACGGAATTCCAGTTTGACGATCACCCAGTCGCGGCTGTGATTGACGATGGATTTGATCTCGCCAAACGGGACGGTCTGAAGTGGGCCACGATGATGGCGCAACTGCATGGACCGGATGGAGATGTTTTCGACCCGGCCACGCAGATTGTCGACTTCGATATATTCGCCAAGCCGAAACGCATCATCAAGCAGGAAGAACACACCGGCCACCACATCGCGCACCAGCGCCTGACTGCCAAAGCCAAGGGCAAGGCCGACAACGCCGGCACCGGCAATCAGTGGCCCGATATCAACGCCCAATGATGACAAGGTCACCATTGCCACCATGATGACAATCACGGTCAGCGCGAAGTTTTTCAAAAGCGGCAAAAGGGTTTCAACCCGCGAAAGCCCGGTGCCACCGCCTTCATCGCCGGCATTGCCCGTTGCTGAGGCGCTCATGCGTTCATCAAGGAACGTCTTGATCAGCGACCAGATCAGATCGGCGATCAGAAGGATCATGATGATTTCGGTCGAGCTATCAATGATCCGGGCAATGATCCCGGCATCATCGGCCTGAGCCAACCGGTCAAAGCCCCAGATGCGCCAGATACTTGCCAGCACAAACACCAGTGCCAGAAGCCGCACACCGCGTTTAAGCACCTTGGTAAAAACAGGTGCCTTGGGCTTTATTGGTTCAAACACTTCGTCATGTTCATGGGCCGCCGCCTCTGCCCTGGCATTGTGCTCTGCGGCTTCCTGTTCGGCCACTTGCAGCTTCTTGCGATGCTGGCTTTCGATGATGTTGCGAAACACCACGTCAAACAAACAGGCAAGCCCGATGGCAAGCAGTGCCTTAAGGATGCGTTCGGCACCAATGATTGCCACCCCGCCCACCAGAATGAACCAGCCACAGACAATCATCGGCCACAGACGGGCAATCGATGTTGGCAGGGCCATCTTCTCGACCTCGGCACTTGCCGCATGGCTGGCAAAGAACCGGCCAATTGACAACGTGACCGCGCAAAAGGCGACGACAGAAATCACCACGGCCGCATCAAACAGGATGATATCACCCGAAACCATGGTCGGCGCGGCACCGAACACATTGGCCAAGGCAAAGGCAAACAATGATATCCCCACCGCCCAGGTCAGGCGTTTGGTCAGCACGGTGGCGGCCTGCGGATCGACATTGATCATGCGAAGACCTTCTGCCTTGGGCGCAAACAGGAACTGCAACACGATGATCAGGACACGCAGGGCAAAGAACGCCATCAAAAGCGACATCACGGCCGATTTCATGATTGGCGGCCAGTCAAACATCATGAACGCGCCAAGCGATCCGATGGCAAAGACAAGCAGAGAAAACAGCGACAGCGCACAAAGCCCAACCATGTGTTTAAGGCGTTCCGAGAATTTCCGGGGGCTTTGCGATTCAAGATAGGCACAGGCCGGTGCCGAAAGACGGCGATAAATCACCTCGGCCAGGATACCGACACCAACGAAAATGACGGTAAACAGCAAAATACGCATCAAGCCGGTCTGGCCAAAATCGGTCGACAGCAAGGCCCGTGTGGCATCGAGTTCTTCTGGAAAGGCATCAAGGCCGGACATGGTTTCAGCAATGCGGGCCTGGGTGCGGGTGACGCCTTCTTCAAGGAAGCCATAATAGCTGAAGGTTTCGGCAACCACCCCATCTTCGGGAAGTTCTGTGGCGGGTTCTGATTCGTCTTCTGAGCCGCCCTCTGAGCCGCTTAGGGCGGTAACGACCGCCATCTGGGCTGCTGTGGGCGGGATGGGCAAGGCAAACCAGATTGCAAACAGCCAGATCGCAAAACATGCCATTGTTTTGATTGCCGGTTTCATGCCTGTGATTTCCCCTGTGGCGCAAATTGCAGCATGCCCTAAAGATGGGGAATGTCGATCAAACCATCAAGAAATAGTTTTATCCAGAACAGGATATGATCGCATTTGGCGAGTTTTCCGGAAGTCCGGGCACAAAAAACGCGCTGGCAGAAAACCTGCGCAGCGCGTTTTGAATGGGGTCAGGCCTTATGCCTTCTTGCCTTAGGCGGCAACGGCAACGCCCTTGTCTTTAAGGTGCTGGGACAGCTCGCCGCTGGCGGCCATTTCACGCACGATGTCGCAACCACCAAGGAACTCGCCCTTGACGTAAAGCTGCGGAATGGTCGGCCAGTTGGAGAAGTCCTTGATGCCCTGACGGATCGCCGGGTCGACCAGGACATTGATATCCTTGAACTGAACGCCAAGCTCGGCCAGGACCTGAACAACAGCGGCAGAGAAGCCGCACTGCGGGAACATTGCGGTACCCTTCATGAACAGGACGACGTCATTGTCATTAACGTCTTTCTGGATGCGCTCGAAAACCGGATTGTCGGTCATGATGATTGTCCTTGGCTTTGGGCGGTGATCTCTCGACCGCGAATACGGAGTAAACTTTTATGGCCGAAGATATGGCTGGAACCTGTGGTTCTGTCAACTCTTGGCGCGATTTTGTCGTGCGGTGCGCAGGTTGTCCCAGGTGAAAATAGCCAATCCGAACCAGACCAGCCCATAGGTGACCATGTGCGCTTCGGTGAACGCTTCGCCAAAGATCATAACAGCCACAAAGAATTGCAGCGTCGGATTGAGATATTGCATCAATCCAAGGGCGGAAAACTTCATATTGCGCGCGGCATAGGCAAACAGCACGAGCGGTGCGGTTGTGCAGACCCCAAGTCCAATCAGAAGCGCGTCTTCGACTGGCCCGATATTCCCGAATGTCATCTCGCCGTTATAGGTCAGCCAGCCCAAATAACCGAGTGCGAGTGGCGTAATCAGAATGCATTCGACAAACAGCCCGGCAATCGGATCGGCCGGAACAAATTTTCGAATGACGCCGTAAAATCCAAACAGGGTCGAAAGCCCAACCGCCACCCATGGCATGTCGCCATAAAACACCAGAAGGTTCAAAACCCCGGCAGCACAAATCGCGACAGAAAGGATCTGTATCCGGTTGAGTTTTTCGGCAAAGAAAATCCGGCCAAGGATCAGCATGATCAGCGGCATGATATAGTAGCCAAGGCTGGCTTCAAGGGCATGGGCGCTGTTGACCGCCCAAATGTAAAGCAACCAGTTGCCCGCGACCAAAAGACTTGAGAGAAACAAAAGCCCGATGGTGCGGGCCGATGAAATCAGTTCCCAAAGCTTCTTGCGTCGGCCCAGCACAAAGACCAGCAACAGGGTCAGGGCGGCAGACCAGACAATTCGGTGCGACAGGATTTCAAGCGGGGTGGCAAAAGCGACCTGTTTGAAATACAGGCCGAAAAATCCCCAGAAGATAAAGGCACCAAGGCCTGCGAGGGGGCCGGGACCGATCAATGCCGGTTTTTCCTGAGACGACATGGGGCAGGACCTAACGTATAGCGGTGGTCAGTTAATTGGGGCGTTGTGACCGGCCGCTACGTTTTTGGACCAGTTCAGTGTGCTCTGAAAGTCGTTGAGGGCCGAAATGAAACGGCCCTCGAAAAAGTTTGGCAAGGCGGTCGTGGTGGTGGCGAGGTGGCGCTGCCTTGCAGATGGTATGATCAGTCCGGGGCAGAGGTTTGCAGGGCCAGCGCATGCAGATCACCGCCCATTTTGCCCTTGAGCGCGGAATAGACCATTTGATGCTGAACCACGCGGGTTTTGCCGCGGAACTGTTCGGAAACGACAATTGCCGCATAATGATCGCCATCGCCGCGCAAATCCTCGATGCGGACCTGTGCATCGGGCAGGGCTTCCTTGATCATGCTTTCGATTTCATAGGCTTCCATGGCCATGGCGCGTATTCCTCATGGTTGATCGGCGCAATATTCGGGACCGCCGATATGACTTGTTTTCACTGGTATATGTCGTTGTTAAGGGGGCTGTCAATTTTTGTGAAACGCCCGTTATCCGGTGATAACAGGCTCATCCGACGGAGGATGTGCCCCTTGTATTTCTGACGGTATTGGGCTAACACGCTTTTTGAAGGTTGCGCACGCCTGCCGTCCGCACGGTTTATACCGTTGGTAAAGTGCGTTGAATGAATTTTTCGGACCCGTTTCCCGATCAGGGTACGGCCCGGCAATGCGGACCCCCGGCCTCCTGCGTGGAGACGATCTATGACTTCCAATACGCTCAATATCGCTCACACCGATATTCAGTCTGAACCGACCGACGCGCTTAAGGCACAGGCCAAACGCCTGCGCAAAGCACTGGCGGCGCGTGATGTGTCCGTTTCACATGCCGGTTCGCTTGAACTGCTCGCACAAAGCCACGGCTATCGTGACTGGAACACAGCTGTTGCCATGGCACGGCGTAATATCCCGACCAATGTGTCGGACCTTGGCATCGGCAAACGTTTTGCCGGGTCCTATCTGGGGCATGCGGTGACGGGGCTTATCCGTAGTATCACCGCTACCCCGACACCCGGTGTCTTCCGGGTCGAGGTGCATCTGGATGAACCGGTCGATGTGGTGGCATCAAAGCGTTTCACCGGTTTTCGCCAGCGCATCGGTGCACGGATCAACGAGCATTGTGAACCGGTGCTGACCAACGGCATGGCCGGACCCGGACTTTCGATTGATCTGTTGCTGCGAGAGTCTCCTGACGCGTGAGCACGTTTTTCCCAGAGATAAATGACCAAACCCTCCGGCAGCTTCCCAAAGTTGCCGGAGCTTACGTTCTGGTGATCGAACTCGAAACTGACCTGACGCTTCAAAACAAACGTTTCGCCGGGATCACCCTTGCCAAAGGAACCTATCTTTATTGCGGCTCCGCCAATGGCCCGGGAGGTATCGCCGCCCGCGTAAAACGCCACTGCAAGGCGACCAAGAAACCCCATTGGCATGTCGATGAACTGACGTCAAATGGGTTCGGACGGGTTGTGTCGGTGCTGGTGGTGCCGGGTGGGAATGAGTGTGAATTATGCGCTGCCTATCAGGAAACGGATACACAGGTTCCGGTTCCGGGATTTGGCAGTACTGATTGCGTAAGTTGCCATTCGCATTTGCTGGTGGTTCAGAGCTTCGAACTTACTTGGCAACCATTGGTTGCTTGTGCGCCCTAGAGTGAGCATTATTGATTTCTAATCTCATAATCAGAGAGAAGTAAGCTGTGGCTGGAATTCAAGGAAGTTGGAATGGGCGTATTGTCGGGACGCATCCAGGAAACGTCTCTTTAAAGCTTGATGAAGAAGGGAGAGGCTTGCTGAGGCTAAAGGAGGCCGACTTTAGTGAGGTCTTGGCATTCCGTGTTGAGGTTAAGAGTTTTCCTGACGGGCGACTTGACTTAACCGGCTATCGAGTTGATCCGGTTCCGGAGAGCGGTGCTGGTTCCTTTAATGCTGTAGGAGAAGTTGACAGCGAGGGGAATTTTCGCGGTGAATGGAACACAGATAACAATGCCGCCGGCGACTTTCTGCTTTTCCCATCTAATCTCAAAGAAGAACCGAAAAAGTCCATTCCTGCTGTGAGCTTAAGGATGGAGAGGCACGAGTTTGGTGCTGTTTCATTTAGTTTCAGCGAACTAGTAAGGCTATTCGAATCTATTCAGAATGAATTTCAAGCGCCTGTGTTTATTTCATTTAAGCAAGGTGTTCATAACATTCTTTCTTTGAGCAACTTTAAGGAAGCCGATTTTGAGCCCGATATGGCAGACTTTGTTACTATTAGGGGAGCTGAACCGTCAGACGCTGGCCTAAATAAGGTTATTCAGGTGGATTTTGGGCAGAAACAGAATGTTCTGACTGTGCAAGGGCCGGATGAAAATTGGACCTTCGCGACTTTTGAGCGGCTTCGAAGACGCATTAAATCGAAGGAAGACTTCTACGTAACCTACGCGAAAAGATACGTTGGAGATTTGAACTTCTTACTGTTTTGTTTGGCGCTTGTTTTTCTAATGGGCGTACAAAACGATATTCACAGATACGTATCAATGCTCGTGGTGATATTGGGGATTTCATCACTCACTTTTTACAACAAAAAAATACTTAGAAACTTCAAATGTTGTTTTGGAGAGCAGAACTCGGCTGAAACTCGCGGCATCAAAGGGGCTGTATTTTCGAAAGTGGGTTCGTTGCTTTTTACCGTTGTAGACGGTCTTTTGGTCGCCGCGGCGTTGTGGGCAATCAAAACCTATTTTGGTATACTGTGAAGCGGTTTAGTTCTTAGCCCCCGGTCATACTCATATGCCGACCAACAGCCGGTTTCTGGCCTTTGCGATCAATCACAAAATCATGGCCTTTGGGTTTGAGGTCCATGGCAGCATCAAGCATCTGATCAAGGGCACGCGGGTCGCCGGTACGAAGGGCGGCGCGCAGGTCAACGTGGTCTTCCTGACCAAGGCACATGTAAAGGGTGCCGGTGCAGGTCACGCGCACACGATTGCAACCTTCGCAGAAATTATGGGTCAGCGGCGTGATGAAGCCAAGACGTCCGCCGGTTTCGGCCACCGTGGTATAGCGGGCCGGGCCCGGGGTGACATATTCGGACGGTATCAGGGTGTATTCCTGTTCCAGACGTTCACGCACAGCGGTCAGGGGCAAATACTGATCGGTGCGGTCACCGTCAATGTCGCCAAGCGGCATGGTTTCGATCAGGCACAGGTCAAACCCTTCCTTGCCACACCAGGAAACAAGGCGTGACATTTCGTCTTCGTTGAAATTGCGAAGGGCGACGGTGTTGATCTTGATCGAAATACCGGCCTGTTTGGCGGCCTCAAGCCCGGCCAGCACCTGTTCAAGGCGGCCGCGACGGGTGATTTCGGTGAATTTCTGGGAATCCAGACTATCAAGCGAGATGTTCAGGCGCTTCACACCAAGGCGGGCCAGATCATCGGCATAGGTGGTCAACTGGCTGCCATTGGTGGTCATGGTCAGCTCATCAAGCGCGCCGGTTTTTAGATGGCGAGAAAGATTGGCAATCAGATCCATGATGCCCCGGCGTACCAGCGGTTCGCCCCCCGTCAGGCGCAGTTTGCGCACGCCACGCGTGATGAAAGCCGTGCAGAGCTGATCGAGTTCTTCGAGTGAAAGAACATCGGATTTTGGCAGAAATGTCATGTTTTCCGCCATGCAATAGGTGCAGCGGAAATCGCAGCGGTCGGTTACCGAGACGCGCAGGTAAGAGACATGTCTGCCATATTTGTCGATCAGCGGTTTGGTCATGGTGGCGTTTCAAAGGTGTTGTTGAGTTTCCGGGCTTTTTGCAATCGTTGTGAGGCGAATGTGGCACAGCAGACGGGGGTTTGACCAGTCTGTTTCGATCTGTGGTGTTCACCTTTCCGTCAGGTGAAAACGATATAAGCCACGATTCGATAACAGATCGCAGCTCATATATTCGTTCGTTAAGGGGTAACCGTCAGGTAACGGGTGCCCGCAGGTCCACCATCACTTTGGTAATTTGGCGACGTCCGCATCAATGCATTTGACCACTTCGCGCAGCGTGGCGACGTTTTCGCGGCCCATCCGCGCGACCAGTTCGGCGGACTGTTCCGGCACGGCAAGCGTTTTGCGCACGTCGGCAAACAACGCATCAAGCAGGCGGATGCAGTGGGTTTCGGTAAATTCCCAACGTTCTTCGCCATGGACCATGTTGTCATTGACCAGCTGGATCAGCCATTTCTTGCGGTGTTCATAGTTGCTGAAATGCAGCGCCATGCGGGCAAACACCAGATTGACCCGCGACCGGACTTCCGGGGTTTTCGCCAGATGATCCCAGTATTCGGAAGGATTGCGCAACTCGTCATCATCATTGGCGTGGGCTTCGATGATTTCGTGAATTTCGCGATCGATTTCCTGAAGCATGTCCATGCCGACCATCATGCGGATGACCTTGAAGAAAGGCTGCAGGATGGTGCGGGACAGAGCGCCGTGTTCGGTATCGCCGGCTGCGTTGCCTTCAAGCAGATGATCAAAGCGCGAGACCAGCAGACGTCCGAACGGATCGTGGCGCAGGGCAGCATGTTCGCGGGTCTTGATCGCTTCGAGGTCGCTTTCAAGGATCGCCCATGCATTGTCGAACAAATCTTCGTTGTCGCGCAGGCTATTGAGCGATTTCAGGATCTGTTCTTCGGTAACGGAACCGCCATGGTTGCGGGCAACATGCACAAGGCCCTGGGCAAATTGTTCCAGCACGGTAAAGGCCGCGACGTGGTGGCGCTGTTTAAAGCTGTCACGCGGTGGTTTATTGGCTGCGATCATGGGCTTCGAAACCTTCTTAAGACTGTTGTGCTCGTGTCAGGTTCATCTATCGAGTGTGTGATAGAGTCCATCTTGTATGGTGAATTGATTAACAATTCGATCCGAGCAATCCATGTGCCAAGCGTTGCCTTCAAGGACCGGTTGCAGGAAGGGCGCTTATTCGTAGCCCGCCGCGGCTTCGACAATTTCCAGAACGACATAGCGCTGGCGGATGATCTGGCGACCGGCCTCTTCGAAATTGACAGCGATTCGATCTCCGTCAACGGCCTGAATGCGGCCCAGTCCCCAGTCCGGTTGATTGGGATGACGCACGATGGCGCCTGGCGTCAGCAAGAAATCCATTGGGTGCTCTGTATCCTGTGTTGCTGGCTTCAATATAGGTCGTTTGCCGAGGTCGCGCAATTTGCGGCTGCGTGTTGCGGACCCGATATCGCCAAGAGGCAAAATTTGCCGGGTCGGAAAAGCCTGATTTTCGAGCGTGCTAAATAAGCTCTTAATATATCGGCGGCAATCTTGTGGCTTCTGCGAGTGACCTGTTCGGTCAGAACGGACCATTCGGGAAGCGCATTGTGTCTTGGGGCACGATGTTGTGACGATACGCAAAGACCTTGGAGAGCCCGCGCTATGGAAGAGGATGCCACCCTTGAACTGACCTTGATCGAACTGATCAGTTCGCGGATCTGTCATGATCTTGTCGGTCCGGTCGGGGCGGTCAATGCCGGGGCAGAACTGATGGGGGAAGACGGGGTTAGCGACGATGAGGCGCTGGCACTCATGCGCAAAAGTGGTCTTGAGGCCGCACGTCGTTTGCAACTGTTCCGGTTGGCCTTCGGGCGTGCGGGCAGCAGTGCCGATACCGCCGCGATGCGAGAAGCGGCAAAACAGACTTATGCGGCCGAAGGGAAGGTCACACTTGATTGGCCGGATCTTCCGATTGATCCATCTCACGGGCGAATCGTATTGAACATGGTTATGCTTGCCCGTGAAGCTTTGCCGTTCGGTGGAACGCTTTCGGTTATGCGCGACTCCGGTAAAGTAACGGTTCTGGGCGAAGGCAAACGCGCTGCCTTGCGCCCTGAAATCATGAATGTATTGGAAAAAGAAGTTTCTACTGATGCACTCGATCCGCGCAATGTTCAGGCGTTTTTCTTGCGGAAACTGGCTAAACTCGGGGGTGGAGTGCTTTCGGTCTTGCAACAGGACGGAAATATTGCATTGATCTATGGATAAAAATTTGACCGGCAGGTCTGGTAATGGCGTGCAATAGCTTCTACCTAAGATACCGAAGTATAGTACGTTTGCGCCATTTGGCGCTTTAATGGGAGTTCCAGTTCCGACAAGCTATTGATTGTTGGAGATTTGGAGGGGGTATATGGACGATCTTTTAAGTGAATTTCTGACCGAGACTTCTGAAAGCCTGTCGACGCTTGACGTCGAACTGGTGAAGCTGGAACAGAACCCGAATGATCCGGACATCTTGTCCAATATTTTCCGCTTGGTTCACACCATTAAGGGCACTTGCGGCTTTCTTGGCCTGCCGCGCCTTGAGGCTGTTGCCCACGCTGGCGAGAACGTGCTCGGTAAAATCCGTGACGGCGAACTGGTGGTGACACCTGATGCCGTGACGCTTGTTCTTGAGTCGATCGACACCATTAAGTATCTGCTGGGCGAGCTCGAACAGAACGAAGCCGAGCCGGACGGAAATGATGCTGATCTGATTGGTCGTCTGAACCACTTTGCCGATACCGGCCAAATTCCGGGTGGTGCGCCGGCTGCTGCAGCAGCCCCGGCAGCAGAGGAAGCCGACGAAGAAGTTCCGATGACGGACGACGAAAAACTGCAGGCTGCTTTTGACGCCGCAGAATACGATCCCGATTTTGAAGTTCCTGACGAACCGGCGGCGGCCGCTGAACCGGAGCCTGAAGCACAGGCAAAACCGGCAGCTCCGCCCGCTGCTGCGAAATCCCAGGAAGTTGCGCCGGCCAAAAAGGCTGCCGAAAAGCCAAAGGCAGAGGCACCGCGCGCAGAAGCCAAGGAAAGCTCGGTTGCAGCCCAGACCATTCGTGTGAATGTCGAGCTGCTTGAAAACCTGATGACGCTCGTTTCCGAACTCGTCCTGACCCGTAACCAGCTTTTGCAGATGGTTCGTGGCAAGGATGACAGCGAATTCACCGTGCCGTTGCAGCGCCTGTCGCACATCACGACCGACCTTCAGGAAGGCGTGATGAAGACCCGTATGCAGCCGATCGGCAACGCATGGGCGAAACTGCCGCGTATCGTTCGCGACCTTGCCCTCGAGATGAACAAGAAAATCGATCTGCAGATGATCGGTGCCGATACCGAACTGGACCGTCAGGTTCTTGAACTGATCAAGGACCCGCTGACCCACATGGTGCGTAACTCTGCCGACCATGGTCTGGAAGATATTCCGGGCCGTCGCGATGCAGGCAAGCCTGAAACCGGTACGGTCACGCTGAATGCGTATCATGAAGGCGGTCACATCATCATCGAGATTTCCGATGACGGTCGCGGTCTGAACCTTGAGCGCATTAAAGCCAAGGCGATTGCCAACGGTCTTGCGACCGAGGGCGAGCTTGAAGGCATGGGTGAACAGCAGATCCAGCAGTTCATCTTCAAGGCCGGTTTCTCGACCGCGGAAAAGGTGACTTCGGTTTCCGGTCGTGGTGTGGGTATGGACGTTGTGCGTACCAACATCGAAAAGATCGGTGGTACGGTCGAACTGAAATCGGTCGAAGGCCGTGGGTCGACCTTTATCATCAAGATCCCGCTGACGCTGGCCATCGTGTCGGCCCTGATCGTGGAAAGTGGCGGCGAACGCTTTGCCATTCCGCAGATCAGCGTTCTGGAACTTGTTCGTGCATCGAACAATTCCGAACATTCCATCGAACGCATTCACGACACGCCGGTCCTGCGCCTGCGTAACCGTCTGCTGCCGCTGGTCACGCTCAAGAAAATTCTTGGTCTTGATACCACTCAGGAAAGCGACGATGCCGTCGATGAAGAAGCATTCATCGTCGTCGCACAGGTTGGTACCTATTCGTTCGGTATCATCGTTGACCGCGTGTTCGACACCGAGGAAATCGTTGTCAAACCGGTGGCCCCGATCCTGCGCGATCTGTCGCTGTTCTCGGGTAACACCATCCTTGGCGACGGTAGCGTGATCATGATCCTTGATCCGAACGGCATTGCCACCCGCACTGGCGAGATCACCGTTGGTGGTTCGCAAGGTGTCGAAGGCAAGGCCAAGGCGGATGCATCGGATCGTGAAACCACATCCATGCTGGTCTTCCGGGCCGGTGGCAGCGAAGTGCGTGCGGTTCCGCTGGCACTGGTTGCCCGTCTTGAAGAAATCGATGTCGAGAATATCGAACATTCGAATGGCCGTCCGCTGGTCCAGTACCGCGGCAAGCTTATGCCTCTTGTCTTTATCGACGGTAGCTACCAGATGAAGTCAGAAGGCCGTCAGCCGACCCTTGTGTTCCAGGATCGTGAACGCACCATGGGTCTGGTTGTCGACGAGATCGTCGATATTGTTGATGACGTGCTGAATGTTGAACTGACCGCGGATCAGGATGGTCTGGTTGGTTCGGCCGTGATTGACGGCAAGGCGACCGACCTGATTGATGCCGGTTACTATCTTGAATTGGCCTTCAGCGACTGGTTCGGCACCGAGGATAACGGCGGCGAGAAGAAGCGTGTTCTTTTGATCGATGACAGCCCGTTCTTCCGTAACCTGCTGACGCCGATGCTGTCGGTTGCCGGTTTCAATGTGACTGCGGTCGAAAATGCAGAACAGGCCATGGACCTTAAAAACCGTGGTGTTCTGTTTGACGCGATCATCAGTGACATCGAAATGCCGGGCATGAACGGCTTTGAATTTGCCGAAGCGCTTCAGGATGATGCAGAATGGGGTGAAATTCCAATCATTGCCCTGTCCTCGCACACCAAAGAGGAAGACTTCGAACGCGGTCGTCAGGTCGGTTTCAGCGACTATGTGGCCAAATTTGATCGCGATGCGCTTGTCTCGACCCTGATCCAGACACTGAGCAGCATGTAAGCGGGAGAACAGTCCTATGAGCGATAAAAACGCACTCGTCCCGAGCCAGGAAAAAGGCGGCGCCCTTGAACTTGGTGGTGACAGCCAGGATTTCGTGACCGCGAATATTGGCAAGCAGCTTTTCGGTATCCCTGTCCTGACCGTTCAGGATGTCCTGGGGCCGCAACGCATTACCCGCATCCCGCTTTCACCGCCGGAAGTGGCCGGATCGTTGAACCTGCGTGGTCGTATCGTGACCGCGATTGATGTTCGCAAACGTCTTGGTCTGCGTGACCGTGAAGACGATGAACCGGGCATGAGCATCGTTGTCGATGAAGGTGGCGAGCTTTACAGCCTGATGGTCGATCAGGTGGGTGAGGTTCTGAGCGTTCCGAAAAAGGCGTTCGAACAGAACCCGGCAACGCTTGATCCGCGCTGGCGCGAATTTTCGGACGGTATATTCCGTCTCGACAAGAAGCTTCTGGTGATTCTCGACGTGACCCGTCTGCTTGATTTCACGTCTTCGATCAAGCAGGCCGGTTAACCTGATTTCCCATGCCGGGCACGCAATGTGCCCGGTTCCTGCCATTGTGGCTTAACGACCTAAGTAAGCGAGAAGGAAGTCGATGAAGAGTTGTCTCGTCGTCGATGATTCGAAAGTCATCCGGATGGTAGCAAGACGCATTCTCGAGGAAATCGGGTTTGCGGTTGTAGAGGCAGTGGACGGTCAAGAGGCGCTCGACAAGTGCCTTGAGTCCATGCCCGACGCGGTTCTGCTTGATTGGAACATGCCCGTCAAAAGCGGGATCGAGTTCCTGCGTGAACTGCGTGCAACGCCTGGTGGCGATGATCCTGTTGTTGTGTTCTGTACAACTGAAAACGACCTTGAACACATTCAGGAAGCCATCACCGCTGGCGCGAACGAATACATCATGAAGCCGTTCGATAGCGAGATCATCCAGGCCAAGTTCGAGCAGGTCGGCCTGATCTAGGCCGGGGTGCTCACGAACCTTTAAGCCTTCAAGATCCGATCTCCATCATCAAGCGGGGACGCTACCACGTGGAAGAAACGCCCATCCATTCGCCATACAAAGTCCTGATCGTGGATGATTCCGCCATCGTGCGCGGACTTGTTACACGTATGATGACCGAAGACGCCGAAATCGAAGTCGTCGGATCGGTCAGTAATGGCGAAGAAGCACTGGCAGTCATGGAAAAAGGCGGCATCGAAGCCGTTGTTCTTGATATCGAAATGCCGGTAATGGATGGTTTGACGGCCTTGCCGAAACTGTTGGAGATCGATCCGACAGTCCGCGTGATCATGGCGTCCACACTCACCAAACGAAATGCCGATATCAGTTTCCAGGCGATGACGCTGGGGGCTGTGGATTACATCCCCAAGCCAAGCTCGTCAAAAGACCTGAATGTCGGCGAGGGGTTCCGCGAAGAACTTCTCGACAAGGTGAAAGCCTGGGCTGAACAGCGTCGCAAGATGCTTGAGGTCGAAGAAACTGCCGCGGCAGAAACGGCTGCTGCCCAAGCCGCACCCGAACCGGAACCAGAGGAAAAATCAACTGCGCCCGATGCCGAGGCATCCGAGCCGGATGACGTGACTTCTGACGGCAAGGCGGCTGCTTTCCGGGCGGAGATGTCGGTCGAACATCAGCAGCTTCACAAACAAGGCCGGATCCAGCGCAAACGATTTACCGCCGAATTGCGCCCCCGCCCGATGCAGCAACACCGTCCGCAGCCAACGCAGATGCGCCAGACGCCGATGCCGCAGCAACCGGCACCAAAGCCGCAACCGGCCACACCGGCATCGTCGGAGGCCGCAAAACCGGCTGCCAACCCGGCTGGTGGTGCGGTGCGTTCGACGGCACCGTCACGCGATCCGGGCAGACTTATTCGCGATGCGGCCATTGCGGCAGGCGGGCAGGGCAAAACCGTGCCCAAAATGCCGGAACGCCCCGCCACAGCAGCACCAAGCGCAAGAACGGCACCGCCGGCCAAACGGCCAACCGCACCCGCGCCACAAAAAAGTGCGCGCGCCCAACAGGCCCGTTCGGCAAGTGCACCGGCCCCGGCAAAACGCCAGTCCGCACGCGGTGGCGTCACGCTTCTGCCCGAAAAACGCATCAATGTCGAAGCCATCGCGATTGGCAGCTCGACCGGTGGGCCGCAGGCCTTGTTTGAAGTGTTGCGCGGCCTCAATGGCGTGCGCCAGCCGATCTTCATTACCCAGCATATGCCCGCGACCTTTACCACCATTCTGGCCGAGCACATCACCCGTCTGACCGGGCTTAAATGTCAGGAAGCACAAAACAATATGCCAATTGTTGGTGGACAGGTTTATCTTGCCCCCGGTGATTACCACATGACTGTAGAGGGGCGTGGTGCCAGTCGGCATCTGAAGTTGAATCAGAACCCGCCCGAGAATTTCTGTCGTCCGTCGGTCGATCCGATGTTGCGCAGTCTGGTCGCGAGTTACGGAGGAAACATTCTGACTGCAATACTTACCGGAATGGGGCAGGATGGTATGCTTGGTGGACGTGACGTGGTCAATGCGGGGGGCATGGTCGTGGCACAGGACGAGCAGAGTAGCGTTGTATGGGGGATGCCGGGCGCTGCGGCGCATGCCGGTATCTGTTCTGCGGTTTTGCCGGTGGGTGGGATTGCGGCCTATATCAAAAAATTCGCGGGGGGTCGTTAACCCACAATGATGAAGCCGGATGACTTCGAGTTTGTAAGCAGATTGATCAAGTCAAAGTCCGGGCTCGTTCTGAGCCAGGACAAGACTTATCTGCTCGAAAGCCGGTTGATGCCGATTGCACGCAAACGGGGTCTCAAGGACCTGACGGAGCTGATCGGTACGCTGCGCGGTGGCGACCGCAATCTGGTCGAAGAAGTCGTTGATGCGATGACGACCAATGAAAGCTTCTTCTTCCGCGATACCAAACCGTTTGACCAGTTCCGCCATGTTGTCCTGCCGCACATGATCAAGACACGTGCGTCGAAGAAACATCTGCGCATCTGGTGTGCTGCCGCCTCTTCCGGGCAGGAACCCTATTCACTGGCGATGATCCTTGATGAATTCAAGTCGCAGCTCGCTGGCTGGCGGATTGATATCGTCGGGACTGATATCTCGCGCGAGATCCTGACCAAGGCGCGTGCCGGCCTGTATTCGCAGTTCGAAGTCCAAAGGGGCCTTCCGATCGGCCTTCTGGTCAAGTACTTCCAGAAGAAGGAAGACCAGTGGCAAATCTCTGCCGATATCCGGTCCAAGGTACAGTACAAGGAATTCAACCTTCTGGAAGATTTCCGTCCGCTTGGGCAGTTTGATGTCGTCTATTGTCGTAACGTGCTGATCTATTTCGATCAGCCGACCAAAAGTGATGTTCTTTCGCGTGTTTCTGCCCTGATGCCAGATGACGGTTTCCTGTTCCTTGGCGGGGCAGAAACGGTTCTGGGCATTTCCGACAAGTTCAAACCGCTTGCACGTCAGCGTGGCATTTATCAGCTTAACCGTCCGGGGGCACCGGAAGTCGATCTGACAGCGCTTGAAAAGGCGCAGGCGGGGGCCGCAAGTGCGGCCGGTGCTGCTGCACCCGGGGGCTTGGCCTTCCAGAAGCCCAAACATATGCAAACCGGTGCCGCAACCACGACCGGTACAACGGCCCGCCCGGCAGTCGGGACAACAGGAACAACCGGAACAGCAGGGACGGCAACAACCCGCCCCGCAGGTTCAGGTTTTGGCACAACGTCTACCCAGCGCCCGCTTGGCACCCCCCCGTCAACCACCCGCCCGGGAACAACCGGAACCGGTAGCACGGGATCGGGTACAACTGGCAGCGCGTTCAGCAGGCCGTCAGGTTCGACTGGTACAGGTTCAACCACACGTCCGGGAACAACGGATACCACTGGTTCGACCTATCGCCGCCCGCTTGGCACCGGAACCGGTGCAGGTGCCGGCGGTACAACACAACGGCCGGGGACAGGCAGCAGCAATACAAGCGGTTCCAGCGGAACCACGCGCCCGTCCACGACCTTTGATCGGTCCCGCTTTGGCAAACCGGACGACAAGAAGTAGCTGACAGTTGGTTTCTTGCCGACTGTTCTGTTGAACTGAAAGTCGGGAAGGCCAATGACCTTAAATCCATCAAACACGATCGCCACACCGCGTCAGGACCTTCGCCGTGTCCAGCGCCGTCGCAAGCTTGCCATTGCAGGCATTGCGCTGTTGGTGCTGTGTGCGCTTCCGCTTATGCAGTCGCTGGCACAGGTGGAGATGTTTACCCATGAAACGGTCGAGACCGGCGGGATTGTCCTGATCCTGATGGCTATTTTCGGGCGGGCCTGGTGCACGCTGTATATCGGCGGGCGCAAGGCCCGCGATCTGACCGATACGGGCCCCTATTCCATCAGCCGCAATCCGCTTTATATGTTCAGCTTCATCGGCGCGGTCGGCATTGGCGCGCAAACCGGCAGCCTTTTGATTGTCCTGTTGTTCGGGGTGGGGGCGTTTGGTGTGTTCTTGCCGGTGATCCTGCGCGAAGAAAGGGCGCTCGAGACACTTTTTGGCACATCGTTTGAAGATTACAAGGCGCGCGTGCCGCGCTTTGGTCCGCGGTTTGGTGCCTGGCGCGATGCCGAGATCCTTGAAGTTCGCCCGCATCTTTTGTGGCGGACATTGCGCGACGGGCTGGTCTTTCTGATGGTGATCCCGATTTTCGAACTGATTGATCGGTTGCAGATCAGCGGCCTTGTTGATCCACTTATCTATTTGCCGTGATCGGAAACGAAAAACGCCCCGGATATGAACCGGGGCGTTTTTCGTATAGCGGCAACTGTTGGGGCGGCATCAGGCATGCCTGATACCAAGTTCCCGAAAATCAGGCCGCAGCGCTGTTGGTGTCGGGATCGCGCAGGACATAGCCCCGGCCCCAAACCGTATGGATGTAATTGTCGCCCTTGGTCGCAGACTGGATTTTCTTGCGCAGTTTGCAGACAAAGACGTCAATGATCTTGAGTTCCGGCTCGTCCATACCGCCATAAAGGTGGTTGAGGAACATTTCCTTGGTCAGTGTCGTGCCCTTGCGCAGCGACAGCAGTTCCAGAATGCCATATTCCTTGCCGGTCAGATGCAGCGGTTTGCCATCGACATCGACGGTGCGTGCATCCAGGTTGACGTTGAGCTTACCGGTCGAAATCATCGACTGGGCATGGCCGCGTGAACGGCGAACAATTGCCTGCACACGTGCCAGAAGTTCGGTTTTCTCGAAAGGCTTGGTCAGATAATCATCTGCGCCAAAGCCAAGGCCTTTGACCTTGTCTTCGGTTTCGGTCAGACCCGACAGGATCAGGACCGGTGTTTCGACGCGTGCGTCGCGCAAACGTCTCAGGACCTCGTAGCCGTCAATATCTGGCAGCATAAGGTCCAGAAGAATAATGTCATAATCGTAAAGCTTGCCGATCTCGAGACCATCTTCCCCAAGGTCGGTAGTGTCAATCACCATGCCCTCAGACTTAAGCATCAATTCGATGCTGTCAGCATAGGTGTTGTCATCCTCAACAAGCAGCACCCGCATGTCTCTGCTCCGTTACCGTGTTCCGCAATAAGTCCGTGTTGATCCGGTAGATCGACAAGCGCCCCAACGATTGCCGGCCTTTGGGAAATTTTCCCCATTCGGTTAACGATACGTTGCTTTGCGACTCGTGGCAAGCAGGCGAGTCGCAACTTGTTAACTTTTTTTCGTTCAAAGAAGCGACTCGGGGACGGAACGCAAGTTTTCCCAACGGTTTGCGGTGTTAATTCCAAAAGCCTTATGCAACGAAAAAAAATCGAATTAATCGTCTACACGGCTTTTTAATACCGATTATGACTATATATTTGGTACGACGCGGTACGATTTGCCACCCCTGTGACCGTTCGGCGGGGCAAATTTCCGTGTTACAAGAGTTGTTTGTACCATTTTCGCTGAAAAGAACCGCCCGTGTTTCAGATTGGCCGCAATATCGTTGCAGAACTCCGCCGTATTCCCGACTATCGCGTGGTTGGCCGGGTGACTGCTGTTTTGGGCCTTCTGGTCGAGATTGGCGGTGTCGAAGGTGCGTTGTCGGTTGGCGACCGCTGCAAGGTCAAACGCCGCGACGGCAAAACCGTCATTTGCGAGGTTGTCGGTTTTCGCAATGAACGCGCCCTTTTGATGCCGTTTGGTATTCTGGACGGGATCGGGATCGGCTGCGAAGTCGAACTTGGCGATACCCAACCGCAAGTCTATCCCGATGAAAGCTGGCTGGGCCGTGTGGTCAATGCCTTTGGCGAGCCTGTGGATGGCAAAGGCCCGCTGTCTGAGGGCAATCGCCCTTATCCGATCCGCAACATGCCGCCATCGGCCCATTCGCGCCAGCGCGTGGCGGGCAAGATCGATCTTGGCGTTCGGGCGATGAACACGTTTCTGACCTGCTGTCGCGGGCAACGTATGGGCATCTTTGCCGGGTCGGGTGTTGGTAAATCAAGTTTGCTGTCGATGATGACGCGCCATACAACATCGGATGTGTCGGTGGTGGGGCTGATTGGCGAACGTGGCCGCGAAGCGCGCGAATTCATCGAGGATGATCTGGGCGAAGAAGGCCTGCGTCGTTCGGTCGTCGTCGTGGCGACATCGGATGAACCACCGCTAATGCGCCGTCAGGCGGCCTATATGACTATGGCGCTTTCGGAATATTTCCGCGATGTCGGGCGCGATGTGCTGTGCATGATGGATTCCGTGACCCGCTTTGCCATGGCGCAACGTGAAATCAGTCTTTCGGTGGGCGAGCCGCCGGCATCAAAGGGCTATACGCCGACCGTCTTTGCCGAATTGCCGCGTCTTTTGGAACGTGCGGGTCCCGGCGGGCCTGGGCAGGGATCGATCACCGGGCTGTTTACGGTTCTGGTTGATGGTGATGACCATAACGAACCGATTTCTGACGCGGTGCGCGGTATTTTGGATGGGCACGTGGTGCTGGACCGTGCGATTGCGGAGCAGGGCCGCTATCCAGCGATCAATATCCTGCGCAGCGTGTCGCGTACCATGCCGGGCTGTAATAACGAGGAAGAAAACCAGATCGTTGCCCGCGCGCGCCAGCTTCTGGCGACCTACGATGATATGGCCGAACTGATCCGCCTTGGCGCCTATCGCAAGGGAACTGATCCCAAGGTCGACGAAGCCATTCATTACTTCCCGCTGATCGAGGAATTCCTTAAACAGCGCAAGACGGAATGCACGCGCCTCAATGAGGGATATCTGGAATTGGCCCGGCGCCTCGATATGCTGGCCGAGCAACCCGAACAACCTGCCCCTGCCCAAGGACAACCGGGTGGACAGGCGCGGCAAGCGGGAAGTGCCAAGCCGCAACAGCCCGCCGGAGGGCCGGAAATGCCAGCCCCCCGCCCGGCACCACCGCCGTCAATCGGGCCCAAGATCAATCGCGGACCCAAGGTCAACAGCCGGTCACAACGTGACGGGCAGGACCTGAACGCGGCCAAGCGTGCGCTGAGCGAAGGCGGGAATGACGCATCGGGGAATGGATCGTAATGATCGCGGACCCTAGGGGGTAACCCATGGCCAAAGATTTCAAAACACTGGTGCGCATGCGCAAATGGGCGCTTGATGAAAAGCAGCGCCAATTGGGCGAGATGCTTGGTGTGCTGGGAAATCTTGAGGCGGAAAAAGAGGCCCTCGAACAGGCGGTGCTGGCCGAACAAAAAATCGCGGCCGAAAATCCGGAACTTGCGGGGTTTGCCTATGGCGGGTTTGCCACCGCGGTGATCGCCGAGCGTGAGGCAATCGAAAAAATGATTGCCGAACAGGAAAAAAAGATCGACGTCTTTCGCGATGAAGTTGCCGATGCCTTTAAGGAATTTAAAACCGCCGAAATTGCCGAACGCAACCGGCTTGAGGCCGAACGCGCCGAAGAAGACAAGAAAGAACAAGACGAACTTGACGAAATCGGCATGCGTTCGGCGACACGCGATGACGGGCTTATTTAAGCGCTACGTTCCCGCCTGACATTTCAGGCGAAACGGTGATGACGCGTTCAATGAAGGCGGCGATATTGTTCTTTGCAGAACCTTCGTTTGCCAGTCGCAGACGCTGGATCGCAAACGGAGAATCGCCAAAGGTCGCGGTATGGGTTGCTGGAATTTCTTCACTGAAAACAGTTTTATCGCTGTCCTTTTCGATGATTTCGTAACGCACACGGGTTTTGACCGTCAGGTCCAGGCCAAACAGGGGCTGGTCAACCTCGAGCAACGTGACACGCAAACGATATGGCGCATTTTCATCAAGCTTTGCCAATAGCTGCGCATTTTCGAGTGATGCGATCAAAGCCTTTTCAAAAGCCTGACTGCTGATTTCAGACGTCCACATCGGATTGGTCTCTTCGCCGCCATCGACCGATTTCACGACAATGCTGTCTTTGAAAGCGGAGTTTTGCGTCGCGGCAGTGTCAATGCCTTCGGTCACCACCATGTTCTGGAACTCTGCCGGTGATGCGCAAGCGCTCAAAAGTGCCAAGCACAGAATTGCTGCAGCTTTTTGGATGGCGGTCTTCATCTGTTTGATACTCCAGTAGAAATCAGAAACTCGGTCCGATTCAGGAATATCTTTTCAGATTGTTTTTGTGAATAGAAAACAATCTGAAATAGAGAAGGTTTAAACTGCGTTGGCGTTGTCAGACGGCGATATTAACGCCGGTTTCGATGCCGGTTAAGCGCTTGAGGTCGCTTGTTTTAAACTCAAACACTGTTTTGGGTGTCCCGGCGGCAAGCCAGACGGTTTTCTTTGCCAGAAGTTTTTTATCAATCAGCGTTTCCACGGGCTTGGCGTGGCCAAAGGGCGGAACGCCGCCAATGGCGTAGCCTGTATGTTCGCGGACTTCGGCTGCATCGGCCTTGCGGACGGATAAACGCAGCAGGGCGGCGACCTTGTCGAGATCGACTTGATCGGCACCGTTCATGATGATCAGGACCGGGCGGGATGCCTCGGTCATGAAGACCAGTGATTTCCCAATGTCGCTGATATCGCAGCCAATGGCGTTTGCGGCGTCGGCGGCTGTGCGTGTGCCTTCGGGAAACTCAAATACGTCGACGTTTTCAAGTTCGCGTTCCATGAAGGCGTTTGCCAGACATAGCGGCGGATCAACTTTTTTCATCAGCCATTCTCTTGCGCACGACGTTTGAGTTTACGTTTGTGGTTCAGAAGATTGAGCGTCTCCACCGACAGGCTAAAGGCCATTGCAAAATAGATGTAGCCTTTCGGCACGTGTATTTCGACCCCGTCAAGCAGCAGCACAAACCCTACCAGAATAAGGAATGATAGCGCTAACATTTTGACAGAGGGATTTTGTTCGACAAAATCGCCAATGGTCTTGGCCGCCATCAGCATCACCAGAACTGATGCGATGACCGCAATCACCATGATCGAGATATGATCGACCAGACCAACCGCTGTGATGACGCTATCAAGCGAGAAAATCATATCAAGCAGCATGATCTGCACGATGGTCATGGCAAAGCTCGACATGATTTTGCCCGGGCCGTGTTCTTCGGGCTCGTCAATGGTGTGATGAATTTCCTTGGACGCCTTGGCAATCAGGAACAGACCACCAAAAATAAGGATCATATCGCGGCCGCTGATTTCCTGACCAAAGGCTGCGAAAAGCGGCGAAGTCAGTTGCATGACCCATGCGATACCCGCCAAAAGCCCCAGCCGCATGCCCATCGCCGCAAGAAGACCGATGCGGCGCGCCGATGCCTGTTGGTTTTGCGGAAGTTTCGAGACAATCACCGACAGGAAAACGATGTTGTCGATGCCCAGAACAATTTCCAGCGCGGTCAGGGTGGCAAGGCCCATCCACATGTTGGGATCACTCATCCATTCAAACATCGAAAACTTCCTAAACAGGGGCGCAAAAAGCGAACAACTTGTTGCAGACAAAGTGTGTTTGATAGGCCCCTAACGCAAGCGTGAATTGATTTTATGTGCCGTCTGTTGAAAAACTGACGGGTATAAAACCAATCAACCAGTCACACCCGGCATGCGGGAACGGCTTTGGGTCATCAGGTAAAAGGATTGTCCGAGATGCGATCAAAAATGCGCACTTTCGTTTCTGCTTTGGCGTTGGCAGTGGGGTTTGCGACGACGACGTTGTCGACGCCTGCCTTTGCAGACCCGGCACCGGATGTCGGAAACTGGCAATCGGTTCTTGATCAGGCCCGTGGCCAGACCGTTTACTGGCATGCCTGGGGTGGGGAGCCGCGCATTAATGATTACATCGCCTGGGCCGGTGAACAGGTGCGCGAACGCTATGGCGTTGAGGTGGTCCAAGTCAAACTGACCGATACCGCCGATGCCGTTACCCGCGTTTTGTCGGAAAAGACCGCCGGTGTTGATGATGGCGGTGCCGTCGACATGATCTGGATTAATGGCGAAAACTTTGCCGCGATGAAGCGCAATGACCTTTTGTTCGGGCCATGGGCAGAACAGACGCCAAACTTTGCCTATGTCGATGTCGAAGGCAAACCAACCGTGATCAATGACTTCACCGTTCCGACCGACGGGCTTGAAGCCCCATGGGGCATGGCGCAGGTCAGTTTCTATTACGATACCGCCAAGCTTGATACTGTTCCGAAGTCCGCCCAGCAATTGCTGGAATGGCTGGTGAAACATCCGGGCCGCTTTACCTATCCGCAGCCGCCGAACTATATGGGCTCTACCTTCCTTAAACAGATTCTGACCGAACTGGTCAAAGATCCGAAAGTTTTGCAACAGCCCGCCGATGAAACCGATGCCGAGGCGACCCTGGCACCGCTTTGGGGCTATCTTGAAGACTTGCAGCCGCTTTTGTGGCGCGATGGTCAAGCCTATCCGCAGAATGGGGCATCGATGCGCACCCTTCTGGCCGATAACGAGGTCGATATCGCGTTTTCGTTCAGTTCTGGAGAAGTGTCATCGGCGATCGAGGCGTTCGAGCTTCCCGATACCGTGCGGTCCTATGTGTTTGAGAATGGCACCCTTGGCAATACCAACTTTGTCGCCATCCCCTATAACGCGTCGGCCAAGGCAGGCGCGGTTGTACTGGCCGATTTCCTGATGTCACCCGAAGCCCAACTGCGCAAGCAGGACCCGAAATATTGGGGCGCGGATACGGTTCTGGCGATGGATAAACTTCCCAAAGACATGCAGGAAGCCTTTGCCAATCTTGATCTCGGCATCGCATCGCTTGCGCCCTCTGAGCGCGGCACTGTCTTGCCCGAACCGCATCCAAGCTGGATGTCGCTTGTCGAAACGGAATGGCAGAAGCGTTACGGCGTTGTGCAATAATCGCGCATGCTGCGATTTATCCCGATCCTGACGATTGTTCTGATGATTGGCCCGGTTTCTGCCGGACTGATCGGAACAATCTTGCCTGCGTTCGGGATATTGCCGGCCCTTGGGGGCACAACGCCCAGCCTTGATCCATGGCAGGCTTTGGTAGCACAGCCGGGGTTAGGGGCCTCGATCCGGCTTTCATTGGCCAATGGATTGATCGCAACCTTTGTCTCGGTTGCGATTGTCATGCTGTTTTGTGCCGCATGGCAGGGCACGCGCACTTTTCACGCCTTGCAGCGGATCCTCTCGCCGATCCTGTCGGTACCGCATGCGACGGCGGCGTTTGGTCTGGCATTTTTGATTGCGCCATCGGGCTGGTTTGTTCGGGTGGTGGCCCAATTTACCGGTTGGGATCGACCCCCGGATGTTGCGATCATCCATGACCCGTGGGGCATCGCCCTGATTGCCGGACTGGTTGCCAAGGAAATCCCGTTTCTGTTTCTGATGACGCTTTCAGCCTTGCCGCAGGCAGACACAGACCGCACGGCACAGGTCACAGCAAGTCTTGGCTATGGCAGGATTGCCGGATGGTTCAAGGCAACATTGCCACGCATCTATCCACAGATCCGTTTGCCGGTTCTGGCGGTTCTGGCCTATTCGACGTCGGTTGTTGATGTGGCGATCATTCTGGCCCCGACAACACCGGCTCCGCTTGCGGTGCGCATTCTGGGATGGTTGTCCGATCCCGATCTTGCATTGCGGTTCATGGCATCAAGTGCAGCCGTGCTGCAATTGCTGATCGTGATCGCGGCCATGGCAATCTGGATTGCGGGCGAGCGGCTTGTGGCGATAATCGGTGCGCAGTGGGCTGTTGATGGCAACCGGTGCAAGCGTGATGGTGCTGCGCGCGGGGGGGCAGCGGTGATGGCGCTGGTGGCGGCTGGGACGGTGGTTCTTGGGCTTGTGGTCTTGCTGGTCTGGAGTGTTGCCGGGTTCTGGGCGTTTCCCGATCTTTTGCCGCGTGGTTTTTCATTGCGTCTCTGGGCGCGGGAACTTGATGCGATTGGCAATAGCCTGACCACGACCCTTCTTATCGGTATTCCGGCGGTTGTGATTGCCGTGACAATGGTTCTGGCCTGTCTTGAGAACGAGGTACGCACCGGCAAGGTCGCGGGGCGGCGGGCGATGTTTTTGATTTATCTGCCGCTTCTGGTGCCGCAAATCAGCTTTATGTTTGGCTTGCAGGTGTTCTTTAGCCTGCTTGGGCTGGAACGTACCTTGGTCTCGGTCGTTCTTGGGCATCTGGTGTTTGTTGCACCCTATGTGTTTTTATCCCTGTCTGAACCGTTTCGCACCCTTGATCCGCGCTATGGGCAGACGGCCCTTTGTCTTGGCGCGTCGCCCGCGCGGGTGTTCTGGCAGGTGCGTTTGCCGCTGTTGACCCGTGCGGTTTTAACCGCCGCCGCCGTCGGGCTTGCCGTGACGGTCGGGCAATATTTGCCAACGCTTCTGATCGGGGCAGGGCGCTTTGCCACCGTCACCACCGAGGCGGTTGCCTTGGCATCGGGCGGAGATCGTCGGATGATCGGGATTTATGGGCTGTTTCAGATGGTTTTACCGTTTGCCGGATTTGCCCTGGCCTTGCTGATCCCGGCGGTTTTATTCCGTCACCGGCGCGGCATGGGTGCCCAGAACAAAGGATGAGAAGGATGCTGCATGCCTGAAGCAGCCAAAAACGGTCTGGAATTGCATGACGTGCGGGTGCGCCTTGACGGGCGTGAACTGGTTGCGGTCGATATGACCATTGCACCGGGCGAGATTGTCACCCTGATGGGGCCCAGCGGATCGGGGAAATCCAGTTTGCTTGGGCATATCTGTGGCACCTTGCCCGATGCGTTTGAGGTGACCGGCCAAGTGGTTCTTGATGGCAGGTTGCTTGATGGCTTGGCACCACAAGACCGCCATGTCGGCATTCTGTTTCAGGATGACTTGCTGTTTCCTCATCTTTCGGTGGGCGGCAATCTGGCCTTTGCCTTGCCCTTGCATATCAAGGGGCGTGCGGCCCGGCGGGCGCGGGTTGAGGCAGCCCTTGGCAGTGCCGAGATGGACGGGTTCTATGATCGTGATCCGGCAACACTGTCGGGCGGACAGCGCGCGCGAGTGGCCCTGATGCGGGTTCTGTTGTCAGAACCTTGTGCCTTGTTGCTTGATGAGCCATTTTCAAAACTCGATAGTGGTCTTCGATCCCAATTCAGGTCGTTTGTGTTTGACCTTTGCCGCAAGAACAGCCTGCCGACCCTGATGGTAACCCATGATCCCGAAGACGGCGCAGCGGCCGGTGGTAGGGTGATTGAACTGCGTGGCTAGATACACGAACATGGATCGATGACATGTTTTGAATTTTCTGGTATCGCGCGATGATTGGTCTTAAGAGCATCTTGTCGCAAAGAATGATCTTGGGCCCCAGACGTTAAATCAAAAGGCCCGTGCGGCCTGGAGAGTGTCGTAAATGTTCCCTGAAGAAATGTTTGCAATTGTCCCGGATGCGCTTGATCCGGCGACCTGTGACCGTCTGATCAATGGCTTTGCCCACGAGATGGATGAAGGTGGCCTCGTACAGGGGCAGGCAGCGACCCATATTCGCCGATCCAAAATCACATGGTTTAACGAAGAACAGGAACCGGTTGTCTGTCGGCGCATTGTCGATCTGGTTGCCGAGGTCAATCGCAACGTCTTTGACTTTTCCCTGACAGAGTTTGCCGAGGATGCCCAGATTGCCTGCTATGCCGGGGATTTGCGCGGCCATTATGATTGGCACAGTGACGTCGGCGCATCAGACGTTGCACGTCGTCGCAAACTGACCATGGTGATCCAGCTTTCCGAGCCCGATCAGTATGAAGGCGGGCAATTGCAGCTTAACCCGGCCGGGCATTTTATCGATGCACCGATGGCGCGGGGATCTGCGATCTTCTTTCCGAGCTTTGTTTTGCATCGCGTTGCACCGACCACGGCGGGTCTTCGTTATTCCCTGACCCAGTGGGTGCACGGGAACCCGTTCCGCTGATTGCTTAGTAACGTTCAAGCCGATCCAGAAGCCGCGGGTTGCCCCATTTCGGCTGCCGGTCTTCAAGCGCGGTTTCGTGGTGGAAGACCTGATCGTTATCGGCTGTCTGTTTGTCCAGACGCAGGCTGATCCAGCGCGGCACCAGTTCGTTGTTGAAATCATCCATCAACAAAACGGCGGCGGCTTCGAAATTCTCGAACTCGATACTGGCGATCTCTGCGTAATATTCTGCGAGATTGCTGGTTTTAAGGATCAGGCGGTCCGGCACATAACGCAGCGTCAAGCGTGCCGGAAAGACATCCTTGGCACCGGTCAGATTGCTTTGCAGGGTAACGACATAATCAATCCTTGTACCCGGGTTCGGCTCTGTCTGGATCAGATTACGGCGCTGATAAATCTCAAGCATGGCTTCCAACCGTTGTCATAAGAGGTAAATTCAAGGATAGGTCCGCGCCCGAGGCAGGAAAAGCATTCATTTCAGAATGATGATGCTTATGCCTCGATCCCATGGTGGGAATGCGGGTCCTTGCCATCGGGCACCGGGGCAATTTCGACAAAACGCGACCCATCCTGAAACAGGATATGGCCGGTGTAACCGGCAATTTGAAGGGCTTCGCGGAAGATGCCGCGAATGTCATCGCGGTTATGGGATTGCAACGGGTTTTCGGTGCGGACAATCAGATCAAACTTGCTGTCCTCGCCCTTCACCAACCCATCAAGCTGCGTGTGACCCACCACACTGAAAGACAGATCCAGCAGGAAACGGGTGCCCTGATCATCGGGTTTGTCGGGATCATTTTCACGATCGCCATGCCGCCAACCCAATTGAAGCTGTTCGATCTTGTCGCCCATATTGAACGGCATCGCCATCACGCGCCAGCCATCCGGACGTTCTTCGGTTGCCATCGCTCGCAACTGGGCAAAATCACCTTCAAGCCGTTTAAGCCCGCCACCGTCTGTATCGGATAGTGTGGCCAGGCTGGTCGCGGCGCGATCGCCGAGCCAGCCACGCAAACTGCCGCCCTGACCTGTCATGGCAGCAAAGAAGAACATCATCGTGGTGGTCAGTTTGGGGCCAGCCTGGGGAATGTTGTTCAGCATGCTGAGTGCTGCACCGGGATCATGTTGCTGAAGGGCACTAACCGCCCTGTGCAGACTGTCCCAGTCATGGGTAAGGGCGGCGGCCTGACCGCGCGCAATCAATTGTGCCTCGGTCATCGGGACGGATGTCGATACCTTGGCACCGCCCGATGGATCAACGTTAAATGACAGGGTTGCGCCCGTGGGCGCGGGAACCGGCAATTTGATGCCAACAATCCCGGCAGAGGTGCGAAGGGCGGTGAAACCCTGCGGCAGCAGGCGGGCCTCGGCACTATCAGGGGGCAAGACTGTCCCGGTCAGCATCAAGGTGCCAGCGGGGGCCTGCCCGGCGGCTGTTTGTGCGGCAATGGTTGGTCCCATTCCGGCAGCCATGCTGCCCGTGCCAGCGCCACCTGCCATACCCGCCGAACCAGCAGAACCGACTTGGGCAGCGGACGCCATGGCATTGGCGGCCTGCTGTGCGGTTACCGTGCCCTGACCCAGGAAGATGACCTGTGTCTGGCTTCCGGCCGGCAACTGGGTGCCATTGGGCATGGTCAGGATGGATGTCGTGACCGCGCCAAATGTCTGGCCGGGTGTCAGGCTGCTGCCAGCGATATTTCCGTTGGCAAGGGCACCGGTCACCCCGGATCCCCCTGGCAACAGGGTTTGCGGCAGAAGTTGCAGGCGCATGCCATCGGAAGGGTTGCCGCCCGTTGCGGATTGTCCGGTGCCGGGATTGGTTGTAGGAATGCGGGCCCACAGAAGATCGCCGAGATTGCTTGGAAGCGGAGTGGGGATCCTGACCGTGACCGAACCAAGGGCGGTGGCAAGGGTCAGTTGATTGCCCGATTGCGATTGAACCGATGCCTGCAACAACGTTTCCACCGGGAGTTTTGCCAGTGCGGCAGCGACCTGTTGCGGGGTGGCGGTTGTGACGGTTGCATTGATTTGTGCCGGGACCGACCCCTGATTGGCCTGCCCGGCAGTACCACCCGCCGAAGCATGTCCACCGACGGCAGCGCCGGGCGATATTGCTTGTGGCGGGAGCGTCATGACAACCTACTCCTCAAGAAGGGTTTGGGCGATTGCCTCTATATCTTGGGCGGCATCGCAGTTCGGATGACGGGTCAAAAGTGGCGTCTGGTTGCGAATGCATTCCGATACCTTGGAATCCGCACGAATAACGCCAAGCAACGGCGGCGAAATCTTCAAGAAGCCCTCGCACGCCTTGAGAAGCTTGTTATAGATCGCCTGACCTTCTTTCTTGTCCTTGGCCATATTGACCACCACCCGGATATCGGTTTTCGGGCGGGCCATATGGGTGATCTTGATAAAGGCATAGGCGTCGGTCAAAGACGTCGGATCACCGTTGGTAATCACAATCACCGTATTGGCAAGGCCGGTCATCTGACGCACGCCCTGATCAACACCGGCACCAAGATCGATCAATACTTTATCATATTCCTTGCCGGTCTGGAGCAATTCGTCCGACAGCGCCTGAAGCCGGGTGGCCGGCAGGTTGGCAAGGCTGCCCGATCCGCTGCGCCCGGCAATGATATCAAAATCACCATCGGGGAAGTGGGTGACCGCATCTTTCAGGCTGATCCGCCCGGCAATCACGCCACCCAGATCATATTTCGGCATCAGGCCAAGCTGAATGTCGATGTTCGCCAAGCCAAGGTCACCGTCAAACAAAAGGGTCTTGTGGCCTTCGAGAACCATCGCATGGGTGAGCGTAATGGAAAACCAGGTCTTGCCAACGCCGCCTTTGCCAGATGCAACTGCAAGGACATTGCGGCCTTTGGCCCGCGGGGCAGATTTGGGTGATGCATCAGACTTGGTAGTCATTTCACGACCTCGGAGAAGCTCGGTTTCGCGGTATCAGCGCGATGGGACGGTATCAGAAGTTTTGCCAAGGCAAGAGGACTAAGGGCGGTGAGGCCGTCCGCAACCTGGGCTGTCATACTGACATTACAAAGGGAAAGATTTCCTGAATCGGCTCCATATAGCGCACCGCCAAGTCGGGCGGCAACATCAAGTCGCGAGATCACGACACGTGTTGCGCCACCATCGGCGAAGGCATTGGCAATGTCAGCCGCCTCGTAGGCATCAATCCCCGCAGGGTTCACCAGCACCGGTTCGCTCGGCACTGCTTTCATGAATTCACGAAGCGTGCCAATTTCGGTTTCAAGATACGGGTTGCAGCTTGCCGTATCGATCAGGATGACATCGGCTTCGCGGATTTCGCCAAAGCGGGCCTTGAGATCCTCCGGTGATTTCGCCGCAAGCAGATCAATCTTGAGAATTCGCGTAAAGGCCTCAAGCTGGGCCATGCCACCGGCACGTTTGTAATCGGTTGAAAGAACAGCAACTTTGCGTTTTTTCATCACCGCACGTGCCGCGGTTTTGGCAACCGCCAGTGTTTTGCCCGATCCGGGCGGGCCAACGAAGGCCAGCGCGCGCGGCGTGTTCTTTTCCGGCAGGGGTGAGAAATCAAAGATTTCATCAAGCGCACCAGCCAGCAATTGTTGCTCGGATGCAGCAGCCGTTTCGCGCCCCATCAAATCGCACAGGCGAATGCGCAGCCGTTCCGGCAAATTATGCCGCGTCAGGGCGGCCTCGACCGCATCAAGTTGTTCCTGAAGGGCGGGGGCCGGGCCGTCGTCATCGCCATAGTCGGGATCACGATCAAGGGCGGCGGTCAGGCGCACACCACTGCCGGGGATATCCTGGGTGGAGACGATGATGGCATCTGTGCCCATGTGCTCTTTAACGAGCCCCATCGCCTCGGTCATGGTGGGGGCAGTGAAGGTCTTAAGACGCATTCAGTTCCCCCCGGTTTGTCATTTCCGCAAGCAGGGCGGTTTGGTTGATCATGCGCATCAAACCTGCCCCAGCGTTTTCAGCTGTGCCTTGGGGTGGATTTCGTTTTGCGACATCACCACGGTGCTCGGGCGGAAACGCTCGACAATGGATCGCACATAGGGGCGAATGCCCGGGCTGGTCAGAAGAACCGGGCTTTCGCCCATCATGCCGAGGCGCTCGAACGTCGTTCTGACCTTGTTGATAAATTCCTGAAGCTGGCTTGGCGGAATGGAAAGCTGCTTTTCCTCGCCCTGACCAACCAGGCTTTCGGCAAAGATCTGTTCCCACTGCGGCGACATGGTCACCAGCGGAATGACGCCATCCTGATTGGTATTCACATCCGACAACTGGCGCGCCAGTCGTGACCGCACATGTTCGGTCATGAAGGTCGGATTGCGGGTAAAGGCGGTGGATTCTGCAATGCCTTCAAGGATCGTCGGCAGATCGCGGATGGAAACGCGTTCGGTCAAAAGGTTCTGCAATACGCGCTGAACACCACCAACCGAAACCTGACCCGGAACGATATCCTCGACCAGTTTTTTCTGGTCTTCATCAAGTTCATCAAGCAGCTTTTGCGTTTCGGCATAAGACAGCAGTTCGGGCATGTGATCCTTGATCACTTCGGTGATGTGCGTCGTGATCACGGTTTGCGGATCAACCACCGTATAGCCACGGAACATGGCCTCTTCCTTCATGCCCTGTTCGATCCACATGGCCGGCAGGTTGAAGGTCGGCTCCATCGTCTTTTCGCCAGACAAGGTAATTTCCTCGCCGCGCGGATCCATCACCAGCAACATGTTCGGGCGCAGATCACCGCGGCCTGCCTCGATCTCCTTAACGCGGAGCACATAGGTATTAGCGGGCAGTTGCATGTTGTCCTGAATGCGCACCGACGGCATGACAAAGCCCATGTCACCGGCAAGCTGGCGACGCAGTGCCTTGATCTGATCGGTCAGTTTTTGGCCACGTTCGGTGCTGATCAGCGACAGCAAGCCATAGCCGAGTTCAAGACGGACATAGTCCATGCGCAAGGCATTGGCGATGGGTTCTTCTGGTGGCGGGCCGGCGGCATCGGCCGCGGCCTGGGATTCTTTCATCTGTTCTTCGGCAACGGCTGCGTTCTGGCGTTTGCTCATGTAGTAGGCGAGATACCCCAACCCGATCGCCAATCCGAGGAACCAGATCATCGGAATGCCCGGCAGAAGTGACATGCCGCCCATCAGGGCAGCAGCAACGCCAAGGGCCGCCGGATAGTTACTGACCTGCCCGAAAACGGCCTTCTCGGTTGCGCCATCAAGGCCACCCTTGGTGACCAGAAGACCCGCAGCAGTCGAAACGATCAGGGCCGGGATCTGCGAGACCAGACCGTCGCCGACGGTCAGGATCGTGTAGGTTTCGGTTGCCTCGGCGAGGGAAAGGCCCATCTGGGCGGTGCCGATGATGATGCCGCCGATCACGTTGATAAACGTAATCAGAATACCGGCAACCGCATCACCGCGAACAAACTTGGATGCACCATCCATCGAGCCAAAGAAGGAACTTTCATCTTCAAGTTCCTTACGGCGGGCCTTTGCCTGTTCTTCATTGATCAGGCCTGATGACAGGTCGGCGTCAATCGCCATCTGCTTACCGGGCATGGCATCAAGGGTAAAGCGTGCCGCGACCTCGGCAATACGGCCGGAACCCTTGGTGATAACGACAAAGTTGATGATGACAAGGATGGCAAAGACGATAATCCCGATGACGAAATTGCCCGAAATCAGGAAGCTGCCAAACGCCTCGATCACCGCACCGGCGGCATGGGTACCTTCGTGCCCATAGCCAAGGATCAGTCGCGTTGTCGCAATGTTCAGCGCGAGCCTGAGCGACGTTGCCACCAGCAGGATCGTCGGGAAAGAGTTGAATTCAAGCGGCTTCTGGATGAACAGCGATGTCATCAGGATCAGCACAGAGAAGCTGATTGAAAGCGCCAGCATGAAATCAAGCAGCCAGGGCGGCATCGGGAACATCATGACCACAAGGATCATGATAAAGCCGAGCGCCATGGCGATATCGCCACGTTTCATGGCCGAAGCGACACGCGACTGAATGGCGCCGAGATTTAACCCGCCCGGCGCACCGCCGCCGGGGCCGTCAGAGCCGCCGGAACCAGTCGGTGTGATGTCTTGACCTTCGGCCATTGTCTTTGCTTGTTATCCTGTTGCTTGCTCGATGTTCGTTGCGCCTTTACCTGCCTTGAAGATGGGGACAGCGCGCCGAAATTTCATGTTCAGTCGTGACCGTCGCCCGGGGCCGGTACAGCAAGTCCTTCGTCGGTATACTGGCGCAGCTTGTTGCGCAGGGTCCGGATGGAAATGCCAAGAATGTTGGCCGCATGGGTGCGGTTGCCAAAGCAATGCTTGAGCGTATCAATAATCAGATCACGTTCGACATCAGCAACAGTACGCCCGACAAGTGCCGAGGTCACAGAACCGTTTCCAGCCGTGCTTTCATCGGATGCACCATCATCGCCGCTGTCTGCGTCATTATCCCGAGAAGGGGCCTCATTCGCCGGTGCGGACGGCGAAGGGGCGGCAGGTGCAGGTGCGCTGGGCTGATAGGCCGATGATGCCGCGCCATAGGCGGCATTGGCACTGGCATAGGCCGAACTGGCGCGTGCCGTCGTAGACGGGGCCGGTGCAGACGCAGATGGTGCCGGGGCCTGCGACACCGGCGCTGCGGCTGCCGGGGCAGGTGCGTTGCTTTCGCCCGACAGCATGATGGCTTCTGGCCCGATTTCATCGGGACCGGCGATCAGAACCGCACGGTGCATGGTATTTTCAAGTTCGCGGACATTGCCCCGCCAGTGGTGAGACAGCAGGCGCTGGATGGCAAGCGGGCTGATCGGGCGGACCGGAACGTCATTGGCATCAGAGTATTTTTTGACAAAGAACTCGGCCAAAACCGGGATGTCATCGGGACGTTCGCGCAGTGACGGGATGTCGAGATTGACCACGTTCAGGCGGAAATACAAATCCTCGCGGAAGTTGCCGGCATTGACTTCGGCCTCAAGATTGCGGTTCGAGGTCGCAAGAATTCGGACATCGACCTTGACCGGGCTTTTGCCGCCAAGCCGGTCAATTTCCTTTTCCTGAATGGCACGCAGAAGCTTGGCCTGAAGGCGCACATCCATTTCGCTGATTTCATCAAGCAAAAGGGTACCGCCATTGGCTTCTTCGAACTTGCCGATACGTCGTGCCTGAGCGCCGGTAAAGGCGCCCTTTTCATGGCCAAACAGTTCGGATTCAAGAAGGTTATCAGGGATGGCCGCACAGTTAACCGCAACGAACGGCTTGTCCGAACGATTGGACTTGCGGTGCACATAGCGCGAAATGATTTCCTTACCGGTGCCGCTTTCGCCCGTGATCAGGATGGATGCCGAACTGTTGGCCACCTGACTTGCCAGGCGGAGCGTCTCGGCCATGCGCGCATCGCGATGGATCAGGGCGTGACTTTCTTCGGTGACGGCTTCGAAAATCGCGGCAATCAGATCGGCTTCTGGGGGCAGGGGGATGAATTCCTGGGCACCTGCCTTGATCGCATTGACCGCACCATTGACGTCATTGCCGATGCCACACGCGACCACCGGGGTTGTGATGCGCTCGGCAACCATGCCTTCAATCAGGGCGGCGACATCAAGGGTGATATCCGCCATAACCAGATCAATCCGGTTGCCCGCCCGCAGGATGTTAAGCGCAGTCGTGACACTTTCGGCCAACTGGACCGAAGCGCCGCGCGCCATTGCGATCTTGCTGGCTGCGCCTATCTGTCCGCCCAGTCCACCAACGATCAGTACCTGCATCGTATCATCTCTTTCCGATCAGTTTCGGGGACCCGGCGCATCACAAGAGCGTTGATGCGCCAGAACCACCATATTCACATTCACGATCAATCGAAGTAGCTGACGCGTTTTGACGGCGGCAGGATCGAGTTGATCAGCATTTCCAGACGACGGGGGTTTTCCTGTCGACCGATGGAAACAGCACCAACCATGTAGACCGAATTCAAAAGTTCCTCGTCGCTGGAGTTGCGTTCAAGCTTCCCGGCAAGCGGCATGAACACCATGTTGGCCAGAACCGCGCCATAGAAGGTCGTCAAAAGTGCAACAGCCATCGACGGACCAATCGAAGACGGATCATCAAGGTTACCAAGCATCTGCACCAGGCCGATCAGCGTCCCGATCAGGCCCATCGCAGGTGCAACGTCACCGGCTTTTTTCATGATGTTGGCACCTTTCTGGTGGCGGCCGATGGTGGCGTTCATGTCCTTGCGCATGATGGCTTCGACTTCTTCGGGCGGGGTGCCGTCAACGACAAGCGACAAGCCTTTCCAAAGGTATTCTTCGCTTTGCAGGCTATCAAGATGCCCCTGAAGGGACAGAACACCGCCTTTGCGGGCGATTTCAGCAAGCTGAAGAATTTGAAGTGCCGCATCTGCCGGATTGCGCGATTTGTGGAAAATCGTGCGCATCAGCACTTTGCCAGAGCCGAGAAACTCGCCCAGCGCAAAGCTGACAGCCGTGATGGCTGCTGTACCGCCGATAACAATCAGGACAGAGGGGATATCGATAAACGCACCAGGCGATCCACCAAAGATGATTGCAGCAATCACCAACGCAAAGCCAATGGCCAGTCCCCCGACTGTCGCAATGTCAAACGACGTTTTAGTCCCCCCTTCGGCCATAGTCGGATATCCTCTCTTACGTTAGCTTTTCTCGGATTTGATGATTTCCGTCATGGTCACACCAAGCCGGTCTTCCACGACCACCACCTCGCCGCGTGCGACGAGACGGTTGTTCACATAGATATCAATAGCTTCACCAACTTTACGGTCAAGCTCTACCACGGCACCACGACCAAGTTTCAGCAATTGACTGACTTGCATGGTTGCTTTGCCAAGAACTGCCGAAACCTGAACGGGAATATCGTACACGGCTTCGAGATCCTTGGAAGTCTTCATCTGCTCGCTGCCAGCTTCGGCCGCAGCAAGAAGTTCGGTCCCTTCGCCCTCGAGTTCGATGTTATCGTCGTCGAGCTCCGAGAGTTCTAGATCGTCATCATCAGCCATTTTCGTCTCCTGCGTCTTTGGTCGGTTGCTTCACAGCAGCCGTTTCATCGGCTGTGGTCGTCGGGTCTTCCTGCGCAGCCGTCTGTTCGGTTTCCGGGCCGGAATTGCTTGGCTGTGCAGGGCCTTGCGCTGTCGCCGTTGTCTGGTCTTTTTGTGGTTCAGGCTTGTTTCCCGCCTGATCTGTAATGTTTGCTTCTGGTGTCGGCTGTGGCGGCGGTGTCGTGTCCGTTTCAGGTCCGTGCATCGCGCCATCGGTGGTTGCCGATTCAGCCTTCGTATCTTCTTGCAATGTTTGCATATTCCGCGCCGCGGTGCCATCGCCTTCTTGCGTATCAGAGCCGGGCTCAGCGGGTTCTTCGGCGGATGGCATCTCGGGTGTGATCTGATTTGCTGGTTCTGCCTGATCCGGCGCCGGTCCGCTTGGCTGAACCGGTGCAGAAGGCTGTGCCGGTGCCTTCGCCTCGGGGGCGAGGCGGCTTTCCTGAATTTCGGGATCGCCCATATCGCTTTCGGGCAGATCATGGTCGTTGGCATGCAGGGTCAGTGCATTGTCGATGATGGCGTTGATTTCCGACCATATCCGCGCACTGTCGCGAACCGCGGTGCCATCGCCCCAGGATACCTGACAATCACCCCTTGCGACGTCCGGTTCGCCAACCACAACAACCTTGCCGGAAAAGCCACGGGAGTCTGCAATGCGCTGGGCTGCGGCACCGACTTCTGTTTCAAGGTCGGGATTGACCTTGATCATGACTTTCGGCGCTTCAAACAGGTTGGCAAGACATTGGCGCACGATGTCTTCGATTTCGGTCATCTGGTACTGTTTTGACCAGGCCGGTGCCAGCTTGCGAATGACACCAAGGGCAACGTGAATGGCGTCTTCGTTGATTTTGGCATTGGCGCGCTTTTGCTGCTCGTCAATCTGGGCGAGCTTTTCGGCGATTTCGGATTCCACATCGCCAACCGCCTTTTCAAGCGACGCCATGATTTGCTGATGGGCTTCATCAAAGCCCTGTTTGTGACCTTCGGCAAAACCCTGTTCGTGGCCGCGCTTTTCGGCATCGGCGACCATCTGTGCGCCCTGGTCCTCTGTATAGACAGGCGGCGGGGGCGGCGGGGCTTCTTCTTCTTTCTTTTTCTTCTTTTTCGTGCCCAGTTCGTAATGCTCATCCTCTTTGCCTGCCGAACGGATTACGTTGTCGGCATCGTCGAAGCTGAGTGAGAATGTGAACTTTTCAATGGCCGTCATATCGAACTGCTAAAACGCCTTGAGCAACAAAAGGAAGGCAGCCCTGCGGCTGCCAGTGAGCCGATAACTGTCAGGAGAATTAGCTCTCCTGATACAGCCAGTTGCGAATGATCGAGAGAGCTTCTTCCGGGTGTTTCTCCACGATCTCGCCAATCTTCTTGACCGAGGATGCTTTCACGCGACCTTCAACCTGCGACAGGTTGATCAGTTCTTCGCCGTCATCCATGCCAGGTGCCATCGGAACAGGTGCCGGACCTTCAAGGGCCGGCGTGCCGTCGGCGGTCATGTCATCGGCAAGAAGCTGACGCTGTGCCATATCCGCCGCACTCGGCAGAGTTTCGAACGCACGGGTCAGAAGCGGGCGTACCACCAGCAGGATGACGAGGATGGCAACAATCGCCAGCACCAGCATCTCGGCGATGCGGAAGATCTCAGCCTTGTCGAGGCCAAGGAACGTCTCGATCTCTTCATCCGGGAACAGGTCGGCAGTATCAGCAAACTGCATGTTGATGACTTCGACCTGATCGCTGCGTTGCGGGTCATAGCCGATGGCACTTCGCACGAGTGCTGCGATCTTTTCAAGGTCTTCCGGGGAGCGTTCCTGATACAGGCGCTCGCCATTTTCATCCGTGGTGTAGGTGCCATCAACAAGGACGGCCACTGTCACACGCGAAATCTCGCCGATTTCCTTGATCTGTGTGGTGGTTGTTTTGGAAATCTCGTAATTGACCGTTTCTTCGGTGCGGCTTTCCTGACTTTGGGTTCCTGCACCGTTTGCGGCATCAAAATTGGCATCCGGCAGATTGTTCTGAAGCGTTACCGGATCGGTGCCCTCTGTCTCGGAATTGGTCGCGTTTTCTTCAATCGTCTGGCTTGAACGAATGACGCGCTCATCCGGATTAAACCGCTCGTTGGCGGTCGTAATCTTGTTGAAGTCCATTTCGACCGAAACTTCGGCACGGACTTCGCCATAACCAAGGGAACGCGACAGAAGATCTTCGATGGTATTGCGCAGGCGGCTTTCGGTGCGAATGCGCATTTCATCGGCGGTCTGGGTCAGGAATGTCGAAGACTGTTGTTCGCCATCACCGCGCGCAAGCAACCGGCCGCGTTCATCAATGATCGATACCTTGCCCGGATCAAGCTGGGGCACCGCAGCAGCCACAAGATGCTGGATTGCGACAACCTGTTCAGGTTTCAGTTCGCCACCGGCCATCTTGACCGCGATAGAGGCACTGGCTTCCTGGGTTTCACGTGAGAACATCTGACGTTTTGGCAGAACCAGATGAACGCGTGCCTGCTGGATCGCCTGAATGGATGCGATCGTGCGGGCCAGCTCGCCTTCAAGGGCGCGAACATGGTTGATGTTCTGTTCGAAACTGGTGGCGCCAAAGCCGTCGGAATTGTCAAATACTTCATACCCGACAGAGCCGCCGGTCGGCAGGCCGCTTTCGGCCATGGTCAGACGCATGCGGTTGACCTGATCGGCCGGGACAAGAATTTCGGTACCGTTGTTCAGCAACTGGTACTGAACCTGCTGGTCTTCGAGGCGATTGACGATCTGGCTGGCGTCAGCCGGATCCAGATCGCGATAGAGCAGTTCCATATTCGGGGCTGAAACACGCATGATCAGGAATGCAAAGAAGACAAGCAACAGCACGCCCACGCCACTGATAGCCATCAGCCGCGTTGGTCCCAGACCCTTGAGTGTTTGTAACAAGCCGCCCACGTTCGACTGCTCCGAAACGAAAATTTACCACTGTCCCCATGCGGATCGATCCGTGCGGAATACGACCAGCATTAACAACGAATAGTTCTCCATGCTGAAGAACAGGTTAACAACCGGCAATTTTTGCCCAGTCATCGGATTCAAATTTATCAGTGATTTGAATCGCTTGGATATCTGATGACCGAATTGTTCTGCCCTTAATGTAGTGAGTCAATCGGGCAAAAAGAAGCCCGGCAATTGTGCCGGGCGAGTCTCTATTGGTGCAATATGTTTCAGGGCGGGCTAACGCCCTGAAACAGATGTCAATTACCGTTTGATACGGATCAGCTCGTCGAGCATTTCATCGGTTGTGGTGATCGTCTTGGTGTTCGCAGAGTAGGCGCGCTGGGTAACGATCATGTTGGTGAATTCCTCACCAAGATCGACGTTCGATCCTTCAAGCGCAGATGCGACAACGTTACCGGCACCGTTCAGGCCCGGTTCACGCAGCAGGTAATCACCCGACTCACGTGTCTGTCGATAAACGTTACCAGTGTGGTTTTCCATTTCATCAGGGGCTTCGAACGTTGCGATCGCCAGCTTGTAGACCGGGCGTTTCACACCGTTTGCGAATTCCACCTGCAGGAAGCCTTCCTCGGTGAAGGCATAGTTCACCATGGTCCCGGCCTGCGCACCGTTCTGGTTGATGAAGTGAGTTGTGTATTCGACGAGGTTACCGTTCGCATCAGAACCGGCAGCGAACTGGGTAATGCCGTTGCCAAGGCCGATGGTACCGAAATCAAGGGTGAATTCGCTGGTGTCGGAACCATTGGTCCATTCAGCCGAGATATCAGTGTCGACCAGGCTGCCGTTTACACCGATGGTTGTGGCGCCGATGGTCGCCTGCACACCCGTAAAGCTCTGAAGGTTACCAGAACCGTCGAATGTGACCGTACCTGCCTGGATCAAACCGTTCGGATGATCGGTGGTATCAAGTTCACCGGTCGTGGTGTTGCCAATAAGCTCGAAGCCCCAACGGTTCTGACCCAGTTTGACAACCTGAAGGTTCACAGTGTGCGCCGAACCAAGGGAGTCGTAGATCGTAACAGGCATCGAGTTGTCTTCGGCAACTGTTCCGGTTGCAAGGTTACCTGCAGTATAGGTCGGCGCGAGGGTGCCTGGGACACCAGGAACCGTAATGCCCGTTGCACTAAATGGTGTGCCGGTGACGTTGGCGAAGGTCACTCCTTGATCGGCAAAAGCAGCTGTGAGTGTCAATGTGTCGTTCGTGCCAGTTGTGGTGGTGCTGGCATTGATACCGGTCACCGCACTGATGGCAGTTGCCAGATCTTCGAGCGTATCACCCGTATTGATGGTGATTGTCGTCGTTGTGCCGTTGTGAGTGATGCTGAACTGGTCGCCGTTGTTGATGCCGGCAAGTGTCGTCAGATCGGTCGTATCATAATCGAGACCCGTGGTGGTCGAGGTTGCCGTGCCACCGGTAACAGCCGTTTCGTCCGAGTTCAGGTTGGCGCCAAATTCGATAGTAGTGGTAGAAGCAGCTGCCGTCAGGATCGAGTTGATATCAAGGACCTGAAGATCGGTGACAGCCGAACTGTTTGAAGTCGTGGCGTTACCGTTCGCATCAAGAAGGCCACCTTCGCGGTCAGTCGCCCAACCCTGAACATAGTAGCCTGCGGTGTTGCGCAGATAGCCGTCATCATCCGGCTTGAAGTCGCCAGCACGGGTAAAGAACAGCTCGTCATTGGTGCCAGGCGATGCGGTACCGCGAACGATGAAGAAACCATCGCCAGAAATGGCTGCTGCCGTGGTTGACGAGGTTGCCTGCAACAGACCCTGCTTGCTGATCAATGCGGTCGGATGGAACCGAACGCCACCAGGCGTGTAGCGGGTATCTGTGGCAGATTCAGTTACAAGGGTCGAGAAACGACCGATGGTTCCCTTGTAACCGATCGTGTTTAGGTTCGAGATGTTGTCCGAGATGACGCCCAGGTTCTGAGACTGGGCATTCAGGCCGGAAACACCGGAAATCATTGCACCAAAAAGGCTCATTTTTCTTCTCCTGTTTCACAGGGTGTTGATCAAATCCGGATGAATGCCCTAGGCGGCTTCTTCCTGCTGTTCAGATCCGGAGTTATCCCCGGTATTATCAGTATTATCGGTATTGTCAGTGCCAGTATCGGTGCTGTTCGCGCCCAACTTAACGTTGGTAAGCGTCGAGAACGGCACAGAGACATCGCCAAGACGGAGATAGATGTCGGTATCGTCGATATCGACACTGTCGACAGTGCCGATGATCCCAATCGCGACAGAGGCGGGTCTGCCCTTGTCATCCTTGAAGGTGTCACCGTTTGCGGCCATAGGTTGAACAACCAGCGTGTAGGCACCTGCGTCCTGTTCAACACCATTGTTGTTTTTGCCATCCCAGGTAAAGGTCTGGAGGCCAGAAACATCGGTGAGTTCTTCGGAGTAGATCGTTTTCCCGCTCTGATCCTGAATTTGCAGTTTCAGGCGCGGAACTTCCGGCGCGACATTGTATTTGTAGGTGAGCTCTTCGCCTTCGTCGCGCCAGTTGGTATCACCAACTGCCTCGATCTGCGCACCGACATAAGACAGGGCAGAGAGCTGACGCTGCTGTCCCTGCATTGCGAGCAGGTCTTCGAGGTTCTTGTTGCTCTGAATGCCTTGCTCAACCTGGGCGAACTGGCTCAGCTGGTCGGTGAATTTGTCACTTTCCATCGGCGAGGTCGGATCCTGATTCTTGAGCTGCGTGGTCAGCAGGGTCAGAAACGTATCAAAGTTTTGCGCTAGCTGACTGGCAGAGCTGCTTGAACCGGCATTGGTGTTGGACTGAGAAAGGCCAACGTTTGTCAGGGATGAAACGGTCATGGGATGTGCCCTCTACCTTTTCTATATCCGGATATCGACAAGGCCGTTGGGATTAATCCCGTAGCCAATGGCGACATGTTCGGCGAGTTCGGTTCCACTCATGACGTCACCTTCATCCGGGCTGCTGCCCTGATCGGCGGTCATACGGGATTGGCCGTTGCCTTCCTGACTCTGGCCACCTTCATTCCTGTGTTCGAAGGTGAAGCTTTGACTGTCTGCATTCAGACCGGCGTCTTTCAGCGCTTGCTGCAAGGCACGGGAGTCTTGACGCAACATGTCGAGTGTTTCGCGTGTGTCAGCCTGAATCACGCCCTGGATTCGGCCATCCTGACCGATTTCCATTTTGACATCGACGCGCCCAAGATGTTCCGGTCGAAGCTGAACAGAAATCTTGTCAACGCCTTCGCTGGCTGCATTGCGGATCGAAACGGCGACTTGCTGCTGAACCTGTTGCGAGGGGGCCTGACGTGCGGTGTGCGCGGTCTGACCACCCGTGTTGGTCTGATGCAGACTGCTGGTACTTCCCGGTTGGCCGTTGGCTGTTGCTGTGGCCTCAGTGCCGCCAGTTGCTGTAACCACACTGTTGGTTGACACATTCTGCGCGGCGGTCGGGTTGTTTTGCGCGTTCGGCCCGGCTGCTGCGGCCATTGCCTGCTGTGCTGCCTGGGCAGTTTGTGCCGGGTTGGCTGCGGAAGCCTGCTGGGTGCTATTATTGGTCTGGCCGGTGGTTGCTGCGTTCGTGGTGCCGGTGACATCGGTTTTACCTTTGCCGTCACCGGTCATTGAATCGACAACCCGCGAAAGGAACTTGTCCGAGGACATTTCATCACCGGCCCCTGCATCCGCACCATTCAGTGCCATCTTGGCAGAGGACGCTGCAGCAGGTTGCGACAGGGCAGTTGAATTCATCAAGCCGTCTGTCGTGCTATCCGCAGTGGCGCTACCATTGGTGGCACCGGTTGCTGCCTGACCATTTGCCAAGGCTGCGTTCTGGGCATTTGCTAAACCATTAGTACCAGCAGCCTTCATTTTAGCGGCTTCGGCCTTGGCCAATTCAATGGCTTCGGGGGATCCCGGAAGCGGAACGGCTTGTGTCGGCTGGTTGGGATCGACCACGTCAGCGTCGGCCGTCAGGGCGCTGTTGCCATCTGACTTGGTATCATCTGATTCTGCTGATGTGGTTTCGTCGGATGCGGAAGCAGTTTTTTCACCGTCCTGGGACGTCGCTTCGTTATCGTTTGAACGATCACCGCCATCTGCAGTTTCCATGTCCTCGCCAGCGCGATCATCTTCCGAGTTGGCTTCCACGTCGCGCGGTTCATCGGATTTTGGATCTTCGATTTTGGCATGATCATCATGATCTTCGTAGTCATCATGTGATGCGCGGACAGGGTCGTCTTCGCGGCGATCTTCGGAACGCGCCTCATTGATGCTGCGTTTGTCGCGTGCGGATCTTTCGGCTTCCATATCTGAGCGCCGATCATCGAAATTCTTCTGGGCAGATTTTGCCGCGTCGTATTTGACCTGATGACTTTGCTCAGACCAGTTGTCTGTGATTGACGCCATGACATCACCAAAGCCCGATCCCTTGCGTTCGCTCGGGTTTGTGCCGGGAATGGAGACAGTTGGCATCACGCTGTTTGTAATCGCAGAGCTGTTCATGACCTTGGTCCTTATGGAAGCAGTGTCAGAACATGTGCAAGTGGCGGGCCAGTTTTGATTGTTAACGTTTTCTACATAGTTTCAGCAGGTTAGCAGTGTGTTAGCAGAAAGGGCAGATTTTGCCTTCTGCGGGGTTGGCCGATGCCGGGCAAAAATGAACCTGTGATTTAGGGGCCCGGTCAAAAGCAGGCCAAAAACAAAAAAGACCTCCGAAAATTTCGGAGGTCTTTAATCCGGTGCGCGATACCTGGTGTTTGGGATCAGGCAGAAATTGACAGGCCGGTTTTCGCCGGTGCCTGTGGTTCTGTTTCTTCGCTTGCAGTTGCCGTTTCGTTGGTAAGCGCCGGGCGTGCTTGTTGCGCGGTCAAAACTGCCTGACGCAGTTCGCCTTCGCTTTTCTCAGAAAGCTCGGCCCATGAATCCCGAAGTGGTGTCAGAAGCTTGATCACTTCTGCTGCGGCGTTGGGATCATTTTTCCGATCCACATCCATCAGACGGAGCATGCAGTGGGTATAGAGTCGTTCCAGATTTGCAGCGATCTCGCCGCCCTGTTCCATATCCAAAGTGTTCGAAAGATGGGCAATCAGTTCCTGTGCACTGCAGTTCGCATTGCAACGGCCCTGAATGTCATTCCGCTCAATCGCGTGTTGCGCCTCCTGCAAGCGCGACAAGGTCTTTTCAAACAGCATGAACACCATCTTTGCCGGTGTGGCTGTATTGACCTGCTGTTGCTTGTATGTATGGGCGGCGTGTTCGTTCATGCGACACTCCTTGGTATGCTAAGCGTGAGTTCAGTGTGCATGTATGGCAGACAAAAGTTAACCTTTATCTCGTCCTGCAGCCATTAATTCGTCAAGAGAACTCTGAATGTTCTTCATGCGTGCAAGGGCCGATTCCATTGCAATGAACTGATCCATAAGGACTTCTCGCTGCCGGGTAAGACGTTCGTCAATGCGGTCAACTTTTTCTTCGTAAGAAGTGGTCTGCACTTCCAGATCGGAGATGGCCTGGGTCAAAGTCCCGTCTTCTTCGTCCAGAATAGAATCCAGTTCGAAGTAGAATTGCGCACCGATCCCGATGCTGGTGGTTACAGTCGCTGTATCGGATGCATTTGCATCCCCACCATAAAACAGGCGCAAACCGTCGGCCGTGCGGATGCTGTTGCCCGATACAACGGCGTTCTTGCCGGTCGTTGTCACGCCATTGACGGTGATATCGTAGGTGACGCTGTTGATCGTACCGCCCGATGCATCAATGTTGAACTCATAGGTTGCAGCATTGGTTTTGCCATCAAAACCGGTCATGGTGACGTCAGAATTGTCCGACTTCCCGCGGAACAGGAACAGTTCCATCACTTCTTGCGGTTCGTTGAGCAACGCCTCGTTCAGGGCGGCCTCGTCAAGATCGATGGTCTTGCTGAGCATCGGGTCTTCGTTCGCGCCATAGGCAACGAAATCCAGACCAATTTCAGCCAGAACCGAATAATCGTCCTTGTCGGGTCTGTCGGTTACGCCGTTCGCAAAGGAGCCCGCAATCTGTTGCAGGGCAGATTCAATGCCTTTGACAGACGTATTGCCGAGCAACACCGCATCTTCCGATGACTCGCCCGTGGTCGGGTCAACAAAAGTCTTTTCATTGATGAATGTCTGAACAGCATTATAGGCTTCGACAAAATTGAGGATTGCCGTTTTCGCCTGATTAAGGTCCTGTTCGATCTCAATCGTGATCTCGGTCCCCGGTTCAGCGTCATAGAGGCTGATGCTCAGGCCATCAATAAGATCAGAGAATTCGTTGGATCCGCGCGTAACAGTGATGCCATCAAGCGTAATGCTGGCATTGTTGCCATCATCAATAACGTTGGCAGCATTGATCGTTGTTGAGTCTGTCAGAACACCGAGGTTTTGCAAAACACTGCCGCTGTCGTCACTGAACGACATGCGATTAGCTTCGCCTTCCTCGACCGAGGTCAGGATCAGTGTACTTTCGGTTTCTGACACCTTGACGACCGAGGCCTGGATGCCGGTCGTATCCTTGACGTTGTTGATCTTGTCACGGATGTCCTGAAGCGTATCACCGGCCGCGACGGTCACGCTTGAGCTGCCAGTGCCACCGGTTATCGTAAATGTGCCAGTGCCCGTAAGTCCGGTGACGTCAGCGCTTGCCGCGACAGTCTGGGTATTACTTGAAAGCTTGTGTTTGCTGGCGACCTGGTTGATTTCGAACTTGTAGCTTCCGGTCTCGGCGGCGTTTGAGGCGACAACACCTATTAAAGATCCTGCTTCGGTGGTGTTGTTCGTAGAAGCAAAAATTTGTTTGGATTCAAAGATGTTGCGCGAGTTGTCAAAGCTGGTCGCACCATAGAGGTTCGCCATGGAGTCCTTAAGGGTACCAACAAGCGTCTGCAGCTCTTTCAGCGCAGCAATTTTCTCGTCGTTTGCTTCAATCCGTTTTTCAAGATTGTCGGCAGGAATACGACGGGCAGCAATCATCTTGTCGACGGTGTCGACGAAATCGATGTTGGAGGAGCCGCCAGACAACTGGACACGGCCGTTATCGCCAACATAGATATTATTTAAATTCAGACTGCTCATTGGTGTAGCTCCTTGGGTGCTCCCGGCTGATTTTGCCTGCTAGCGGTATGTTTTGTCAAACCGAACTGCAAGAACCGTGCCTATATGCGCCCACTCGCTGTGTTAAATTTCTTCGTCGACAAAGCTGCCGAGATACTCGCGCATTTGCGAGAACAGTTGCTGCAGTTCCTTGGATGGCAGCTCGCGCAGGACTTCACCGCTGGTGCGGTCGGTGACTTTTGCCACGACGCGGCCGGTGTCCTGGTTGAAGTTCAGCTCAACCCGTGCCGTGCCATCGGCAAGGTCAGGCAGATCCATACTTGCAAGGGCATCCTGCATTTTCTGCGGAACTGCAGAAGGTTTGTTGTCCGGTTTTGCCACCGGTGAAGAAACCGCACTGACTTTGGCTGGTGCGACTTCCGGTACGCTCGCAGCAGCATGGGGGATACCCCCAGAGCCACTCGACGCACTATAGTTTTTTACGACTTCCATTTTTCAGCTCCTTAAAGCCGCCATCCTGTAACAGCAGGATGAAACTTGAAAAAGACGATTGCCGGCAATCAGTGCCGGGGGACGAGAGTTAGGTTACTGTAACAGACGCAGCAAGTTTTGCGGCATCTGGTTTGCTTGTGCCAACATTGCGACACCCGACTGAACCAGGATCTGCTTGGAGGTGAAGGCGGTCATTTCTGCCGCAACATCAAGATCAAGCAGGGTCGAGCGTGCAGACTCTGTGTTTTCCTGCGTGGTCGCCAAGTTTTGTCCGGCGAAGTCCAAGCGGTTTTGATAGGTACCGATATTGGCACGGGCACGCTGCAGGTCGTCAATTGCGCGACCTACAACTTCTACAGCCTCCTGTGCACCGGCAGCCGTATCAATCGCATTTGCCCCAAGGTCAGCGATGGAAACTTCTGTACCAAGGGCGCCGGCACCCAAGGTATCGGAGTCTACTGACGAAAATTCAATCGACATTCGATCGTTTGCGGTATTTCCTGCTCCGACTTGGAAATCAACGCTCTGCTGGAGAGCCTGACCGTTGTCAGCGGCCATGTTAACGACATTCAATGAAGAGTCGTTACCGGCAACGCCGTTGAAGGTGGTGTCAGAGCCGAAGTTCGACGCACCAGTGTTGTCTGCGGCAATCGACGATACAGATGCCGAGAAGTTGGTGTTCACCGTGAAGCTCAGGCCAAGCTCATCGAAGTTCAGGGTCGCATTTTCACCAGCCCCAATTGCGGTGGTGCCGCCCGAAGCATAGTCCGTTACGTCGATCGACTGCGAACGGTTGTCGCCATCAACAGTGGCATTCACCGTCATGATGACCTGACCACCGGCAGCATAATCAATATCAACTTCAAAGTTGTTATCGGTGATGTCACTATCGGTATCGGTCGCCCAGTAGTTGTTATCGGTGATGGCAAAGTTGTCGAAGCCGTTGACCGGGCTCAGGGCCGCGCCGCTTCCGCCGGCCGCGAGATCGTCGAAGTTCAATGCAACGTCACCACCATCGCCGAGCAGCTGAATGCCGTTGAAGTTGGTCGATGAAGCAATGCGGTCGATTTCTTCGCGCAGCTGAACGAATTCGTCATTGAGGAACCCGCGTTCGGTGTCGGACAAGTTGCCCGAGGATGCCTGAACAGCAAGTGTCTTCATTCGCACCAGAATGTTATCGATGGTTGCCATGCCGCCATCGGCGATCTGGAGCATCGAGTTGGCTTGACCAACGTTCACCGAAGCTGTTTTGAGAGACTCTGTCGTTGCATTCAAACGCGCGCCAATCGCCATCGACGCAGCATCATCTCGCGCAGAAACGACGCGTGTACCTGACGACAGTTTAGATAGGGAGCGGGTCGCTGCTGTGTCCGACGCAGTCAAGTTGCGATGTGCAACATTGGCAGCATAGTTCGAAATAATGTTAAGAGCCATAACGCATCTCCTACATGGATAGCTCTGGGCAACATCTTGTTGTCCGTGATCCGGCGCATTTGCCAGAAAATTTTCAGCCCAGACGTAGGGATGAAAACGGTAATATATATAGGGTGAAATATACTTTTAGGTTAGATTTGTGTCCAGTGAAAAAAGATTCCTCGCTTTTTGCAGTAAAAACAAATGGTTGCGTAAGGGGCAAAGCACTTACCGTGCCGGGCTTGTTAATGATTTGTAAATGAATCCGACTCCTAGCCACGCGATCTAATTCTGGGTGGGCAATTATCCTGATGTATATATTTTGTGCTGATCTCTAAATGGATGTGGTCATGATGAAGCACGCCACTTGGACTTTAATTACTACAGTTGCGACGCGAAAAGGGGCGGCCCGAAGGCCGCCCCTTTTGTAAAGACGTGTTTTGCTTTGCAGATTACTGCAGCAGACGCAGCAGGTTCTGCGGCATCTGGTTTGCCTGTGCGAGCATGGCAACACCGGACTGAACCAGGATCTGTTTTGAGGTGAAGGC